>NZ_CP107985.1:4026750-4336500 GCF_036108815.1 Streptomyces sp. NBC_00353 | reverse complement strand
CGAGGCCGATGCCCGCGCCCGCCGCGGCGGCGGCCTCGCCCGCGTCGTCGACGCCCGTGGCGAAGTCGAGCTGGACCGAGACCATGCCGGTGCGCAGCCCGCCCTCCGTCTTGAGCGCGACGGCCGCGTTGCTCTTGCTGCGGTCGGCCGCGGACTGCTCCTTGTATCCCTTGTCCTTCGGGTAGCCGACGGACAGGCTCTTCGTGTCGAGCTTGTCCCAGCCGGCCGGGACGGCGCCCGCGTCCGAGGAGCCGCAGCCGGTGAGAAGGGTGAGACCGATGGCGGCGGCAACAGCCGCGCCGAGCGTCCGGGACCTGTTCACTGCCGCCCTTGCCGTTGCCGCTGCCATGGTCCGTTCATCGCCTCTCGTCGTGCGTGGTGCCGGGTGGTGCCGCCGGTGCTGCGGGGTGCTCAGTTCGCGCAGTAGCTGTACGGAAGGAAGCTGCGCTTGTCGCCCTGCGGAGCTCCGAGGAAGTGCGCGTCCGTCAGTGTCTCCTTCTTGTGCTCGTCCGAGATGGAGAACCCGAGACTCATGCCGAGCGAGACCTCGAAGCCGAACTCCTGGGCGTCCGTCTCGCCGTGGTACTGCATGGTGCTCGACAGGCCGTCCTGGAACATCATCTGGTCGAAGGGGTCCGTCCCGTCGGGCTTCTGCTGCAGCGACTTGTCGCCGAACATGTACTCGAACGGTGCGGTGTTGTTGCCGCTGCCGTCCAGCCACTTCTCGGCGATGGCCCGCTTGTCCTCGGTGGCCTTGTCGTCGTCCTTGCCGAAGATGATCGAGTTCGTCTGGACCTCGATGCCGGTTTCGCCGGACGAGTCGGTGACACTGCCCTTGCCGCCGCGCTTGTCGCCGTCCTTCTTGCCGTTGTCGCCCTTGGCCTCGCCCTTGTCGGACGTCGAGCCCGTCTCGACCGTCTTCGTCATGTCGATACGGACGATCTTGCCGGTCTTCTGGTCACGGGTGACGGTGATCGCCCCGGTGCGGGTGTCCTTCGCGCCGGCCGTGCCGGTGAGCGGGCCCGCCGTGCCGCCGACCTTGCCCTCGAGTTCGAGCTTGGCGGTGTACGTGTACGACTCGTTGCCGTTCACGTCGTCCTTGGTGATGGTCACGTCGGGGGAGAACTTGGCCTTGCCGCCCAGCTTGGCGCCGAGCTGGGACTCGTCGCCCGCGCTGATGTTGAGACCGCCGTCGGCGTACACGTTGAGACCGATGGTCGAGTAGGAGATCTTCTTGTCGCCGATCTTCTTCTCGACGTCCTCCTTCTTCTCGGCCCACTTCATGCCCGAGTACCAACCGCCGCCGTAGCCGCCGCTGTACTTGGTCGAGGTCTCCCACATCTTCATTTCCTCGATGTCGTCCCGCATCTTCTTGGCGTCCTCCTCGCTCTTGAAGACCCAGGTGTCACCGTTGGTGATCTTGACGCCGCCGCCGACGTCGACATCCGCCTTGCCGAGCTTGCCGAGCTTGACGCCGGGCGTACTGCCGCTGGCGCCGACGGACGCGGCGTCCGTGAACGTCATGTAGACCAGCTTGTCGTTCTCGTCGACCTTGCCGTCCTCGTTCACATCCGTCTTGGCCTGGCTGACCTTCTGCTGGAAGCCGTACTCGTTGCCCCACTCGAACCAGCCGATCTTCACCTTGTCGCCGACGGTGTCGGAAACGCTGGAGACCTGGCACAGCTTGGGCTCGTAGTCGGCATCGGTCTTCGGCTTCGCGGTCGGGTCCCCGCCGCCCGTCGTGCATCCGGCACTGCCGCCGCCCATCGAACTGATCGCACACCGGATCCGGTCGCCGATCTGCCCGCCGACACCCGCCATCGCCATCGCGCCGATCAAGGTGACGACGAGGACGATCACCCCCAGGTACTCCATGGCGGTGGCACCGCTGTCGCGCCAGGTGTACGAGTTCGGCGCGGCGGGCTCCGTCTCGTCGGCCTCCAGCAGCCGGTCGACGGCCAGCCCCACGGCAGAGCCGGTGACCAGCACCACCACCGGCATCAGCACACCCTCGACGCCGACGACATGCCACGAGACGTAGAGGCCGTACGCGAGCCCGACGACCGGAACACCCAAGGTGGCGAGCAGATACAGGAGACGTGACTCGCGCTGCTCGTCGGGCAGGACGCGGGCGGCGGCCAGGGTGGTGAGCAGGGTGGTGATGACGCTGGGCACATGCAGGAGCGCCAGCCGCCAGGTGAAGACCTGGAGCCGCTCATCGGTGGCGAGCGTCTCGACGAGCCCACGCGTCACCAGGATCCCGGCGAAGACGTAGACGAGGGCGCCGACGGCCCAACTGCGCGTCAGGGGAAAGAACACACCTCCGCCGCGCTCCCGCGGTATGTGGCCCCCGCTTCCGCTTCTCCAGCCGCCGCCACTTCTCACGGTCTTCCCCTCCGCCACTGACTCGCACTGCCTGCCCGCCCCGCTGCCGAACCTCGGGTGTGGCGTGAGCGTACGGGCGGGCGGACCGGATGACCTGGGCCCTTGGCCCCAAGTTCGGGCCCAAGTCCGGTGACGGAGGCGCGGGGTGACGGGTGATCGGGTGGTTGGACGTGGGCCCGGGCGGCCCGCCCGGTCGGCCGGGGGACTCGCCTCCCGATGGGCGGGTTGCAGGTGGGTGCTCATTGGGGTCCGAGGACCCAAGACGGGTGCACCGCACGCTCGTTAGCGTCGAAAACATGTCACATCTGGGGGAGTTGCGTCGTCGGATCCGACGGTGGTCACAAGGTTCCCGGCCGCGTACGGACGTCCGGTTGCTGGGTCTGCGCCGCCGGCGCGATCGGGGGCAGGGGGCCTTGGAGTACCTGGGCCTGGTCCTGGTGGTCGTGGCGATCGTCGGCGCTCTGGTGGCGACGGGGATCGGTGCGGAGCTCACCGTGAAGATCGGTGCGCAGGTCTGCCGGATCGGAGGCGGCGGGAACTGCGGTGGTGACGGGAACACCGAGGCCCGGGACGGCGGTTCGGGCAAGCCCGGCACCGGGGATCCGGCGTCGGACCGCAACGACGACGGTACGCCGAGGACGCCGGCGCAGGTCGACTACGACAAGGCGCTGAAAGAGCTCCAGGACGCCCAGAAGGAAGAGACGTCCAACTCGGACAAGGCGAAGGAGGCCGCGAAGGAACTCGCGAAGATCCTCGCCGACGAGCTCGGGATCACCGACGCGCTGAACTGCATCACCAAGGGCGACATGGGCGCCTGCACGGAAACCCTGATCAACGTCCTGCTCAGCCTGATCGGGGGTGCCGTCGGGAAGCTGGGCGCGAAGTACGGCGCCCCGTGGAAGTGGAAGAAGGCCTACAAGCTCATCAAGAGCTTGAAGAAGCACGGTGGCGACCTCTACGACGCCCTCAAGGGACTGGTCAAGAACCGCAAGAAGGTCAAGGAAGCCGAGAAGAAGCTCGAGGACGCCCGGAAGAAGCTCGACGACGCGAAGAGGGACCCGCCGAAGAAGGACGACAAGCCCGACGAGAAGAAGCCCGACGAGAACCCGAACTGCAAGGTCAAGCACAGCTTCCTGCCGGGAACACAGGTGCTGCTCGCCGACGGGCGGAGCGTCCCCATCGAATCGGTGCGGACCGGCGACCGGGTCCGGGCCACCGACCCGTACAGCGACCGCACCCAGGGCCGACGCGTCGAGCGCACGATCACGACGTACGACGACAAGGACTTCACCCGGCTGACGTTCCGGACCACCGGCGGGCCTGCGGTGATCACCGCGACCGGCACGCACCCGTTCTGGGCGGTCGGCCGGCGGCAGTGGGTGGATGCGGACGACATCACGCCCGGTACGGAGTTGCGGACCGCGGACGGTTCCGTGCTCGCCGTCTCGGCCGTCGTCCGGTACACCCAGCGGCAGACCACGTACGACCTGACCGTCAACGGCATCCATACGTACTATGTGCTGGCAGGCGGCGCCCCCGTCCTGGTGCACAACAACTCGTGGTGCACCGACGAGGAACGCCTCGAGGATGCCGACGACATCGCCAAGGGGCACGCGGACAGCAAGCACGCGGGCGACTTCCCCGGGCTGTCGACCGACGATCTCGCCGAACTCGCCAAGGACGTGATCAAGAATCCGTCGCGGACCAAGGACCTGGGCAGCGGCCGGAAGGCGTTCCTCGGCAAGGACGGCACGACCATCGTGATCCACGATCCAATGAGCCCGGACGGCGGAACCATCTTCCGGCGGGACCCGGCGAAGCTCGAAGAGTACTGGGAAGGGCTGAACTGATGTCGGCAGGCGAAGTGGCGGCGAGCGAACTGCTCACGGCGGCCGAGACCGGACTCCTGCGGCGGGCGCTCCTGGAATGGGGCGGCCCGGCTCACTGCAGCGACCAGCTCGCCGTCGGCATGGGCTTCGCGGACGAGCAGGACCTGGTCGACCGGTGCGGCAGGCTGCGGGCTGCACTCGCCGACGACGCCCCGCTCGCCCCGGTGGACTGGGCGCGGACCCTGCTGGCCGTGGAGATCGTGTTCGTCAGCGACCTCGCCGGCACCGGCGTCGAATGGCGGACGACCACGGGACTCGGTGACGAGCCGACCATCATGATGCTGCGGTCGATCCAGCGGAAGCTGGCCAGGACGGTCAAGCCCTACTACGGGAAGAGCCCGAGGGACTGACGACGGATCGGCCTCGTCGCCGAGCTTGGGTCCCCGCCTGAGTCCTGGGGCCCAAGACGGGTCCGGGGCGGATCGCTAGCGTCGTGCCCCGGAAGTGTTCATGGCCCGCCCGTCTCCGCGTACGGACAACGACCGGGGCGGGCGCGGGACCGGAAGGGTGGACGGGTGAGGACTCGCTTTCAGACGGCGGAGCAGCTGGCGCTGACCGAGGAGGAGTCCCGGCTCCTGCAGCAGGGCCTGGTCGAGTGGAGCGGCCCGGCGCGCTGCACGGAGGAGTTCGCGGTGGCCATGGGCTTCGACGACGCGGCCGACCTGAACCGGAGGGGGGCCAGGATCCGTTCGGCGCTGGCGGCGAAGGAACCCCTGGAGCCGATGGACTGGGCGCGGGCGCTGCTCGCCACGGAGCTGGCGTTCGCCAGCGAGGTGGTCGGCTCGGGCTACGAGTGGTCCACGACGACCGGCTGGTCCGACGACACGACCGTGAAGGTCCTGCGCTCCACGCAACTGAAGCTGATCCGCACGGTGTCCCCGCTCGTCGGCCGCGGCCTGGGCACCCGGACCTGAGTGCTGTCGGACCACGCCGGGCTCGCGGGGCACGCGCCCTGATCCCGCCTGATCCGAAAGAAGGGCCGCTTCCTGAGCGCGGCTCCGGGTTGGGCCCGTGGGCCCACGCACCCGCCGCCGCCCGGTTGTTAGCGTGCGGACAGGGACGGGGCCCATGGTCGGAAACGGGGAACGATGAAGGCTCGTACAGCAGTCATGGCGGCGACGACAGCGGCGCTCTGCCTCGCGGCCGTGTCCTGCGGCCCGTCCGGCGGCGACTCGTCCCACGGCAAGGACAACGGCAGGGCGAGCAGTCCGTCGAGCGCGAAGCCGTCCGGCAACGACACTTCGTCCCCGCCCCCGCCGTCCTCCCCGAGCACGCTGCCGGCCGGCACCGGCAAGGTGCTCACCGAGGCGGAGCTGACCGAGGCCGCCCTGGCCACCGGCGACGTGGCCGGCTACGAGGTCACCCCGCTGCGGGGCAGTCAGGACACCGGCACGGAAAAGGCCGAGGACCAGGCCTGCCGGCCACTGGCCGCCGTGATCAACGGCGCTCCCGAACCCGCCGCGACCGCTACCGTCTTCCGTACCGTGGTGGACAAATCGGAGGAGGGAAGGGACGACCAGACCGTCGTCACCGAGATTCTCACCTCCCACCCGAAGGGCGCGGCCCAGCAGGTGCTGCGCGACGTCCGCGACGCGGTGCAGGCCTGCGCGGGCGGGTTCAGGACCTCGAGCGACGAGGGGCCGTCCACGTACAGCAAGGTCGATCTGCTGGATGCGCCGCGGGTGGGCGAGGAGAGCATCGCCTACCAGGTGACGGGGAACATCGAGGGCGACAAGGTGCCGCTGGTCTTCCGGCTCGTACGGAGGGGTTCGACGGTCGTCACGTTCTACGTCGCCGACTTCGTCGACGCGACGCCTCCGGAAATCCCGGCGGAAGTGGTCACTGCGCAGCTGGCCAAGCTCCCGTGACCCGCCCCTCAGCCGGCCTGGTCGATCTGCACCTGCACGCCCGGCCGCAGTCCCCACTTCTCCATCGTCCCGGCCTCCGACTCGAGCACATGACGGGATTGCAGCCGCACCATCCCGAGCCGCCCCGGCTTCATCGTGTGGACCGCCACCACGTTGAACTTCCGGTCCAGGTACGCCACATCGATCGTGAACCGCATCCCGAACGTGTGCACACTCCCGCACGGGGTGATCATCAGCGCCCCGTCGATCCCGTCCTGCCCGAGAAGCCCCTTCGACCGGGCCCGGTACGAGGCGGCGATCCGCAGCGGTATCTCCAGCCCCGGTCCCCCCTCCCGGTCCCCGACCGTCAACGTCCCGTTGCCATTGCGCCATTGACCCATGGCGACGACGGTAGCGCCCGGTGACAACCACTGGGCCCGAAATGACGAGCAGTGGGCCCCAGGGCCCATGACCGCATGTGCGTCGGCCGCCTAGGGTCGGTTCCGTGTACGTCATGCTGACAGGCGTCGCCGCGCTCTGGGGCGCCGCGACCGGACTGCTGGTCCCGCGCGCCGCGTACCGGTTCTCCGTCGAACCGGAGGACGCATGGCGGGACACCTGCCCCGCCGGCCACCCCTTCAGTGGGGTGGCCCGCGGCTGGCTCGGCTCCACACGGTGTGCGGCGTGTGCCGCGGGTGCCGCGGTGCGTACGACTGCGCAGCCGAAGACGGCCGCGGTGCCGGCCCCACCCGACGAGCGGGACGGGGCCGCCGAGCCTGCCGAGGTCGCCGAGTCGGCGGACGCGAGCACGAAGGAAGGCGACGGTCGGGAAGGGGACCTCCGCACCGAACCGGTCGCGCGTTACGCCCCCGCCGTCCTTGCCCCTGTCGCCAGCACCCTCGGCTGCGCCGCCCTCGCCGCGGCCACCGGGCTCCGGCCCGAGCTTGCCGTCTGGCTGCTGCTCGCCCCTGTCGCCGTACTCCTCGCCACCATCGACCGCCGCGTCCACCGGCTGCCCGACCGGCTGACGCTGCCGCTCGCCGGTGCGGCCGTCGTACTGCTGGGTGGTGCGGCGCTGCTTCCGGAGCACGCCGGTTCGTGGCTGTCCGCCCTGCTCGGCGGCCTCGCCCTCGGTGGCTTCTACTTCCTGCTCTTCCTGATCAACCCGAACGGGATGGGCTTCGGCGACGTCAAGCTCGCCCTGTCACTGGGGGTGGCTCTCGGCTGGTACGGGTGGGCGGTCGTCTTCGCGGGCGGCTTCGCCGGGTTCGTGCTCGGTGCCGTGTACGGGTTCGGGCTGGTCATCCTGCGGCGGGCCGGGCGCAGGACGGGCATCCCGTTCGGGCCGTTCATGATCGCGGGCGCGCTGCTCGGGATACTGTTC
This sequence comes from Streptomyces sp. NBC_00353, assembly GCF_036108815.1. NCBI lineage: Bacteria > Bacillati > Actinomycetota > Actinomycetes > Kitasatosporales > Streptomycetaceae > Streptomyces > Streptomyces sp. NBC_00353. The sequence goes on along the minus strand of NZ_CP107985.1, from coordinate 4,328,995 downwards.
GGCGGCCTCGCGGCCTGACCCGCCGGGGCACTCGGAATTCGGTCGCGCCCACGAATGTGCGGTGACACCATCCCCGCATGCCCGGAACATCCGAAGAGGAACGCACACGCTTCGAAGCGCTCGTCGCCGAGGCCGCCGCCGTCTCCGTCGACGGCTGGGACTTCTCCTGGCTCGACGGCCGGGCCACCGAACAACGCCCCTCCTGGGGGTATGCGCACGCCATGGCCGAGCGGCTGGGCCGGGCGCGGGCGGCCCTGGACATCCAGACCGGCGGCGGCGAGGTCCTCGCCTCCGCCTCGAAGCTGCCGCCGTTGACCGTGGCCACCGAGTCCTGGCCGCCGAACATCGCCCGCGCCACCGCCCTTCTGCACCCGCTCGGAGCGGTCGTGGTCGCCGACGCCGACGAGCCGCCGCTGCCGTTCGGGGACGCGGCCTTCGACCTGGTGGTCAGCCGGCATCCGGTGACCACGTGGTGGGCGGAGATCGCGCGCGTGCTGAAGCCCGGTGGTACGTACTTCTCGCAGCAGGTCGGTCCGGCCAGCGTCTTCGAACTCGTCGAGTACTTCCTCGGCCCGCAGCTCCCCGAGGCCCGCGGTGCCCGCGACCCGCAGCGGGCCCGCGCCGACGCGGAGGCGGCCGGGCTCGAAGTCGTCGACCTACGGCTGGAGACGCTGCGTACCGAGTTCTTCGACATCGGCGCCGTCGTCTACTTCCTGCGGAAGGTGATCTGGATGGTGCCCGGCTTCACGGTCGAGCAGTACCGGCCGCAACTGGCCGCCCTGCACCACCTCATCGAGACCGAGGGGCCGTTCGTCGCGCACACCACCCGCTTCCTGATCGAGGCCCGCAAGCCGCAGCGGCCGTAAACGTGGCGACGCTCGCTGTGCCATCACTCTCCCTTCACCGGCGTACGCCCAAAATGATGCGACCCTGGGCGGTGAGCGCACGGGGAAGGAGCAGGCCATGAGGGTGGAGAACGGCGAGGAGGCCTCCCGCAGCACGCGGCAGGGCAACGCCGAATGGCTCAGAGGGGCACGGGTCGTCGGTGTCCTCGGCCTCTTCTACCGGCCGGAGGGACGGATGGGGGAACCGGAGGCCGTCGAGTTCCTGTTCTCCGACAGCCAGTCGTTGCTCCTGACCTGCGCCTCCGACTGGACCCTGCATATCGGCCCCGGCACCTGGCCGCGGCTGCCCGACTGGTGCGTACCCGCCGGCCAGTGGGAGTTCGCCGCCCTGCCGCACCTGCCGGAACCGCCCGACGGCGGCTGGACGGTCACCCGCACGGAGGAGCTCCGGGACGAGCGCGGCGAGGTGCACCAGGCCGTCATCCGGTGCGAGGGCGGACGCTTCGTCGTCATCGGCGGGGACACGGTCGCGATCCGCTACACCCGAGGCCACCGCGGCGCGGAAGCGACCACCTGAGAACACAAGCGACCGGCTACCGGGCAGGCGCTAGGCGTGCGGCCCCACCGACACCTTTCCGACCGTCAGTTCCGGCTTCCCCTCCAGCACCACCCCCACCCGCTCCACCTGCTCCTCCAACTCCCGCAGCTGCCCGGCCGTGAGAGGGGACAGCGGCTCCACGGTCACCGCGATCCGGCGGCCCGAGCGGCGCTGGTGCCAGACCCCGGCGACCGTGCCGTCGATCAGCAGCACCGGGTGGTTCCCCGCCTGGCCACCCGCCAGCGCGCGGGTGTACGCAGCGCCCGGGAAGAGCCGCTCGCGCGGCTGCGACGCGATGGCGAACGCATCGAAGTAGGGGAGCAGCCGAACCCCGCGCGCCGGTCCGGCGGGGAAGTCGGTGTCGCCCGTCACCAGCCAGGCCGGCCCGTCACCGTCGTACGCCACCTCTTCGATCGCCCCGGCCCCGGCCTGCTCCGCGAAGACCGAAACCGCCCAACTGTTCGGCGCGGCAAGCCATTTCGCGAAGTGCTGCGGTGTGGCGGGCCCATACGCGTACAGATAGCGGTGTACGAGCCCGGCCAGCGCCTCCGGGCCGTCGAGCGGGGTGGCGCCCGGGTTGGTGTACGTGACCTTGCGGCCGCGGTCGGGGGCGAAGCACAGCACACCGCGGTGGCCCGCGAGATGCATCACCTGCCGCCAGCGCGGCCACATGTCCTGGAACGCGGGCATCACCCGGTCCCCGGCCCATGGCCCGGTGCGGGCGACCACCGCGTCGGAGAGTTCGTCGATCGTCAGCTCGGCCCCCGTCAGCGCGTCGCCGACCGCCGCGAGAACCTCCTCCGTCTGATCCGCGCTCAGCCGGACGTCCTTGCGGAACGGGCCGGTACCGGCCGGGATCGCGGACAACGCACCGGTCCACAAGGGCAGTTCGGCGGCCGTCAGCAGATGTACGGTTCCGTGCGGCCCATACGTCCTGACCAGGGTGCGGTCGTTCCACAGCGCCTTGCGCACGTCGGTACGCGTGGCGCCCGCCAGCCGCAGCCCCACGGACAGCTCGGCGGCGGACGACACCTGTGCATGCGCGGCGAGCATCGCCGCCACGGCACGGTCGGGGGAGGAGGTCATCGGGGCGGCGAGGCCCTGGCGTTCGATCCGGCGCGCGTTCGCCTGGGCCCAGGTCACGGTCGCGGTTCGTGTCGTCATGAGGTGGAAACTAGCGACCCATCAGGTCAGGGCGTGTCCCCTATGTGGTCCATGACCTCCGCGAGACGCACGGCTGCGGTCCTCGCCGGCGCGACGGTGCCCGTCCTGGCCCCGGCCCTCGCGGGCTGCGGGAAGGAGCGGGCACAGGCCGGCGCCGCGGCAGCGACCGCACCGGCGCTCACGACGAGGCCCACGCTCTCCGCCGGAGCGACCCGCCGCCGACCGGGTGAAGGCCGATGCCCAGGTCGAGCGGATCGAGGCGGCGCTCACTCCGATGGCCCAGGACCGGCACACCACCGGGGCCGAGGTCCGCAAGGTGACCGGTCGGCGGCCACCGAGCCCACTGCGGGGCCCGGACCCGGGAGGCACCGGTCCGGCGTCAAGGCGGCGCCGCCGACCGTCCGCCCTCTTCACACCCGCTCCCGGGCCCCGGAATCCGTGCTCGGACCGGAGTCCTGCGAATTCGGAGAGTAATTATGGAGCGGTGTGGCACGCAGCATCACTTACGAAGGGTTATGGTGGAAACCCCCCCTCGGGCCGGTCCGTATCCCCCCCCACGGACCGGCCCGATTTTTTGTGGGCCGGTGGTGCGGGTCCCGGGCGGGACCCGTGAAAACCGGACCGATCAGCCCCGTCCGGCCCAGATGTTGGTGCCCTCGGTGTCCACGGCGAAGGTGTCGATCTCCTTCAACTCCTCGGCGGACAGCGCCGGTCCGGCGAGCGCCGCGACGTTCTCCTCGAGCTGCTGCACACTCGAGGCGCCGATCAGGGCGGACGTCATACGGCTGTCCCGCAGCACCCAGTTGAGTGCCAGCTGGGCGAGGGACTGGCCGCGCCGCTGAGCGATGTCGTTCAGCCCGTTCAGCCGGCGGACCACCTCGTCCGAGAGCAGCTCCGGGCTGAGGGACTTGCCCTGGGTCGCGCGCGAACCCTCCGGGATGCCATGGAGGTACTTGTTGGTGAGCAGGCCCTGGGCGAGCGGCACGAAGGAGATACAGCCCATGCCGGCCGCCTCCAGCGTGTCCAGCAGCCCGTCGTCCTCCGTCCAGCGGTTGATCATCGAGTAGGACGGCTGGTGGATCAGGGCGGGCACACCCATCTCCTTGAGCAGCCGGGCGGCCTCGGCGGTCTGCTCCGAGTTGTACGAGGACACACCCACGTACAGCGCCTTGCCCTGCTGCACCGCGGAGGCCAGCGCACCCATCGTCTCCTCGAGCGGGGTGTCCGGGTCGAAGCGGTGCGAGTAGAAGATGTCGACGTAATCCAGCCCCATCCGCTTCAGCGAGGCGTCCAGCGACGACAGCAGATACTTGCGGGAGCCCCACTCGCCGTACGGGCCGGGGTGCATGTCATACCCGGCCTTGGTCGAAATGATGAGTTCGTCCCGGTACGGGGCGAAGTCCTGGTGGAAGAGCTTTCCGAAATTGAGCTCGGCGGAGCCGGGCGGCGGGCCGTAGTTGTTGGCCAGGTCGAAGTGGGTCACGCCGAGGTCGAAGGCGCGGCGCAGGATCGCCCGCTGGGAGTCCAGTGTGCGGTCGTCGCCGAAGTTGTGCCACAGGCCGAGCGAGACGGCAGGGAGCTTGAGTCCGCTGCGGCCGGTCCGGCGGTACTCCATGGAGTCGTAGCGCGAACCGGCAGCCCGGTAGGAGGAAGAAGAATCAGTCACGTTTCCCTCCTTATCACGTACTTGTGACAGACCAGGTTGGGCCGGTGCGGCGCCTGCGCAGTAATGTGGCGACGTCGGGGACTGCCACGGCACGGCGGAGCGATGGACTCTGCGGACTTGTGCGGCGATCCCCAGGGGGGACGACCCCGGACCCCGGGCAGTGGGGCGGGCGGGCCCGCACAGAACCGAGAGGTGAACTCAGTGAACTTGCGCGACCTGGTGTACAGGCTCTACGCGCGCCGGGTGGAGGCCCGCCTCGATCACACCCAGGTGCCCAAGCACATCGGTGTCATCCTCGACGGCAACCGGCGCTGGGCGAAGGCGTCCGGCGGCACGGCCGCGCAGGGGCACCAGGCCGGTGCGGACAAGATCCAGGAGCTGCTCGGCTGGTGCAGTGAGACCGATGTCGAGGTCGTCACCCTGTGGCTGCTCTCCACGGACAACTTCGACCGGCCCGCGTCCGAGCTGACCCCGCTCCTCGGCATCATCGAGAACACCGTGCGCGACCTGGCGGCGGACGGCCGGTGGCGCGTCCACCACGTCGGCACGCTGGACCTGCTGCCCGCGCACACCCAGACCGTCCTCAAGGAGGCCGAGCAGGCCACGGTCGGCGTCGACGGAATACTGGTCAACGTCGCCGTCGGCTACGGCGGGCGGCAGGAGATCGCGGACGCGGTGCGGTCTCTGCTGCTCGACCACTCGTCCAAGGGGACGTCCTTCGAGGACCTCGCGGAGATCGTCTCCACGGACCTGATCTCCGAGCACCTGTACACGCGGGGGCAGCCGGATCCGGACCTGGTGATCCGTACGAGCGGTGAGCAGCGGCTGTCCGGCTTCATGCTCTGGCAGAGCGCGCACTCCGAGTACTACTTCTGCGAAGTCTTCTGGCCGGCGTTCCGCAAGGTCGACTTCCTTCGCGCGCTGCGCGACTACGCGGCCCGAGGCCGCCGCTTCGGCGGCTGACACCACACGCATCCGAACCCTGCCTGTCCGGCGTTCGAGGCCCGAACCCCGGGGCGGGTGGGCGCCCTGACCCGTGCTCCGGAGCGCTGCTTCCGGCTCGCCCGCGCCCCTGCGCAACGGTTCCGGCGCCAAGTGCCGGACAGGCTCACAGCGTGGGCCCGGACCTGCGTGGTCCTGGACATCACTTCCGGCTCACCCGCCCGCCTCGTGGCGGCATGGCTTCGCGTGTTCGAGGGAATACCCCTGTCAGGTCGACGTCCGGTCAAAAACCAGGCGGACGTCGTGTCCAAGTGAGTGGCATCGAGTCCGCTCGCCCGGGAGGCCCTTTGCACACGAAGGACCGTACATACAGTGCGGTCGACGCGGAGGGCCGGCGCTCGGCCCGCGCAAGGTGGCCGCAGCCCGGTCCGTCCTCTCCCTTTGGGATGCTCCGCGACGCCGTCGCAGCCCAACCTCGTCCGAGGGGGTACGTCCTTCCGTGGTGACCAGCACAAAGCGCCGCATGCCCGACAGGCGCACCTACGTTCTCGACACCAGCGTCCTGCTGGCCGATCCGAACGCCATGGCCCGCTTCGACGAGCACGAAGTCGTGCTCCCGATCGTCGTGGTCACGGAACTGGAGGCCAAACGCCACCATCCGGAGCTCGGCTACTTCGCCCGGCAGGCCCTGCGCCTGCTGGACGACTTCCGGGTCCGGTACGGCCGGCTGGATGCCCCGATCCCGCTCGGGGATCTCGGCGGAACGCTGCGCGTCGAACTCAACCATTCCGATCCCGGCGTACTGCCCGCCGGCTACCGGTTGGGGGACAACGACTCACGGATTCTCGCGGTCGCGCGCAATCTCCAGGCCGAGGGCTACGACGTCACGGTCGTCTCCAAGGACCTGCCGCTGCGCATCAAGGCATCGTCGGTCGGCCTTCTCGCGGAGGAGTACCGCGCGGAACTCGCCATCACCGACTCCGGCTGGACGGGGATGGCCGAACTTCCCCTCTCGGCCGAACAGGTGGATCTGCTCTTCGGAGAGGAGACGCTGTACGTCCCCGAGGTCGCCGAACTGCCCGTGCACACCGGACTGGTCCTCCAGTCCGAGCGCGGCAAGGCGCTCGGCCGGGTCACGGCCGAGGGCAATGTGCGCCTCGTCCGCGGCGACCGGGAGGCCTTCGGGATCCACGGCCGCAGCGCCGAGCAGCGCATCGCCCTGGATCTGCTGCTCGACCAGGACGTCGGCATCGTGTCGCTGGGCGGCCGGGCCGGTACCGGAAAGTCGGCGCTGGCGCTCTGCGCCGGTCTCGAAGCCGTGCTGGAGCGCAGGCAGCACCAGAAGGTGATGGTCTTCCGGCCGCTGTACGCGGTCGGCGGGCAGGAGCTCGGCTATCTCCCCGGCACGGAGGCCGAGAAGATGAGCCCCTGGGCGCAGGCCGTCTTCGACACGCTGTCGGCGGTCGCCGGGCGCGAGGTGATCGAGGAGGTACTGGGGCGCGGGATGCTGGAGGTCCTGCCGCTCACCCACATCCGGGGCCGGTCGCTCCACGACGCCTTCGTGATCGTCGACGAGGCGCAGTCGCTCGAACGCAACGTCCTGCTGACCGTGTTGTCCAGAATCGGGTCGAATTCCCGAGTTGTGCTCACGCATGACGTGGCCCAGCGGGACAACCTCCGGGTCGGCCGGTACGACGGAGTCGTCGCCGTGGTCGAGAAGCTGAAGGGTCATCCGCTCTTCGCGCATGTCACGCTCACCCGCTCCGAGCGTTCGCAGATCGCCGCACTGGTGACCGAAATGCTGGAGGAAGGCCAGATCTGATAGGGGATGCCACAGTTGATTCCGCCCGGCGAGACAAGGAGCTTAGCCGGGCGGCATCATGTTGCGGTGCCATTTCCGCAAAACACCTGAGCCAAACGAGGTGTGAGCTTTCACACGCAACGGAGAATTGCTTCGCGGCGGCCCGTTCCGGCAGAGTCTTGCTTCCGTCAGGCCCCGCATACGGCACACCCGCACCTCCAGAGGTGCCACGCACCACACAACTCAACAATCGCCGTCCGTATGCCGCCCGCGAGCACCACGCGGCACTCCCTCAGGGGAGCTGCCCACCGGGCCCGTGCCTCCCCGTGACCCAAGCAGTAGGGAGGCCAGTGTCAGGGGCACGATTGCGCCTGCGAGGTCACCTAAGCGGGCGATGCTGGAAGGACACCGTGTGAGCCGGATCTCGGTCCGGGGGTTCGCCGTGGCATCTGCCACTGCGGTCACCACCGTCGGCGCCGTCGTAGGCGTTGCTTCGGGCAGCACTCCCGCTGTCGACGACAACAACTTCGAGGCGACCGCAGCCGACACGACGCTTCTCGCCGACATCCCTGCGGGCCAGCAGGCCCAGGTGCAGACCGCCTCGCTGACGCAGCAGGCCGACGCCCAGGCGTCCGCGGCCGACGCGGCGGCGAAGAAGTCTGCCGAGGAAGCGGCCCGCATCCAGGCCGCCAAGGACGCCAAGTCGAAGAAGCAGGCGGCCGAGGACAAGCTGGAGCAGGAGCGGCAGGCCAAGGAGGACGCCGAGCGCGCCAGCCGTTCCGCGGTCCGCAGCGCCTCCGCGTTCGCCACGCAGAGCTCGTACACCGTGGCCGAAGTCCAGGCGATGGCTCGTCAGATGATCCCCAGTGATCAGTTCCAGTGCTTCAGCAACATCGTGAACCACGAGTCGAGCTGGAACTACCGGGCGACCAACGCCTCTTCCGGTGCCTACGGTCTGGTCCAGGCTCTGCCCGGCTCCAAGATGGCATCCGCGGGCGCCGACTGGCAGACCAACCCGGCCACCCAGATCAAGTGGGGCCTCAACTACATGGACAGCCGCTACGGCAGCCCGTGCGGTGCCTGGTCCTTCTGGCAGGCGAACAACTGGTACTAGAAATCGGAACCTTCCGGGGTTCTGGTCTCAACCTTGCGAAGCCCCTCACCGTCCTACGGTGAGGGGCTTCGCGCGTGTACCGTCGTCCGGACGACTCCGGGGGAGTGGTGGGGAGAGAAAACGGGGGAAGAGGAACACACATGTCGAAACTGCCAGGGTGGCTCGGCCGGGTGGGCGCCGAACTGACCGAGCTGGGCGAGCGCCTGGAGGAACGCCGGGCCGCGGCGGAGGCCGAGGCGGACCGGGACGCGGACGCCGAGCCGCCGATCCCGACCGCCGCCGACCACCCTGCCGCCACGGCCGACCATGTGCCGCCACCGCCCGCATACGCCCCGTCCGTCGGCGCCCGGCCCGATCCGGTCGCGGCGATCCCCTGGGGGATGCGCGTCGCGGCCGAGGCCGGCTGGCGGCTGCTCGTCCTGGCGGGCACGCTCTGGGTGCTGATGCGGGTCATCAGTGCCGTACAGCTGGTGGTGCTGGCGTTCGTCGCCGCGCTGCTCGTCACCGCGATGCTGCAGCCGACCGTTGCCCGGCTGAGGCGGTACGGGCTGCCGCGCGGCCTGGCCACCGCCGTCACGGCGATCCTGGGCTTCGTCATCATGGGCCTGGTCGGCTGGTTCGTTGTCTGGCAGGTCATGGACAACCTCGACACCCTCTCCGACAAGGTGCGGGACGGTATCGAAGAGTTGAAGCGCTGGCTGCTCGACAGCCCCTTCCACGTCACCGAGCAGCAGATCAACGATGTCGCGAAGAACCTCAGCGACACCATCGGCACCAACACCGAAGAGATCACCTCCGCCGGGCTCCAGGGCGTCACCGTGATGGTGGAGGTCCTCACCGGGATACTGCTGGCGATGTTCTCGACGCTCTTCCTGCTGTACGACGGGAAGCGCATCTGGCAGTGGGTGCTCAAGCTCGTACCCGCCCAGGCCCGGCCGGGCGTCGCGGGCGCCGGGCCGCGCGCCTGGCGGACGCTGACCGCCTATGTGCGGGGCACGGTGCTGGTCGCCATGATCGACGCGATCTTCATCGGGCTCGGGATCTGGTTCCTCGATGTGCCGATGGCGGTGCCGCTCGCCGTCTTCATCTTCCTCTTCGCCTTCATCCCGCTGGTCGGCGCGGTGGTCTCCGGAGCGCTTGCGGTGGTCGTCGCGCTGGTCACCGAGGGCGTGTTCACCGCGCTGATGGTGCTGCTCGTGGTGCTGGCCGTGCAGCAGATCGAGGGGCATGTGCTGCAGCCGTTCATCCTCGGCCGCGCGGTACGCGTCCACCCGCTCGCCGTCGTCCTCTCGGTCGCCGCGGGCGGCATGATCGCGGGCATCGGCGGTGCGGTCGTCGCGGTGCCGCTGGTCGCGGTCACCAATACGGTGGTCGGCTATCTGCGGACGTACGGGCAGGAGGCTGCCCTTCGCCATGCACCGCAGCCCCGTGGGGCCACGGCAATGGGTGCGGCCCCGACTCCGCCCCCGCCCCCGGCGCCGGGGCCGCCGCCCGCGGGCGGGGACGAAGGGGAAGAGAAGCCGCCGGTGCAGTGAGGCGGGGAGTGCGGTGCGGCGGAACGATAAGAAGGGCCCCGTGGACGGTCGGTCGTCCTCGGGGCCCTTCTCGTATCAGGGGTACTGCTGTTACTGCTCGGCGAGCACGGCCTCGGCATCGAGGGTCACGCCGACCGCCTGGATCACCGAGGCAATCTTGACGGCTTCCTGAATGGTCTCACGGTCCACGCCGGCCTTGCGCAGCACCTGCTCGTGGGAGTCCAGGCACTGACCGCAGCCGTTGATCGCGGAGACGGCGAGCGACCACAGTTCGAAGTCGATCTTCTCCACGCCCGGCTTGCCGATGACGTTCATCCGCAGGCCCGCACGGAGCGTCCCGTACTCGGGGTCCGACAGCAGGTGCCGGGTCCGGTAGAAGACGTTGTTCATCGCCATGATGGCGGCGGCCGACTTCGCCGCGGTGTACGCCTCGGCGGAGAGGTTGGCCTTGGCCTCCGGCTCCAGCTCGCGCAGCACCTTCGGCGAGCGCGAGGCGATCGCGCAGGCGAGGACGGTGCCCCAGAGCTGCTGCTGCGGGAGTTCGCTGTTCCCGATGACCGAACCGAGGTTCAGCTTGAGGTCCTTGGCGAAGTCCGGGACGGCGGCCTTCAGTTCATCGAGTGCCATGTCGGTGTCAGCTCACTCGCCCGAGAGGAGCGCGACCGGGTCCAGGGTGTTCTCGCCCTTGGTCCAGTTGCACGGGCACAGCTCGTCGGTCTGCAGGGCGTCGAGGACCCGGAGGACCTCCTTGGGGTTACGGCCCACGGAACCGGCGGTCACCATCGTGAACTGGATCTCGTTGTTCGGGTCGACGATGAAGACGGCGCGCTGGGCGAAGCCGTCCTCGCCCTCGATGCCGAGGTCACGCATGAGCTCGTGCTTCGAGTCGGCCATCATCGGGAAGGGCAGGTCGGTCAGGTCCGGGTGGTCCTTGCGCCAGGCGTGGTGCACGAACTCGGAGTCGCCGGAGAAGCCGAGGATCTGGGCGTCACGGTCGGCGAACTCGTCGTTCAGCTTGCCGAAGGCGGCGATCTCGGTGGGGCACACGAAGGTGAAGTCCTTCGGCCATGCGAAGACGATCTTCCACTGACCCTCGTAGGTCTTGTGGTTGATCTGCTCGAACTCCTTGCCGCTCTCCAGCGAGACACAAGCAGTCAGGTCGAACTCGGGGAACTTGTCACCGACAGTGAGCACGCGCTCTCCTTGCAGCGTAGGAATTCCCATTTGCGGGAGTTCCTGGGGGTTGGACGATGTCCACCATGGCACAGAGTGCATTGATCGCGGAAATAGCTACACTCGGTCCTGATGATCGGAGGTGCCTATCAGTGGCGCAGAGCAACCAGGGCAATCGACCCAAACAACCGAGTCTGTCGCAGCTGCGTGCCTTCGCGGCCGTGGCGGAGCACCTGCACTTCAGGGACGCGGCGGCAGCAATCGGGATGAGTCAGCCCGCGCTCTCCGGAGCCGTGTCCGCGCTGGAGGAGACACTCGGTGTCCAGCTCATCGAGCGTACGACGCGCAAGGTGCTGCTCTCGCCCGCCGGGGAGCGGCTGGCGGTGCGGGCCGGGGTGGTGCTGGAGGCCGTCGGTGAGCTGATGGAGGAGGCCGAGGCGGTCCGGGCGCCGTTCACCGGAGTGCTCAGGCTCGGCGTGATTCCGACCGTCGCCCCGTATCTGCTGCCGACCGTGCTGCGGCTGGTCCACGACCGCTACCCGGAGCTCGACCTCCAGGTGCACGAGGAGCAGACGTCGTCGCTGCTGGAGGGGCTGGCCGCAGGCCGGCTGGACCTGCTGCTGCTCGCCGTGCCGCTCGGGGTGCCCCAGGTGACCGAACTCCCGCTCTTCGACGAGGACTTCGTGCTCGTCATGGAGCGCAGCCACTGGCTGGGCGGTCGGGCCGACATTCCGCGCGAGGCGCTGCGCGAGCTGCCGCTGCTGCTGCTCGACGAGGGGCACTGTCTGCGCGACCAGGCGCTGGACATCTGCCGGGAGGCGGGGCGCACGGAGGGGGCGCCGGTGACCACGACTGCGGCCGGGCTCTCCACGTTGGTACAGCTGGTCGCGGGTGGGCTCGGGGTGACGCTGCTGCCGCGTACCGCCGTCACCGTGGAGACCGCCCGCAACGACGCGCTGGCCACCGGCTATTTCGCGGATCCCGCGCCGTCGCGGCGGGTGGCGCTGGGGATGCGGACCGGGGCGGCGCGGCACGGCGAGTTCGAGGAGTTCGCCGCCGCACTGCGTGAGGCGATGCGGCCGCTGCCGGTACGGGTGACCGCAGCCACGTGACACGCGTGAGAGGGGTGCGGTCCTCGTCCTCGCGGAGGGACCGCACCCCTTGTGCTCACCGCTTCGTCGTCGTCATTCCGTCCGCAGGCCGTCCGGTCGCATGAGCCGCCACAGCAGTGGCAGCGAGACCAGGGTGACCAGCAGGATCAGTGCGGTGCCGGCCCCCACCATCGGCAGGAACAGCCACCAGTCGGTCACCTTCTTGGCGATCATCCTGATCATCACCGCGCCGAGCCCGAGGCCGCCCGCGACCGCCACCACCAGGCCGATGAGCACCGGTACGGCGGTCTGCCAGAGCACCGACCAGCCGAGGGTGGTCCGCCGGGTGCCGAAGGCGACCAGGACCGACAGCAGACGTCTGCGCTCCCGCAACTGCTCCAGCTGGGAGACCAGCATCGAGGCGGCGATCAGCAGCAGGGTCACGGTCGCGCCGACCTGGAGGCCGGTCTGCACGCTCGCGTACTGCCGGTCGCGCGTCACCGAATGCAGGGAGTCGACGCGCATGCCGGGGTCGATCCTGGCCGCCGTGTTCCGTACGTACTCGGAGACGTCCGGGACGCTCTCGTCGACCTTGATCTGCGCGTTGACCGTCGCGCCGGGCAGCGTACTCGGGTCGACCGCGCCGACCGTGGCCATGATGCCCCAGTGGTCCTCGCCCATCGGGTCGCGGCGGGAGACGACGGTCGGGGCGTCGGCGGGCAGGGTCCACCGCTTCGACTTCACGCCGTCCGGCTCGATGGACGAGCTGATCTCGACCTCCTTGCCCTTGCGAGCCGTCCGGTCCATCCAGGTGGCCATCTCCTTGTTGTTCCTGGGGTGGACGACGAAGGCGTCGCCCTCCTTGCAGGAGCCGATCCGGGCGAGCTCGCGCAGGGTCGCGCAGTCGCCGATGGACAGTGAGGTGGTGGGCCGGATGTCGCCCTCGTACTTCCCCGGCCGGGTGACGTACACCTCGACCGTGCCGATGACGGCCTGCACGCCCTTGGTGGCCCGGAACTCCTTGATGGTGCGCGTGGCCGCGTCACCGGTCACGTTCTCGGAGAACGTCGTGAACTGGGCCCGCGAGGGATCCTGCCCCGTCACCCGGTTGAAGTCGTCGCCCATCGCGGCGAACAGCATCTGCAGCGCCACCGCGCCCGCCACCGCGACCGTGATGCCGCTGACCGCACGGGACGCCGTTCCGCTGCTCAGCTGGAGCCTGCGGGTCGCGAGCTGCCAGGGCACCGGGCCGCCGTGCAGCCGATTCACACACGCCTCGACCAGCCACGGCAGCAGCAGTGCGAGCCCCACCAGGACCAGCACCGCGCCACCGGCGATCGGATACGGATTGACGGCGGTGTTCTCGTCGACCTTTCCGGTCAGCGCGAGTACCGCCACTCCCGCGACCGGCATCAGCAGCCGCCACCAGAACCGGCGCCTGCGGCTGCGGCTGTTGCGTACGACGCCGAGCGGTTCGATCACCACCGAGCGCAGGGCGGTCAGGGTGACGAGCACAGCCGCCACCGGTACCGCCACCGCGATCATCGCCGCCAGCCAGGGGGCCGGGACCAGATCGGCGGGGAAGGCGCTGAAGTCCCACACCTCGACGGCGCCCATGAACTGACGTCCCACCAGGAAGAGGACCAGGCCCGCCAGCAGGCCGAGTACCGCGCCGAAGAGCGCCTCACCGGCCGCGATCCGGCGCGTCGTCCGGATGTCCGCGCCGACCAGGCGCAGCGCGGCGAGCCTGCGGTCGCGGCGGTCCCCGCCGAAGCGCACGGCCGTCGCGATGAAGATCGCGACCGGCACCAGCAGGACGACGCAGATCATGATGGTCAGGACGACGAGGGCGGGAGACAGCGGCTCGGACGGGTCACGGGCGCCGTAACCGGCCAGCCGGTGGCCGCCCGCGGCGGGGGTCAGGGTGTCGCTGCCCGCGTAGTAGAGCAGTTCGCTCGGGGAGATCAGGCCCGGGTCGTCGATCGTGCCGGTGATCCGGTACGGCAGCCGCTCCTTGAGGAGACTGCCCTCCGGGGAGTGCAGCAGCTCCTCCAGAGCGGGCGAGACGACCATCTCGTCCGGGCCGGGCAAGTTCGCCACACCGGGCGGGGTGACCGGGTGAGCTCCCTCCGGGCGCATCAGGAAGCCCCCGACGGAGCGGCCGCGGTATTCGGACTCCGTACTGATCCGCAGCACCGTGGAGTCCGACTTCGGGACGGTGTCGTCGCGTGAGACGCGCGCCTCGGCGCGGGCCTGATCGCGGCCGGAACGCTGATCGAGCAGATGCGGTACGGAGGAGGCGACCAGCAGCAGTGCCACGCCGAGTCCCACGCCGACCGCGGTGAGCACGGTGCGGGTCCAGCCTTCACGCCCGCCGGAGGAGGCGAACCGGATACCGAGGCCGAGATCGCGCAGCAGGGCGATCGCGCGGGAGGGCTCGGCGGGCCGGGGTTGCTCGGCTGCCGGGACCTTCTTCGGTTCGAGCAGCGTCATGCGGTGTGCTCCAGGTCGCGGGCCCGGCCGTCGCGCACGGTGACGTCGCGGTCGGAGTAGGCGGCGACGCGGGCCTCGTGCGTCACCAGGACCACGGCGACATCGGCGGACCGGGCGGCCTCGCCGAGCAGTTGCATCACCCGCTCGCCGTTGAGGGAGTCCAGGGCGCCGGTCGGCTCGTCCGCGAAGATCACCTTCGGGGAGGAGACCAGGGCGCGGGCGATGGCGACGCGCTGGCCCTGGCCGCCGGAGACCTCGCCGGGACGCTTGGCGCCGAGGTCGTCTACCTCCAGGCGCTCCATCCAGCGAAGGGCGGTGCGTTCGGCGTCCTTGCGCCTGGTGCCGCTGAGGCGGAGCGGCAGGGCGACGTTCTCCACGCAGGTCAGCTCCGGGACGAGCTGTCCGAACTGGAAGACGAAGCCGAAATCGCTGCGGCGCAGGGCGCTGCGTTCGGCGTCGGACATCGCGGAGAGCTCGCGGCCCGCGTAGGTGACCGTGCCGCTGTCGGGTGTGACGATGCCGGCGAGGCAGTGCAGCAGGGTCGACTTGCCGGAGCCGGACGGCCCCAGCACGGCGACGATCTCGCCGGGATGGACGGAGAACGAGGCGCCGTCCAGGGCGGGTGTCGAGCCGTACGACTTGCGCAGGTCGCGGGCTACGAGGAGGGAGCCGGCGGGGGTCATGCGGCGACCTCGCGGGCGAGACGGTCGAGCCGGGCGGCGGTCAGTTCCAGCCAGCGGAGGTCGGCCTCCAGATGGAACAGGGCGTGGTCGCAGATCAGCTGGTCTGCGAGGTCGCCGCCGCGCTTGCGGTCGGTGAGGATGCGCATGAGGCGCAGGTGCTCGGCGCGCTGCGTGTCCAGGAGGGCTTCGGCGCTGCGGCCGGTGAGCAGGGCCAGGACGACCTTGGTGTACAGCGTCGACTGGAGGTACGGCTCCGGCTTCTCGGGCTGGGCGAGCCAGCCGGTGACATCGGTGATACCGGCCTCGGTGATGGCGTACCGCTTGCGCTCGGGTCCGCCGCCGCTCTCTATGCCGTCGACCTCGACGAGGCCGTTCTTGAGGAGGCGGGACATGGTCGAGTAGACCTGGCCGTAGTGCAGGGGGCGGTCGTGGCCGAACTTCTCGTCGAATGTGCGCTTGAGGTCGTAGCCGTGGCGGGGGCCGGACTCGAGGAGTCCGAGCAGGGTGTGGCCGATAGACATGCGGACACTATACGTCGCGTGTATACCTTGCATGTATATGCGGGTGGGGCAGTCCTCCCGAGATGAGGTGGGGCATCGGCCGTACTGCCGGGTGCGGCCCTGAGCGGACCGTACGGCGGGCCCGGCCCGGGCCGCCACGGCCCGACGACATCGCCCCTGCGCACGGGAACGGGCCCCGGGAGAATGTTCCCGGGGCCCGTTCCTGCGTCACCGCGTTCAGCGGCGCGGTGCCAGCACCTGCTTGAGTACGTCGTGCACGTACGTGTTCGGGTGCTTGCCCGAGAAGCTGTCGGAGAGCGGACCGCTCGCCGTCACGGGCACGTCCACGCTGGTGTGCCCCGACGTGGTCCAGTCGATGGTGAACTTGCGGTCGCTGCCGCGGATCGAGAACGGACCGTCCTCGGCGGAGATGGCGTCCCCGGACTCGTCGTTGGCGTCGACCTCCTCGACCGAGAGACCGCCGGTCTCGTGGTCACCGGTGACGACCAGCAGCGTGTCGGGGTGCGTCGCGATGTACGCGCGGGCCGCCGCGACGGCCTTCTCCAGCTGCTGCATCGACTGCAGGACGCGCGTGCCGTTGTTGGAGTGCGCGAACTCGTCGGTGCCTTCCTCCTCGACCATGAGGAAGAAGCCCTTCTTGTTCTTGTCCAGGCTGCTCAGGGCCTTGCTGGTCATCGTGCCGAGGTCCACGACCGGGCTGTAGACGTCGCCCTGGCCCTCGGGGCGCTGCTGGAACATCTCCTCGTTGCTGAACAGCCCGAGGAGCTTGCCGTTCTTGGCCTTGCTCAGCCCGCTCGCACTGTTGACGTACGAGTAACCGGCCTTCTGGGCCTTCTTGATCAGGTTGCCCTTGGTGCCGCGGCTGCCCTCGGTCGTGTCCTCCGCCGGCTTGTCCTTGAACGCGCCCGGCGTACCGGCCGGCAGCCACCAGTCCTCGCCGCCGCCCAGGATGACGTCGGGCTTGCTGACGTCCAGGTACTGACGGGCGATCTCGTCCTGCTGTCCGCGGTCCGCGGTGTTGGCGAAGAACGCCGCCGGGGACGCGTCGGTGACCTGCGCGGTGGTCACCAGGCCGGTGGCCTTGCCGGCCGCCTTGGCCTGCTGGCCGAGGGTCGCCAGCGGGTTGCCGTTGACGTCGACGCTGATCGCGCCGTTGTAGGTCTTCTCGCCCGTGGCCCACGCGGTCGCCGCCGCGGCGGAGTCCGTCACGACGGTCTTCGGGTCCCGCGGGGTGGTGGTGAGCTGGCCGGACGCCGTGAGGCGGTCCATCGCCAGCTGGCCTTCCAGGCCGGAGAGGTTGAGCCTCGCTGCCTCGCGCATCGAGGCACCCATGCCGTCACCGTTGATGAAGATGACGTTCTTCGCCGTGGGGGCTTTCGCCTTCGCCGCCGACTGCGGGGCAACGGCCGACGCACCCAGCGTCGGGTTGAGCACCATCGTGGCGACCGCGGCCACGACGGCCGCAGCGACGGGTGCTCCCCATCGCGCACTACGCACGCGTCTGTTCACAACAGCTCCTCGTGAATTACAAAGCTTTCACACGTGAACGTAGGCGCGGGGGCGGTACCCGTCGTGAACGAGAGGCATCCGCAGACGGAACAACCCGCAGCCGGGGTTCCGTGACGGCTGCGTGCCCGCGATCGCCGGGGGCCGATCTTCCGGCCCGTCCGGTGCTGAGGGGCAGGCGCCCGGCGCCTGCCCCTGCTCGCCCGCCCCCTACTCCGCCGGGGGCTTGGGCGGACGGCCTCGGCGGGGGATGGGAGATGTCGTCTTCGGCAGGCGGCCCGCCTCTGCCAGTGCTCTGCGCAGCAGGAACTCGATCTGGGCGTTCGCGCTGCGCAGTTCGTCCGAGGCCCAGCGGGCCAGCGCGTCGTGCACCGCGGGGTCCAGCCGCAGCAGCATCTGCTTGCGCTTCGGGGTTTCTTCCGTCACTGGTAGAGCGTGCCCGTGTTCAGGACGGGTTGTGCCGCGCGGTCACCGCACAGCACCACCATCAGATTGCTGACCATTGCCGCCTTGCGTTCGGAGTCGAGTTCGACGATGTCCTGTTCGGCGATCCGGGTCAGCGCCATCTCGACCATGCCGACCGCGCCCTCGACGATCTGCTGGCGGGCCGCGACCACCGCACCCGCCTGCTGGCGCTGGAGCATCGCGGAGGCGATCTCGGGGGCGTACGCGAGGTGGCTGAAGCGGGACTCGATGATGCGTACGCCGGCGGCCTGCACCCGGGCGGTGAGTTCGGCGGCCAGCTTCTCGGTGATCTCGTCCGCGTTGCCGCGCAGTGACAGGCCGCCCTCGTCGTGGGCGTCGTACGGGTACTCGATCGCGATGTGACGGACGGCCGCCTCGGTCTGCGTGGCGACGAACTTCCGGAAGTCGTCGACCTCGAAGAGCGCCTGCGCGGTGTCCTCGACCTTCCAGACGACGATCGCGGCGAGCTCGATGGGGTTGCCGTAGGCGTCGTTGACCTTGAGGACCGCGGTCTCGTGGTTGCGGACCCGGGTGGAGATCTTGCGGCTGCTGGTCAGGGGGTTGATCCAGCGCAGTCCGTCGGCGCGGATCGTTCCGACGTACCGGCCGAAGAGCTGGATCACGCGGGCCTCGCCGGGCGCCACCATCTTGACGCCGCTCATGCAGAAGAACGAGGCGACGGCGAGAAGCACCCCTACGACGAGGAGCGGGATCCCCGCCCCGTTGTGCCCGTTGGCGCCCAGGGCGCCACCGATGATCGCCAGGCCGACGCCGAGGAACACACCGAGGACGGTCAGGAGCAGGCCGAAGCCGCCGGGGATGGAGTGCGCCGTGGTCTCCCGGACCTGCGGCTCGGGCATCTCCGGAGCGCCGTCGGCCTGCACCGCTATCGGTTGGTCGGTCATGATTCCCCCTGTTTGTGTATCTAGCGTGTTGCTAGCAATGTGATTACACATTAAGCGAATTCGCAACCATGTACACCTCCCGGGAGTCGGTTCCTTTGGGAACGGGTGCTGATTGTCACGTCCGGAAAAGACCGGATCGGCTGCATTTTGTCCTTGCCGACAGTGTTAGCTGTCTGGGCCGAGCGGATCAGGCGAGCAGAGAAACGGGAGCGATACAGCGATGGGTCGAGCGGATGCGCGACGAGCCCAGCAGCGCGGAGCGCGGCGGGCCGCGAAGAGCGGCGGCATACGCGGACTCTTCACCTGGCGGAAGATGCTGGGCACGTTCTTCGGGTTCTGCCTGCTGATCATGGGCGCCTTCGTGGCGCTCTACCTGTATGTGGACATACCCAAGGCCAACGCCCTGGCCGAGCGGCAGAGCAACGTCTACCAGTACAGCGACGGCACAGTGCTGACCCGGACCGGTGACGGGGTCAACCGCCAGATCGTGGACCTCGCCGAGGTCCCCAAGGAGGTGCAGCACACCTTCGTCGCCGCCGAGAACAAGACGTTCTACAAGGACCAGGGCGTCGACCTGAAGGGCACCGCGCGCGGCATCCTCAACACGCTCTCCGGCAAGGGCAAGCAGGGTGGCTCGACCATCACCCAGCAGTACGTGAAGAACTACTACCTGACGCAGGACCCGACGGTCAGCCGCAAGCTCAAAGAGCTGGTGATCTCGCTCAAGGTCGACCAGAAGAAGGACAAGAACTACATCCTCGCCGGGTACATCAACACCGCGTACTACGGACGCGGCGCGAGCGGGATCCAGGCCGCGGCGCAGGCCTACTACGGGGTCGACGCCAAGGACCTCAACGTTTCCCAGGGTGCCTATCTGGCCGCGCTGCTCCAGGCCCCGAGCCAGTACGACTGGGCGGTCGCGACGCCCACCGGCCGCAGGCTCGTCAAGGAGCGCTGGGCCTACACGCTCGACAACATGGTCGAGATGCACTGGCTCGACAAGGCCCAGCGCGACACCCTGAAGTTCCCCGTCCCGGACAAGCCCAAGCCCGCCCGCGGCATGGAGGGCCAGACCGGATACCTCGTCGAGGCCGCCAACAAGGAGCTCGACAAGCAGGGCATCACGGGGGACATGCGGCAGGCCGGCGGCTGGACCTTCACCCTCAACATCGACAAGAAGCGGCAGAAGCAGCTGGAGGCGTCGGTCGACCGCCAGCTGGAGTCCAAGCTGGACCGCAAGGGCAACAAGGTCGACGCGACCGTCCAGGCGGGTGCCACCTCCGTCGACCCGAAGACCGGCGCAGTCGTCGCGCTCTACGGCGGGGTGGACTACGTCAAGCACTACATCTCCAACGCCACGCGTCGGGACTACCAGCCCGCCTCCACCTTCAAGCCGCTGGTGCTCGCCTCCGCGCTGGAGAACGAGGCGAAAACCCAGGACGGCGATCTGATCGGCGTCAACACCCGCTACGACGGCACCAGCAAGCGGCCGGTCGTGGGCAGCGACACCCCGTTCGCCCCGGAGAACGAGGACAACCGGAGCTACGGTGACGTCACCGTGCAGACCGCGATGAACAAGTCGATCAACTCGGTCTTCGCGCAGATGGTGGTCGACGTCGGCCCGCCCGCGGTGAAGGAGACCGCGCTGGCGCTCGGTGTGCCGGACCAGAACTTCCCCGAGCGCCCCGCCATCACACTGGGCACGATGAACGCCTCGACCTGGGACATGGCGGGCGCGTACGCCACGCTCGACAACCACGGCCGGAAGGTCACCCCGTTCATCGTGAAGTCCGCCAAGCACCGGGACCGCACGGTCGACCCGGTCAAGGGCATCGGGGATCAGGTGATCAGCCGCAAGTCCGCCGACACCGTGACCTCCGTCCTGAGGGGCGTCGTGGACAGCGGCTCCGGCCAGGCGGCCAACACCTCGGCCTACGAGGCGGCGGGCAAGACGGGCACCTCGGAGAACAACAAGTCCGCCCTGTTCGCGGGCTACACCCCGGAGCTCACCACGGTCGTGGCGCTCTTCGGTGAATCCCCCAAGGACGGCGGCGGCCAGGTCAGTCTGACCGGTACCGCCAACTCCGGCCGGGCCAACGGCGGCGGCTTCCCGGCGCAGATCTGGGCGGACTACACCCTCGGTGCGCTGGGCGGCGGCTCCAGCGCCCAGTTCGATCTTCAGGACGTGGAGCGCGGTGAGGTCTCCGTGCCGGCCAGCCCGTCGACGAGCCCCTCGACGTCGGAGAGCGCCGACCCGTCGCCGACCGAGTCGTCGGACCTGCCTTCGCAGAGCCCGATCGAGACGCCCAGCGATTCGGCCAGTCAGTCGCCCATCGAGACGCCGAGCGAGTCCCCCGTCCTGCCGAGCGAGTCCCCCGTCCTGCCGGGTGGGGGAGGGAACTCCGGGCGGCCGGGAAACAACAACTCGCTCAATCAGTGAACGCATGAGAGAGCAGTGAACGCATGGGAGAGGGGCGGTGCCGACCGGCACCGCCCCTCTCCCATGCGTCCGCGTCCGACGGCGTCAGCCGCCGTTGACCTCTTTGGCGATCCGGTCGCCGAGGTCCTTGTCGACGTTGCGCCAGTACTGCAGCGCCCGCTCCAGGACCGGGCGGCTCACACCGTCCAGGAGATGGCCGGAAATGTTCGACACGAGCCGATCGCGCGCCGCGTCGTCGAGCACCTTGCGGACCATCGTGCCCGCCTGGCCCCAGTCGTCGTCCTCCCGGTGCAGCTTGTACGCCTCGTGGACCATCTCGCCCGCGGTGGCCCAGCCCGCCGGGTCGCCGAAGCGTTCGGTGTCCGCGGCCGGTCCGCCGTACGAGTTCGGCGCGTAGACCGCTCCCGTGCGCGTCGGCTCGTACCGCATCGGGCCGTCCTTCGCGTACGAGTTCCGGCCGAAGCGCGGGCGGTTCGGCGGCAGCTGCGCGTAGTTCGGGCCGATCCGGTACCGGTGGGTGTC
This sequence comes from Streptomyces sp. NBC_00353, assembly GCF_036108815.1. Classification (NCBI taxonomy): domain Bacteria; kingdom Bacillati; phylum Actinomycetota; class Actinomycetes; order Kitasatosporales; family Streptomycetaceae; genus Streptomyces; species Streptomyces sp. NBC_00353. The sequence continues at coordinate 4,307,531 of NZ_CP107985.1, read as the reverse complement.
CGGATACGAGAAGAGCCTGCCGAGCAGCATCTTGTCGGGCGACGGACCGATGCCGGGCACCAGGTTCGACGGCTCGAAGGACGCCTGCTCGATGTGGACGAAAAAGTCCTCGGGGTTTTCGTTCAGCGTCATCCGGCCGACCTCGATCAGCGGGTAGTCGCCGTGCGGCCACACCTTGGTCAGGTCGAACGGGTTGAACCGGTAGTCCGGCGCGTCGTCGAACGGCATCACCTGGACGTACAGCGTCCAGCTCGGGTGATCGCCGCGCTTGATCGACTCGAACAGGTCGCGGCGGTGGACGTCGCCGTCGATACCGGCCATCTCGTCGGCATCGGCCTGGGTGTAGAAGTCGATGCCCTGGTCGGTCTTGAAGTGGTACTTGATCCAGAACCGCTCGCCACCCGCGTTCACCCACATATAGGCGTGCGAGCTGTAACCGTTCATGTTGCGGTACGTCTTCGGGATGCCCCGGTCGCCCATCAGCCACGTCACCATGTGGGCGGACTCGGGGGAGAGGGTCCAGAAGTCCCACTGCATGTCGTGGTCGCGCACCCCGCTGTCCGGGCGGCGCTTCTGCGAGCGGATGAAGTCCTGGAACTTCATCGGGTCCCGTACGAAGAAGATCGGCGTGTTGTTGCCGACCATGTCGTAGTTGCCGTGCTCCGTGTAGAACTTCAGCGCGAAGCCGCGGGGGTCGCGCCAGGTGTCGGGAGAGCCCTGTTCGCCGGCGACCGTGGAGAAGCGGGCGAGCATGGCGGTCTGCTTGCCCGGTTGGAAGAGGTCCGCCTTGGTGAACTGGCTGACGTCGTTGGTCACGACGAAGGTGCCGTAGGCCCCGGCGCCCTTGGCGTGGACCACGCGTTCGGGGACCCGTTCACGGTTGAACTGGGCCATCTTCTCGATGAGGTAGTGGTCCTGGAGCAGGATCGGGCCGTCGGATCCGACGGTGAGCGAATGTTCGTCGCTCTCCACCGGGATCCCGGCATTGTTCGTGGTGTAAGGAGCGTTCTTCGTTTCCTCGGTCACGAGCGTCCTCCCGTCGGTGCGGGGTGTCGGTCAGGTCGCCCAGGCGGCGCCCGGTCACGACTGAGTCAACTCCGACGACGAGAGGTCGGCAACATGTGGACCTTGTCCAGACTTGGGTTATTTCGTCCGCACTCTATTGCTGGCCACGGGTCGGCATCTCGAACCAGACGACCTTGCCGGTCGACAGCCGGGTCGCACCCCACCGCCGGGCCAGCCGGTTCACCAGGAACAGGCCGCGGCCGCCCTCGTCCATGTCGCGGGCCCGGCGCTGCCGGGGTAGCTGCGGGGCGTCGTCGCCGACCTCGCAGCGCAGGATGTCGGTGCGCAGCAACCGCAGGGTCACCGGTCGCTCCGCGTACCGCACGGCATTGGTCACCACCTCGCTGACCAGCAGTTCCACCGAGTCCGAGAGCTCGTCGAGACCCCACCGGCTGAGCGCCCTGCGGGCCAGCCGCCGGGCCCGTCCGGGGGCGGAGTCCTCCGGCTCCAGGAACCAGTACGCGACATCGCTCGGCGCGATCCCGTCGAACCGCGCGGCGAGCAACGCGATGTCGTCGTCCCGGTCGCCCGGGCCGAGCATGTCGAGCACGTCGTCGCAGAGCGCCTCCAGCGGCGGCGAGTGATCCGGTCCGGTGAGCTGGGCGGTGGCGGCGAGCCGCTCGCGCAGCTGCTCGATACCGGTCCAGACGTCACGCAGCCGGGACTCCACCAGACCGTCGGTGTACAGCAGCAGCGTGGCGCCCGAGGGTGCATCCAGCTCGACGGCCTCGAAGTCCACTCCGCCGACGCCGATCGGGGCGCCGGGCGGCACCCGCAGCACCTCGGCGCGGCCGCCCAGATGCAGCAGTACGGGCGGCGGGTGCCCGGCGTTGGCGATGGTGATCCGGTGCGCGACCGGGTCGTACACCGCGTACAGGCAGGTCGCCATCCGGTCGCTGCCGAGCCGCTGCGCCTGCTCGTCCAGGTGGTGCAGCACCTCCTGCGGCGGCAGGTCGAGCCCGGCGAGGGTCTGCGCGGTGGTGCGCAGCTGGCCCATGATCGCCGCGGAGGTCATGGAGTGGCCCATGACGTCGCCGACGACCAGGGCGACCCTGCTGCCGGGCAGCGGGATGGCGTCGTACCAGTCACCGCCGACGCGGGCCGTCTCGGCGGCCGGGAGGTAGCGGGAGGCGAGCCGGACGCCGGTGGGCTGCGGCAGCGAGTCGGGCAGCATGGTGCGCTGCAGCTCATCGGCGATGTACGCCTCGCGCCCGTACAGCACGGCCTTGTCGATGCCGAGTGCGGTGTGCGTGGCCAGCTGGGCGGCGACCAGCAGGTCGTTGGCCTCGAACGGCGGCCGCTCGGTCCCCCGCAGGAAGACGGCAGCACCGATCACCCGCCGACGGCCGCGCAGCGGGGCGAGGATCACCCGGTGGCCGGAGGGGACGGTGCGCCCGGCACCGAGCAGTTCGGGCAGGGCGACGCGGGCCGCCGCGGAGTCCCCGAAGACGGGCCGTACGCCGCGCAGCACCTCGGCGAGCGCACCGCCCGCCTGCACCTCGCAGAGTTCCGCCGCGGGCGTCAGGTCGGCGTGCGGGTCGATGGCGGGCGGGCGCAGCCGCTCGGTCTCCGGGGAGGTCTCGGTCTCCTCATCGTTTAAACGCAGCCGGTCGGACCGGCGCAGCCGCAGCACGAACGGTGTGGCCGGGCGCTCGTCGCCGACCGGGAGCGGATCGCGGAGGTAGACGAGTATGGCGTCGGAGAACGTCGGCACGCTGGCCCGGCACAGGCCGAGGACGATCTCGTCCAGATCTATGCCGCGGGCGATCCGGCGGGTCGCGGCGCCCACGAAGCGCAGCCGGTCACCTTCGCGGCGAGCCACCGCCTGCGGGTCCGGTCCCGCCGCCGCGGCGCTCGGCGCCACGGCGGGGGTCGGTGCCGCTGCAGGGCCGGGAATCGCCGTGGGATTCGAGCCGGTGCCCGGGGGCGTGGCGGGCTTCGGGCCCGACGCCGCGGCAGGGCCGGGGATCGCCGCGGTGGCAGGGGCGGCTGCCGGCGCGGCGTCCTGCTGCCGCGGCCGGGCGCGTTCCTGCGACCGGGCGGCGAGAGGCTGCCGGCCTTCGTGGGAGGTGGGATGCTCCGTCACGCGTGGGGTTCCGTCCGTCCGGGCCGGTTGTATGAGGCAATCACCTTGTGGGGCGCCACTGTGCCCCGGCGAGAGCGGTGATGACAACGGCTGCCACCGCCTGCCCAGCTCTGAGGGGCCGAAACCGTATGCCTGCGGGGTGTGTAGCTGACAACGTTTCCGCCTTTTCGGCGGCGGACAGCGTGCACATCTCCACCCCCTCGTAGTGGCTCGTGCGGTTGTTGCGGCTCATGCAACTGATGCGGCTCATGAAGATCGTGCAACTCGTGCGATGACTTGCGGTCAGGTCCAGTGCCGCGCCCGCCGGTTGGAGCGGAGCAGCCCTCCGGAGGACGATCCTACGTTTGCCCCCCTGGGGTGCATCAAGGGTCTCACGACGGCATATGCGAGGGCGTACGGTCCCAGTCATCCGGCAGCGCGGGCACTTGCCACCGCGGATCGGGCCGCCAGTTCTCCCAGCCGTCCCGGAACGGCGTGCCCCAGGCGTTGATGACGTCGATGGCCGCGCGGCCCGCCTCCCGTACCCGCCGCGCGGTGTCCCGGTCCATCAGACCGACCCGCTGCGCCTGGGCGAATTCGTCCTCGTCCAGCCAGCGCCAGCTCCGGTCGGGGTGTACGGCGATGTCGAGAAAGTGATCCTCGGAGTCGACGCCGCCGGCCCAGCGAGTGCGCGGTTCCTCAAGGTTCACGTACCAGTTGCGAAAGCTCCAGCCGCGGTCCCAGAACAGCCAGACCGACCAGGGTTCGCCGGGCCGGGCGAGCTTCAGCACGCCCCTGCCGAACCAGGTCGAGCGGGCTACGGTGCGGGGCGCGGTGTACCGGGTGGCGAGCGGCTCGGCGTGCACACTGGTGCCGTCGGCGAGGACCGGCCTGATGCATTCGGTGCCGGGCGCCATCCAGACGGCGAGCAGTTCGTCGGTGTCCTGGACGACGGTGACCGGCCGGCAGATGTGGACCGGGCTGTGGGCGCCGCCGGGCGACCGCGGACCGTTGCCGCGGTAGCGCCACAGGATGTGATCGCCCGGCGCCCAGTACGCGACGTCCGAGCGATCGACTTCTGCGCGCGCGTTGTCTCCCGTACCTGCCATGGAGAGATCTTAGGGATGCCGCCGCCCGGTTGCTGCGATCCACGTCACGGGCGGGTCATACGCAACACGTCGAGCGCCTCGTCGAGCTGTTCCACCGTGAGGTCGCCGCGCTCCACGTACCCCGAGGCCAGCACCACTTCACGGATCGTCCGCCGCTCGGCGAGCGACTTCTTGGCGACCTTGGCCGCCTCCTCGTAACCGATGTACTTGTTCAGCGGGGTGACGACGGACGGCGAGGACTCCGCGTACTCCCGGGCCCGTTCCACGTCGGCCGTGATCCCGTCGACGGTACGGTCCGCGAGCAGCCGGGAGACGTTGGCCAGCAGCCGGACCGACTCCAGCAGGTTCTTCGCGATGACCGGCAGCATGACGTTCAGTTCGAAGTTGCCCGCCGCGCCCGCGACGGCGACCGTCGTGTCGTTGCCCATCACCTGGGCGGCGACCATCAGGACGGCCTCGGGAATGACCGGATTCACCTTCCCCGGCATGATCGACGAGCCCGGCTGGAGGTCGGGAAGGCTGATCTCGGCCAATCCGGTGCGCGGGCCGGAGGCCATCCAGCGCAGGTCGTTGGAGATCTTGGTGAGCGAGACCGCGATCGTACGGAGCTGGCCCGACGTCTCGACGAGTCCGTCCCGCGCGCCCTGCGCCTCGAAGTGGTCGCGGGCCTCGGTGAGCGGCAGCCCCGTGACGCGGGCGACCTCGGCGATCACGGCTGCGGAGAAGCCGGGCGGGGTGTTGATGCCGGTGCCGACGGCCGTGCCCCCCAGCGGCAGTTCGGCGAGGCGCGGCAGCGATGCGTTCAGCCGCTCGATGCCGTACCGGATCTGCGCGGCGTAGCCGCCGAACTCCTGACCCAGGGTCACCGGCGTCGCGTCCATCAGATGCGTACGGCCCGACTTCACCACCGTCGCGAACTCGGCGGACTTGCGCTCCAGTGCGGCCGCCAGATGGTCCAGGGCGGGGATCAGCTCACCGGTGACGGCCGCGGTCGCGGCGATGTGGATGGAGGACGGGAACACGTCGTTGGACGACTGCGAGGCGTTGACGTGGTCGTTGGGGTGGACCTCACGGCCCAGACGTTCGGTGGCGAGGGTGGCCACGACCTCGTTGGTGTTCATGTTGGAGGACGTGCCGGACCCGGTCTGGAAGACATCGATCGGGAAGTGCGCGTCCCAGCGGCCGTCGGCGACCTCGCCCGCCGCCTCCTGGATCGCGTCGGCGATGTCCGGGGCGAGCACCTTGAGCTCGGCGTTGACCTTGGCGGCAGCGGCCTTGATCCGGGCCAGGGCCTCGATGTGGGCCCGCTCCAGGCGCTGGCCGGAGATCGGGAAGTTCTCCACGGCGCGCTGCGTCTGGGCCCGCCATCTGGCGTGCGCGGGGACCTTCACCTCACCCATCGAGTCGTGCTCGATGCGGTACTCGGTGCCGCCGGTGGGGTCGGCCGTGCCGGCGGGTGTCTGCGCGTCGTCCATGGGTTTCAACCTCCTGAAAAAGTTGAGCACTTGTCTTGTTCTGCGTATTCCCAATTCGCCTACCGGCCAGTAAATACCGGGGGTAACCACAACCCGGGGAGGCGCAATGAGGCGCACCAGACACAGAGTCCGCTGTACGGTCGCGGCCGCTGCGGCCGTGACGGCGGTATGGGGCGGCATGACCGCTGCCGCCGGACCGGCAGGCGCGGCACACCGGTCCGGTACCACCCCTACCGCATCCACCCCCCTCCCGCCCGAACTGGAGGCCATCCGCGCCGCCGAAGCCACCCGGCTGTACGGCGACCCGGCCGAGCGCCCGCTCGCCGACCGCAGGACCGGGCTGATCTCGCTCGGCGACAGCGAGATCTCCGGCGAGGGCGTCGGAACGTACGAGGCAGGGACCAACGGCCCCGACAACTGGTGCCACCGCTCGCCCGACGCCGCCATCCACCGCACCGGGATCCCCGCCGACGTCACGTACAACGTCTCCTGCTCGGGCGCGTACACCGGAAACATCGTGATCGGCGGATCCAGGCAGTACGCCGACGAACTCGTGCAGAGCGACAACCTCGCCATCAAGGCCCGCAACACCCGCATCAAGATGATCGTGCTCGTGGCCGGCGCCAACGACGACCTCCAGTTCGGCCCGGTGATGACGGACTGCGTGGAGCGCTGGGTGCTCCTCCAGGGTGCGTGCCGGCCGACGTACGAGGGCGGCTGGCAGGCTCGGATCGACGGGCTCGTCCCCAAGGTCGAGAAGACCGTGCGCGACCTGCAGACCGTCATGTCCGACGCCGGTTACGCCAGTGGCGACTACAAGCTCGTGGTGATGGGCTACCCCAGCCCGATCGGCCCCGACTTCAACGACAACCCGAACTTCCCCGGCAAGATTCCGGGTGGCTGCGCGGGTTACGACTCCGACGCCGCCTGGGGCCGTAACGTCGCCGTCCCCGCCTTCGAGCGCGGAATGCGCAGGGCCGCCGCCGACACCGGGGCCGTCTACCTCGACAACTCCCGGCTCTTCCACGGCCACGAGGTCTGCATGGAGGACACCTGGGCACGCGGCCTCTACATCGATCTGTCGCACTTCCCGCCGGACTCCAACTCCGTCCGGCAGTCCTTCCACCCCAATGCGCGCGGGCACGCCGCCTTCGCCTCCTGCCTGACCCAGATCTACAACTCCGGTCTGCGCGAGGCGAGCTGCGCCGACCCGGCGAGCACCGGAAAGCCGGTCCTGGAGCCTGCCGCCTGGGACTCGGTCTTCAAGCCCCTCAAGAACGAGGCCACCGGCACGTGTGTGGACGTCCCCGCGTCGGTGACCCGCAACAACACGAAGATCGCGGGCTGGGACTGCCACGGCGGCCGCAACCAGGGCTGGTGGTACGACGCAGGCACGAAGACCGTCCGTACGGAACTGAGTCACGACCGGTGCCTCGATGTGCCGGGCGCCGACTACCGGGCGGGCACCACGCTCATCCTGTGGAACTGCTCGGGCGCGGCGAACCAGCAGTTCGTCCAGGAGTCGGGCACGTTGCGCCCGGTGGCTTCGACCGGGCTGTGCCTGACGCTCGCGGCGGCCAAGGACCCGCTGAGGCTCCAGGCGTGCGACGGGACGGCGAAGCAGCGTTTCGCGTAGGGCCGCAGGGCGCATGACGGCGGGGCGGTCGCGCGATGCGGCCACCGCGCCGTCACTCGTCCACCGCCTCGCTCAGGGACCGGACCGTCGGTGACAGATAGAGCCGCCGCAGCGCCACCGGAGGCAGGCCGCGCTCCCGCATCGCGGTGGCGAGACGGATCGCGTAGAGCGAATTGCCGCCCAGATCGAAGAAGTTGTCGTCGGGGCCCACCGGCACGCCGAGGACGGACTCCCAGATCCCGGTAAGTTCGGCGAAGGGGTCGGCCGCGACGGGGGCAGCGGTGCCGGACGGGGCGTCGGCCGGGGTCGTCGGGGCGGGCAGCCGGGACGGGTCCAGCTTGCCGTTCGGGGTGAGCGGGAGCCGCGGCAGGGCGGTCACCGAGGCGGGCAGCATGTGCTCCGGCAGCAGCTTCGCGGCCCGCCGGCGTATGTCGTCGGCCGTGCCGACCGGGTCCGCCGCCAGAACCACGTACGCGTCGATCCGCACACCCGCCGCATCCAGGAACGCGTCCCCGGACACCGTCACCGCCGCCGCGGTCACGGACGGATCGGCCAGCAGCACGTGACGGATCTCGTCCAGCTCGATCCGGAAGCCGCGCACCTTGACCTGGCTGTCGATCCGGCCCAGATGCTCCAGGGTGCCGTCCGGGAGCAGCCGGCCCAGATCGCCGCTGCGATACATCCGTCCGCCGTGCCACGGGTCGGGTACGAAGCGCTGCCCGGTCAGGTCCGGGCGGCCCAGGTATCCCGTCGCGACCCCGGCGCCGCCGACATGGATCTCGCCGGGTGCCCCGGGCGGGACCGGCCTGCCCCGGGCGTCGAGCACGTACACGTACCAGCCGGGCAGCGGACGCCCCACCGAGCGGGACCCGGACAGCGCCGTGCGCCGGGTCACCGTCTGCGCCGTCACATGGACCGTCGTCTCGGTGATGCCGAACATGTTGACCAGCCGGCAGCGGTCCTCGGGGTGGCGGTCGAACCAGTCGCGCAGCGGGCGGGCGTCCAGCGGTTCGCCGCCGAGGACGACCAGGCGCAGGGCGAGCGGCGTTCCCCGGCCCCGGCGTTCCCCGTGCTCCCGGTCGGCGGCCATGAGCTGGGTGAATGCGGACGGGGTCTGGCTGAGAACGGTGACCCCCTCGCGTACGAGCAGGGCGTGGAAGTCGGCCGGGGAGCGCGAGACCCAGTAGTCGACGACGACCAGCCGGGCGCCGGTCAGCAGGGCGCCCCAGATCTCCCAGACGGAGAAGTCGAAGGCGCTGGAGTGGAAGAACGTCCACGTGTCGCCGGGGCCGAGAGCGAAGTCGTCGCGGGTGGCGTCGATGAGGGCGAGGACATTGCTGTGGGGCACGACGACACCCTTGGGGCGGCCGGTCGAGCCGGAGGTGTGGATGACGTACGCCGGGGCGGTGGCGGGCCGGGCGGTGGGGGCCCGGTGGTCGGCCGGGTGGCCGGTGAGGGGGGCGGTGTCCTCCACCGTCAGCCGCAGACCGGCGTCCTCGGCGGTGCGGGCGCGGCGGTCCGCGGGGTGATCCGGATCCAGCGGTACGTAGATCGCGTCCGACTTGAGGACGGCGAGCATCATCGCGACGAGGTCCGTCGAGCGGGGCAGGCAGAGACCCACATGGTCACCGGGCCGGACGCCCCGGGCACGCAGCCCGGCGGCCAGTTCGTCGGCGCGGGAGTCCAGCTCCCGGTAGGTCAGGGTGTGCTCGCCGCAGGTCAGGGCGGGCGCCTCGGGGCGCAGAGCGACCTGGTCCGCGAAGGCCTCGTCGATGCGGCGGGAAGGGAGAGGCGCCGGGACGGCCGAGCGGGGCGGGCGGCCGAGGGCGAGCTGCTCGGCGGACTCCGTCTCGTCGAGCAGGACGAGGTCGATGAGGGGGGTCCCGGGCGGCACCGTGGCCAACTGGTCCTGTACGCGGGTGACATGGCGCTCGGCAGGGGCGGATTCGTCGACGGTTTCGTCGACGGCGTCGTCGCCCGGAGGACTGAGGGTGGTGGCGAGGAGGTCCCCGACCGTGCGGCCCTCGGACAGATCGGCCTCGAGCACGGCCCGGCCGTCGAACGCGCCAAGGGTGTTCCCGGGCCGGTCGAGCGCCGATACGGGCACGGCCACGCGCACGGACGACCTGCCCTCGTACCGTCCGAGCACGAGTGCGGTGGCGGCGGCGCGCCGCAGGGCGTCGGGGCCGGGGACACGGGCGGGATGCGCTGCGTGGGAGTGCTCCGCCGTCCGCACCTCCTCCGGCCCGAGCTCCCCGCAAAGCACGCGAGAGATCAGCCGGAGCGAGGTCGCGTCCAACGCGGCCGGATCGGCGACGAGGACGAGATCACCGGGACGCGGCACGGGCGGCCGCACGGTGCCCTGCGCGGTCCCGCCTGCGCGGGTGCCCGCGAGGCCGTCCGTGGCGCCGGTCGCAGGGGCGGGTGCGCTCCCGCCCGCCGACCCGCCCCCGGACTCACCCGCGCCCTCCTCCTCGTACCGCAGCAGCAGCACCCGCAGCAGCTGCCCCGGTCCGAGCGGGCGCCGGGTCTCCGTCTCGCGGCGGCGGGCTGCCCTTGCCGAGTCCGCCGGTGCCGGGACGGTCTCGGTCCACAGCCGGGGGTGCGGGCCGTCCGGCCACCACCGCTTCGACGCCGTCGCGAGTGCGGTCGCGACCGGGCCGTCGTCCGTCGCGCCCTGCGGCAGGCGGACCGTCAGCGTATGGCGGGCAGTTGGCACCGGTGCTCTCCTCCTCGTAGGGGTGCGCCTCAGCGCGTCGTGAATCCGCCGTCGACCGTCAACACGCTTCCCGTCACCTGACGCGACTCGTCCGACGCCAGCCAGAGCGCAGCGTCCGCGACATCCTGCGGCTCGACGAGTGCGTTCATCGGCTGCGCCTGGACGAACGTCTCCTCGTGCTCGGAGACCGGCACCTCCAGCGACCGGGCGATCTCCGCGAGCATCCGGCCCTCCATCGCCTCGTCGTCCCGCACCGACCCGGGGCACACCGCGTTCACCCGCACCTTGCGCGGCGCGTAGTCCAGTGCGACGGCCTTGGTCAGCCCGACGAGGCCGTGCTTGGCGGCGACGTAACCGGCGAAGTGCCGGTAGCCGACCAGGCCCGCGGTCGACGCGATGTTGACGATGGAGCCGGAGCCCTGCGCGGTCATCCGTCCGCCGACGGCCCGGATCGCCCGCCAGGCACCGCCGAGGTCCACATCGATCATCAGCTGCCACTCGGGCTCGGTGATCTCGTGTGCGGGACGACCCGAAGGGGCCGCGATCCCCGCGTTGTTGACGAGGACGTCGATCCGCCCGAAGCGCTCCTCCGCATCGTCCGCCGCCGCCTCCAGCGCGCCGAGATCCCGCACGTCCGCCTGCCGGGTCAGCACGGCGGAGCCCGCGTCGCGGCAGAGCTCCGCCGTGTACGCGAGCTGGCTCGCCGAACCCAGCGGATACGGGACGCCGGGCAGCGGACCCGCCACATCGAGAAGCACCAGATCCGCGCCCTCGCGGGCGAACGTCAGTGCGCAGGCCCTGCCGAGCCCGCGTGCCGCACCCGTGATCAGCGCGGTCCGCCCGGCCAGCCGCCCGGTTCCGCCGCTCGTCGTCATCACTCGCCCAGTTCGGCGGCGATCAGTTCCAGCAGCGCGCCCGGCCGGTCGGCCAGATACATGTGCCCGCCGTCCAGCTCGGCGACGGTCAGCTTCCCGCTCGTCGCCCACCCCCACTCGGCAGCGCCGGCCGCACCGACGAGCGTGTCCGCACGCCCGCGGACCGAGACGACGCGCACGGTCAGCGGCCGCTCGGAGGCCGGCCGGTAGCTCTCGTGCAGCTGTACGTCGGCCCGGAGCGACGGCAGCAGCAGCTCCCGCATCTCCGGGTTCTCCAGCGCCGGATGCGCGTACCCGGCGAAGCTCTTCACCCGTGCGACGAACTCGTCCTCCGGCAGCCCGCCCGCCCGGTCGGTGCGGGCGGTCCACGGACCGGGCGAGCCGCTGACGAAGAGCGCTTCGAGACGGATTCCGGGCTCGCGTTCGAGCCGGTGCGCCAGCTCGTACGCGAGTACCGCGCCCATGCTGTGCCCGAACACGGCCACCCGTCGGCCGGTGCCCCCGAGCACGGTGGTGACCTGGGCGTACGCATCGTCCACGGCCTCGGCGGCCGAGGTGTGCGCGGGCTCGGCGAACCGCTTCTCCCGGCCCGGCAGCTGCACCGGCAGGATCGTCAGCCCCGCCGGGGCCTGCCCCTGCCACGGCGTGAAGAACGACGCACCCGCCCCGGCGAAGGGCAGGCAGATCAGGACAGTCTCTTCCACGGTCTCTCTTCCGGTCTCGGGTGTACGGGAGGGTCAGCCGGACGTCACGAACGCGCCCAGGATGGCGGCCAGATACGCCGGGTCGTCCGCCCCGCACAGCTCGCGCGCCGAGTGCATGGAGAGTCCCGGCACCCCTACATCGACCGTCGCGACCCCCAGCCGGGCCGCGGTGAGCGGACCGATCGACGTACCGCACGGCATCGCGTTGTTGGAGACGAACGGCTGCCACGGCGCACCCGCCCGCTCGCACGCGGCCGCGAACACGGCCATCCCGGTGCTGTCGGTGGCGTACCGCTGATTGACGTTGACCTTGATCGTCGGCCCGCCGTTGGGCAGCGGGTGGTGGTCCGGGTCGTGCCGCTCCGCGTAGTTGGGGTGCACCGCGTGCGCCATGTCGGCGGAGACGCAGAAGGCCCCCGACACCGCCCGCGACCAGTCCTCCGAGCTGCCGCCGCGCGCGGTGACGGAGCGGCCCAGGACCCGCTCCAGCATGGGGCTCTGCGCACCCGTCTCGGAACCGCTGCCGACCTCCTCGTGGTCGAAGGCCGCCAGGACGGGGATGTACGAGGGCGGCTCGGCTCCCGTCGCCGCGCCGGCCAGGGCGGTGACGCCGGCGTGCACCGACACCAGGTTGTCCAGCCGCGACGAGACGACGAACTCCCGGTCCGCGCCCAGATATCCGGGCGGCTGGACGTCGTGCAGCATCAGGTCCCAGCCGAGCACCTCGTCCGGGTCCACCTCGGCGGCCGCCGCCACCCGGCGCAGCAGCGCACCCTCCTCGGGGGCGCCGAGCGCCCACAGGGGGGCGACATGACGCTGCCGGTCGAGCGCCAGCCCCTCGTTGACGGAGCGGTCCAGGTGGATCGCCAACTGCGGTACCCGCAGCAGCGGTTCGTCGATCTGGACGAGCCGCGACCCGGTCGTGCCGCCGGGCCCGCGCAGCGCGAGCCGCCCGGAGACGCCCAGGTCGCGGTCGAGCCAGGTGTTGAGCGGGACCCCGCCGTAGATCTCCACGGCGATCTGGCGCCAGCCCGCCGAGCCCGTGTCGGGGGTGGGCTTGATCCGCAGGTTCGGCGAGTCGGTGTGGGTGCCGACGATCCGGAACGGGGTGTGCGCCGGGGCGTCCTCGGGGACGTACCACGCGATCAGGGCGCCGCCGCGGGCGACGAAGCTGCCGCCGGTCGTGCCCGTCCAGTCGTCCGTACCGTGCAGCTCGCGGAAGCCGGCCTTCTCCAGCCGTTGGATGGCGCTCGCCACCGCGTGGTAGGGGGACGGGCTGGCCCGGATGAAGGAGAGCAGGTCGTCGGTGTGACTGCGGTGACTGGGGTGGGGGGCCGGCGTCATACGGCGTCCGCCTTTCCGCTGTTCGCTTTCGAGGGTGAGGGTGAGGGTGAGGGTGGGGGTGAGGGCTTCGGGTGTGAGGGCTTCGAGGGCGTGGGTGACGGGGACGACGGGAGCAGCAGTTCCCGGACCGGGCGGTCCGGCCGGGCGCAGAACTCTTCGAGCAGCTCGATGTACGAGCTGAGGAGCTCTTCAGCTGTCTCCCGGTTCCACAGGTCGGCGGAGTACTCCAGGAACGTCCGATAACCCTTCGTACGGTCCCGGCACGGCGCAAGCCCGAAGCACAGCTCGCTGCGTGAAAGAGGCGGTGCCAGATCCTCCACCTCGACGCCCAGACCGGGGATCTCGATGTCCGTGTCGAGGGAGTTCTGGAAGGCGAGCACATGCGGCACCCGGTCCGGCACGTCGTCGGCGCCCGCATCGCGCATCGCCTGCATGATCCGGGCCGTCGGCAGCACGTGCGCCATCGCCCCCATCGCCCCCGCCCCGGTGCGCGCCGTCAGCTCGGCACAGGTGGTCCCGAGATTGGCCGAATCCTGTCGTACGCGGACCATCACAGCCGTCGACGTCATGGCGACGAGCGATTCGAAGGCGGTGCCCTGACGGTTGGCGTACGGGACGCTCAGCAGAATGTCCGGCTCCCCGGAGAGCCTGGTCAGAAACACTCCGAGCGCCGTGGCCGCCACCGCGAACGGGGTGGTGTGAACAGCCCCGGCGAACTTCTCGACGGCCGCCCGCACCGCCCCCGACGCCCGGCCGCGGATCGTGTCGCCGAGCCCGCTGAGCTGCTCGGGCCGGGGACGGTCGGTCGGTACGGGCACCCGGGACGGCACTCCGTCGAGGTACGCGGCGCAGTACGCGGCCCGGCGGGCCTCGGTCTCCGGGTCGTCCTGGGCGCGCTGCCAGCGGGCGTACTCCGTGACCTGCGAGCCCGGCAGGTCGAGGGTGTGCGGCACGCCCTTCGCCGCCGCGGTGTACAGCGCGGCGATCTCGGCGAGCAGGAGCGACAGGGACCAGCCGTCGGCGGTGATGTGGTGCAGGACGAACATCAGCGCCCAGCGGTCCTCCTCGACGCGCAGCAGCCGCAGACCGGGAAGCGCGGGCTGCGAGAGGTCGAACGCGGTCGTGGCGGTTTGGCGGCACAACTCATCCGCCCGGGGCCGCCGTTGGCCCGGCGGCAGGCCGGTGAGGTCCTCGACGGGCAGATCGACGGGTTGCGCGGCGACGACTTCCTGCCACCAGGACGCGTTCTCCTCGACGAACCGGGTCCGCAGGGAGTGGTGCCGGGCCAGCAGCTCGGTGAGCGCGGACCGCAGCGCCGGCACGTCCAGCGCGCCGGTGAAGGTGATCCGGGTCGGGATGTTCCACAACTCGGAGTGCGGTACGGAGTGGTGTCCGGCGATCATCCGGGCCTGCTGGTCACTGACCGGCGCTCGGTCGACGATCTCGACGTCCTCCCCGGGGGGTGCGGGCTCGGGCGCGAGCTGGTCGGTCATCGCCCGCAGCGTGGCGTCGGAGAAGAAGTCCGCCATCGGATAGTCGACACCGAGCGCGTCCCGCACCCGGTTGACCAGGCGGATCGCGGTGATCGAATTGCCGCCGAGGTCGAAGAAGTTGGTCTCGGCGGGGAAGCCGCGGACGTCGAGGACGGACTCCCAGACGTCCCGGAGCGCGTCCGCGGTGGAGCGCGGTGATTCGTCCCCGGCGGCCCTTCCACATCCCGTCATCGACTCCAGCGTCCCGACCAGCTCGTCGAGATACCCGCGCGCCGTCCCCGCGTCGAACAGATCCGCGTCGTAGCGCAGCCGCAGCCGCAGGCCCGATGCGGTACGCGTCGCCATCAGGGCCAGTTCCAGCGGGGCGGACTCCGTCCCGGCGGGCACCTCCTCGGCCCGCAGTCCCGGCAGGTCGATCCGCGACAGCGTCTCGGTGTCCAGGTCCACCGAAACGGTGATCAGGGGGCGCGGGTTGCCCGGGTCCGGGTGCGCCCCGACGAGCAGGGCGTCCAGGTCGACCAGCTGCCGCTCGTCCGCCTCGCGCAGGGCGCGCCCGGTGGCCCGTACCGCATCGGCCGTGTCCGTACCGTCCGGCAGCGACACCCGCAGCGGCAGCAGCGCCACATGGAAGCCGACCGTGTCCCGGGTCTCGGGGGTGCGCCGCCCGAAGGTGGACCCGAGCACGAACTCGTCCTGCCCCGACCGCCCGCGCAGCACCAGCTGCCACGCCGTGCACAGCGTCGCGAACAGTGTGGCGCCCTGTTCCCCGCTCCACTCCTGCCACCGCACGGTCCGCTCCTGGTCGACCCGTACGGCCACCGCCCCGCCGCGCCCCGCGACCCGGCGCTCGCGCGGCCGGTCGGTGGGCAGCTCGAGCACCGGCGGCTTCTCACCCAACTGCTCGCGCCACCACGTCAGATCGGCCGGGTCCCGGGGCGGTTCCGGTGCACCGGCCGTCGTGCCGGCAGGCCGTGCGAAGACCGGCGCACGGTTCTCCACCGCCGCCCGGTACAGCTCCTCCAGGTCATTCGTCATCAGCCCCGCGGAGTGGGCGTCGGTGACGATGTGGTGCATGCCGAGCACCAGCACCTGGTCGTCGTCCGCGAGCCGGATCAGCCGGGGTGTGAACAGCGGTCCCTCGGCCAGGTCGTACCCGCGCCCGCTCTCCTCGGCGAGCGCCGCCGCGATCGTCCGGTCGGCCCCGTCGGGGGACTGCCCCCGGGCGTCCGTCACCAGGAGCGGGATGCGCAGTCCGGGCCTGACGACCTGGACCACGGTCTCGTCGCCGCTGCCGGCCCGGAACACGGTCCGCAGCCCGGCATGGCGGGCGACCAGCCCGTCCAGGGCGACCCGGAGGGCGGACTCGTCGAGCCGGCCGTGCAGGCGGACCGCCTGGGTCTCGTTGTACGCGGCGGAGTTGCCGAGCAGCCGGGCCGCGAGCCACAGCCGCCGCTGCGCGGAGGTGGCGGGCGCGGTGATGTCCTGTGCCTCTTGCGGCGCCTGTGCCTCTTGCGACCCTTGCGTCTCCGGCGTCTTCCGCTCCCGGGTGCGGCGCCGCAGCAGATCCAGCTGTTCCAGCCCCGCCCGCATCCGCTCCTCGGGCAGCCCGAAGTCGACGAGCGCGGCGATCTCGTCGGCCCCCGCCCTGTGCAGGGCGTCGACGAGCGGGGCGCAGCTCTCCGGGGTGCCGATCAGGGCCCGCTGGTCGCAGTACCGGTCGTACGCCCGGCGGAAGAGGTAGTCCAGGTCGTCCTCGCTCGCCGTCGCCACGTCCTCGGGGCTGCGGCCGAGCGCGGTGGCGGCCGACCTCATCAGCAGCGACGAGCGCAGATAGCGACTCATCGGCTCCAGCGCCTCGGTCCGCGCGGCAGCATGATCCGTACCGAGGTAGGTGTGGACCAGGACGGTCACCCGGCCGCCGTCCGGATCGAGTCCGCAGTCGGCGCGCACCCGCCGGTAGTGGTCGATGTTCGCGGCCAGTTCGGCCACGGTCTGGCTCATGAGGTTGGTGACGATCCCCAGCCCGCGCCGGGCCGCCTCCCCGTACGAGGAACGCTGCCCGGAGGTGGCCAGGAACATCGGCGGCTCGGCCTGCACCGGGCGGGGATGGATGCGCACGCCGATGTCGGTGCCCTCGCCCGTCCGCCGCGCGACGGACTCGCCGGCCCACAACCGGCGGACGTCGTCGAGGTGGGAGAAGGCGATCTCCCGGCGGTCCTCGAACCGGTCCGGGTGGAGGGCGAAGTCCTGCGCGTGCCAGCCGGTGGCGCAGCCGATGCCGACCCGCCCGCCGGACAGGTTGTCGACGACCGACCACTCCTCGGCGACCCGGATCGGGTCGTGCAGCGGCAGGACGACCGAGCCCGCGTTGATCCTGATCCGCTCGGTCTCACGGGCGAGGACGGCGGCGAGTACGGCCGGGTTGGGGAAGAGGCCGCCGAAGGAGTGGAAGTGCCGCTCGGGCAGCCAGACGGAGCTGAAGCCGCGCTCGTCGGCGAAGCGGGCGGTCTCGATGACGTTGTCGTACGCCTTGGCCGTGTCCGCGGTCTCCGGGTAGTCGCCGAAGAAGTAGACGCCGAGGTCGGGGGCGGGGCGGGTGCGCGGTGCCGGCAGCGGCCGGGCGGGCCGCTTCGCCGACGGGAAGAAGCCGCCGTCGCGCAGCTCGCGCAGCGAACCCTCCACGGCGGCGGCGACCGCCGCCACGTCGTCGTCGGTGTGCGCGGTGGAGAGATAGAAGCTGCGCCACTCCCAGACGTACAGACCGCGCAGCAGGAGGTGGTGGTAGAGCAGCTCCATGTCGGCGCGGTGCGTGAACCGGAACATCGAGCCGAAGTGGGCCAGTTCGAGCGGGAACTCCTCGTCCCGGAAGAAGCGGTTGAGGCGGTCGGCGAGCGCGTCGGTCCGGGCGTTCAGCCGCTCCTGGAGACCGGGGCCCTCCTCCTTGAGGTGGGTGAGCACCGCCCGCGCCGCCGCCATCGAGAGCGGGTGCTGCATATACGTACCGCCGAAGAAGGTGGTCTCGTGCGGGGGTCTGCTGTCGTCCCCGTACTGCCAGGGACCGCCGTCGACGCCGTCGAGAATGTCGGCGCGGCCCGCGATCGCGCCGATCGGGAAGCCGCTGCCGAGCGCCTTGCCATAGGTGGCCAGGTCGGGGACGACGCCGAAGTGGTGCTGGGCGCCGCGCGGGTGCGGGCGCAGACCGGTCAGCATCTCGTCGAAGAGGAGCACGATGCCACGGCGGGCGGTCAGGTCGCGCAGCGACCGCAGGAAGTCGGCCGGGCGGAGTGCGGGGTTGCGGCACTGGACGGGCTCGACGAGGACGGCCGCCACGGTGTCACCGAGCGCGTCGATGGTGTCGAGGGCATCCTGGCTGCCGTACTCCAGCACGATCAGCTCGGCGACGGCGCTCGCGGGGATGCCGCGTGAGACGGGCACGGCGCCCCGGCCGCCCGGACCACCGGGGCGGCCTAGCACGGAGTCGATGTGCCCGTGGTACGAACCGCGGAACATGACGACCTTGTCGCGCCCGGTCGCGGCCCGGGCCAGCCGGACCGCCGCCGAGTTGGCCTCCGTACCCGAGTTCGCGAACGCCACCCGCTCCATCCCCGTCACCTCGGCCAGCAGCGCGGCCACTTCACCGGTGTCGGGGGAACGGGGACCGAACCGGAGACCCTGCGAGAGATGGCGCTGTACGGCATCGGTGACGAACTCCGGCTCGTGCCCGAAGAGCAGGGCGCCGAAGCCCATGGTGATGTCGGTGTAGTCGTTGCCGTCGACATCGGTGAGCCGTGACCCGTGCGCGGACCGGGCGGCGATCGGGTACAGCATCTCCTTGGTGGCCTGGCGGAACCCGACGACGGCCCGGCTGTCGGCGAGCACCGGCCGATGCTGCTGTGCCAGCTCCTTCGAGGTGCGGGTGCGCTCGGTGAACCGCCGGACGAGGGACGCGGTGTGCGCGCGCTGAGCGGCGTCGGCGCCCGCCCCGGCCATGCCGGCGGCGGGATCCACGACGAGGCGGGGGCCGTGCTGTGCGGCAGCGGCAGCGGTGGAGGGGGAGCGGTACGGGGAGGGGGCAGCAGCGGCTGCGAGCTGCTCGGTCAGGCGTCGCGAGAGCTCTGCCGCGCGGGCCACCTCGGCGGCGGCACCGTCCGTGTGGTTCATCGGCGGTCCCCCTCGGAGGCGGTGGCCGAGATGCCGGTCAGCAGGGCCACGGCATCCGAGAGCTGGGTGAGCATCGCGGCCTGGTTACGGGCCAACTGGGCCACCTGACGGGTCAGTTCCTCCACCTCGGCGCGCGTCGCGCAGACCGGCTCCGGCTCGTCCGCCACCTGCGGTTTCGGGGCCGTACGCGTCGATATCAGGCGAGCCGTGAGCCGGGGGGTGCCCGCCTCCTCCAGTATCTCCCGTATCGCGATCTCCGTACCGAACTCGGCCTCCAACTGTCGGACCATGCCGATCAGTTGGAGGGAGTCGGCGCCCAGTCCGACGTACGTCCTGTCCGCACCGACCTCTGACGGCCGATAGCCGAGGTGGTCGGCGGTAAGCGCCAGAACCCGGTCCAGTACGGCCTGTTCGGTCATGCCATCCTCCGTTGTGCGCTCGGGTACGTACGAAGTGGTGGGGACCGGCGGCGGACCGGCCCAGTGGGACTGACGCTGGAACGGATACGTCGGCAGCGGCACCCGTCGGCCGCCGCACCCCGCGAGCAGCGCCGCCCAGTCGACGGCCACCCCCGCGCAGTGCAGCCGGGCCACCGCGTGCCGGAACGCCGATGTCGGCACGGGGGCAGCACCCGGCAGTACCCGGCGCGCCATCCCGGTCAGCGCGGCGGAGGGGCCGAGTTCGAGGAGGACCACGCCGGTGGGGCCGGTGGGTCGAGCGGATCCCGTGGACCCGACGGCCCGCAGCACCGCGTGGAAGTCGGCGGTCCGGCGTGCCTGCCTGACCAGATAGTCGGCGTCGGGCCGCCACCCCGGGTGCCGCACCGCCCCGTCGAGCCCGCTGACGAACGGCGTACGGAGCGGGAGCAGCCCGGTCTTCTCGACGGCGGTCCGCAGCTCGTCGAGGACCGGATCGAGCAGGGCGGTGTGAAAGGCCCGGTCCACGGCCAGTGGTTCGTACGCCTCTCCGCCCGCCGCCAGCAGGGCGCGCGCGGTCTCGACCGCCTCCGGGGGCCCGGCGACGACATGGTGGGCCGGCCCGTTGACCACGGCGAGTTCCAGCCCCTCGACGGCGGCCTGCAACTCGCGTACCCGCGCCTCCGGTACGAACGCCGCGAGCATCGCGCCGGTCTCCGACCGCTCCTGCATCAGCCGGCCGCGCCGGCACAGCAGCCGCATCCCATCCTCCATGCTCAGCGCCCCGGCCACGCAGAGCGCCGCGTACTCGCCGACGCTGTGCCCGGCGACCAGCGAGGGCGTGACGCCGAGCTGCTGCCAGAGGCGGGCCTGGGCGATCTGGAGGGCGAAGAGGGCGGGCTGCGCGAAGTCGGTGGTCCAGGCGGCCGGGCCGTGGCCGTGCACGACCCGGCCGAGGAAGTCGCCGTTGCCCGTCTCCTCCTCGTACACGCGGGCGCAGGAGGCGAGTAGCTCGGCCACGACGGGGAAGCGTGCGGCCGGCTCCGCGGCCATGCCCGGATATCCGCCGCCCTGCCCGCTGAAGAGGAAGACGGGCCGCTCCGGCTCCTGCTCGACGACCCCGGCGTCGTACGCGCCGCCCGGGACCGCCCCCGCCAGGAAAGCGTCCAGCCCCGCCACCGGATCCTCGGACGTCACGACCAGCCGGTGGCGCAGATGGCGTCGCCCCAGCGCGGCCGTGACCAGCAGATCGGCGGGAGCGGCCCCGGGCCCGTGTACCAGCCGCTCGCGGAACGCGCGGGCGTACGCCACCAGCGCTTCGCGGCTCGCGCCGGACAGCGGCAGCAGAGACGGAGTCTCCGAGGAAACGTTCCGCTCCCGTCCCGGGGCCCACCCCCGTTCCTTCTCCGGCACCACGGGCGCCTGCTCCAGAATCACGTGCGCATTGGTACCGCCCATCCCGATGGAGTGCACCCCGGCTCGCCGTACCTCCCCAGGCAGCGGCCACGCCGTCTCCCGCGTCGGCAGGACAAAGGGGCTCGACTCGACGGCGAGCGCCGGATTCGGCGCCCGGAAGTTCACCAGCGGAGGGACGATCCCGTGCCGCAGCACCAGGACCGCCTTGATCAGTCCGGCCAGCCCCGCCGCACTGTCGAGGTGTCCGATGGCAGGTTTGGTGGAGCCCAGCGCACAGAATCCGGTCCGGTCGGTGTGGCGGCGGAACGCCTCCGTGAGGGCGGCGAACTCGATCGGGTCGCCCTTGAACGTGCCCGTGCCGTGCGCCTCCAGGTAACCCACCGATTCCGCCGGCACTCCGGCGGACCGCAGCGCGCCCAGCACGGCATCTCGCTGCCCGGCGACACCCGGTGCGGCAAAGCCGCTCTTCGCCGCACCGTCGTTGGTGACCGACGAGCCCAGGATCACGGCGTGCACCGTGTCTCCGTCGGCGAGCGCCCGGTCCAGTGGCTTCAGCAGGACGGCGGCGACACCGTTGCCGCCGACCGTGCCGTCCGCACCCGCGTCGAAGGCCCGCACGGCACCGGTCCGGGAGAGCGTGGAACCCTTCACATGGCGGTGCCCCGTCACCTGCGGCAGATGCAGCGCCGCCGAGCCGACCAGCATCAGATCGGCGTCACCGGCGCGCAGCGCCTGACAGGCCAGATGGACGGAGACCAGCGAACTGGAACATGCCGTCGCCACATTGACCGCGGGACCGGTCAGACCGAGCCGGAACGCGGCCCGATTGGCGGTGAAATCAGGGTAGTTGCCTACCTGGACCTGTTTGACGGTCATCCAGTCGCCGGACCGTGCCTCCGCGGCCAGGTTCTCGGCGAGATAGCTGTGCAGGGAGTAGAGGCGGTAACCGGCGCTCCCGTACACCCCTGTCCGTATCGACTCGTCGCGACCGGCGTAGCCGCCGTCCTCCAGGGCGTGGAAGCAGCACTCCAGGAAGAGCCGCTGCTGCGGATCGGTGAGCGCCGCCTCGCGCCCGCTCATCCCGAAGAACCCGGCGTCGAACCCGTCGATGCCGTCGTGCCCGTTGCCGCCCAACAGCGCCGACGCCCCGACGAACCCCGCCGCCCCGTACTCCGCCTCCGGTATCCCGGCGGCGGCGAACTCGGCCCCGGTGAACCGGCGTACGTGCGAGACGCCCGCCCGGATGTCGCGCCAGTACTGCTCGAGGGTGTCAGCTCCCGGGAACCTCAGCGCCATCCCGATCACCGCGATGCGGTTCTCGTTCCCCCGCTCCTGCTCCGGCTCCCTCGCCGTCTCCACCACCGCGCTTCTCTCCCCTCCGCAGCCCCGCCACCCGGAGCAGGAACGCCACCGCGACCACCATCGCAGCGCCATGGGACCATCCGACGACCGTCAGCGGGCTGTAGCGGTCAAGTGCCGCTGCGACAAGGATCATTCCGACGCCGAAGCCAAGATTCTCGAACGTCGCGGAGAGCCCGAACGCATGCCCGCGCAGATCGGCGGAGAGCGTCTGCAGATGCGAGGTGTACGAGACCTCTGTGAGCCCGTCGGCCGCTCCCGCGACCAGTGCGATCACTCCCGTCGCCACCAACGGGAACCCCGCGAACGCGAGGATGAACGCCCCGGACATCACGATCGTGCCGTAACCGAAGCCCAGCGCACCCACCGATCGGCCGGTGCGCTTCGCGTACCGCTGGATCACCTGTTGCGCGAGGACGTTCCCCAGCGCCCACAGGCACCAGAAGGCGCTGACGAACACGGCCGGGCGCGAGGCGTCGAGCTCGGTGGAGTAGATCGGCAGCGCGGCGTTGTGGGACGACGAACCGAACGCGTCCACCCCGCGCAGCGCCACCATCAGGCCGAGACCGGGCGCGGCGGCCAGCGCGACGAACGCGACGGGCATCCGCCGCCGCCCCGCCTTCTCCGCGGCCGCCGCACCCTGTTCGGCGCGCCCGCCGGAATCCCCCTCCGAATCCGGCGGAGCGCTCTTCCCTCTGCCTCCGCCCGCGATCGGCAGCAGTGCCACCGTCACGGCACAGATCGCAAAGGTGGCCATGTCCACCACGAACGCGGCGGTGTAACCGACCAGCGACACGACCACACCGGCCGACGCGAAGCCGGCCACCATCGCCAGCGAACGCCCGGTAATGGAAAGGGAGTTCGCCCAGCCGCGCCGGTCGGTGCCCACCATCTCGGGAATGGAACTGCGCAGCGACACCATGAAGAGCGTGCCGCAGGAACCGACCACCACCGAGACGGCCACCAGTGCGGCCGTCCGCAGCCCGTCCGGTGCAAAGACCAGCAGCAGCATCACCGCCGCCTGTGCCACATTCGTCCAGAGCATCACGGTCTTGGCGGTGAAGCGCGCGAGCAGCGTGCCGGCCGTCAGACCGGCGGCAAAGCCGGACCCCAGCCGCACCGCCATGAACAGCCCCATGGCGATCGCCCGGCCCGTCGTCTCATAGACGAACAGATTGAGCGCCACCATATTCAGGAAGGTGCCGTACGAAGAGATGGCGTATCCGGCGACGAGGAATCGATAACGCCGTTCGCCGAGCGCCGTGCGGTCCGGTCCGTCGTCGGAATGGCTGTCGGTCTGGTCGATGCCGAGCTTCACCCGGACATACTCGTCGAGCAACCACGACCTCTGATGTCGAGCCGTTTGCACAAATGTAATCTGCATACTTGTGAAGGACGATCAATCCGGCCCACGGGCATGTGATTGCCGCGAATCGTCGCCCGACCGTCCCTGCGAGACGGCCCTGGCGGCGTACCGGCGCGCGCTCATGCAGGGAAGCCTTCCGCAGGACGGGGCGCCCGCCTGTCTACGGGCCCTGCAGCTGGTGGTGACGGACCGGGACGCACCCGGCTCGCTGATCCCCGTGCCGCCGGAGACGGCATCGTTCGCCGCGCTCGGCCCCATCGAGGAGGAGATCGCCCAGCAGCGCCGCAACCTGCGCGCGGTCCGTGCCAGTCTCGCCGCGTTCGAGGGGCTGTACGCGGAAGTGCACCGGCTCGAACAGCCCGTCCTCACCCGGCTCGTCGGAAGAGCCGTCATCAGCAAGGCACTTGACGCGGCCGTGGGCAGCTGCCAGGAGGAGCTGCTCACCGCACAGCCCGGCGGCGGCCGCCCCTCGCACGTCCTCGGCGAGGCGCTGCCCCGCGATCTGCGGATGCTGCGGCGCGGAGTGCGGCAGCGGACGATCTACCAGCACACCGTCCGCTCGCACCGGGCGACGCTCTCCTACATCGAGCAGGTGACGTCGGCCGGAGCCGAGGTACGGACGGTCGCCGAAGTCGTCGACCGGGTCATCGTCTGCGACCGGGAGATCGCGTTCGTACCCGTCCCCGACGAGCCGCACACGGCGCTGCGGGTCCAGCACCCGGCCCTGGTCAGCCTGCTGGCCCGGCAATTCGACAACGCCTGGTCCCGCTCCGTCCCGATCCGCCCCGACAGCGCGCCGCTGCGCCCCTCGGCCATCATGTCCGACCTCCAGCGCACCATTCTCCTGGCGGTCGTGGGCGGCGAGACGGACGCGTCGATCGCCCGCCGGCTCGGCATGAGCCGTCGCAGCGTCGCCGAACACATGCGGAAGGTCTCGGAACAACTGGGCAGCAACAGCCGCGCCCAACTCGGCTATCTGCTCGCGACGTCGGGGCTGCTGGATCCCTGAGCGAAGCGGTACGGACGCACCACGGGGGCGCCCGGCCGAAGCCGGAACACCCCCGCGGGCACGTACGCTCGAAGTGATCAGGCGAGACCGGGACCCCGCACCGGAATGCTGGTGAACGTCGGCGCCGGGGCGGGCTCGGTGAAGAAGTCGTTGCCCTTGTCGTCGACGACGATGAACGCCGGGAAGTCCTCGACCTCGATCCTCCAGACCGCCTCCATGCCGAGCTCCTCGTACTCGACGACCTCGACCTTCTTGATGCAGTCCTGGGCGAGGCGCGCCGCCGGGCCGCCGATCGAGCCGAGGTAGAAGCCGCCGTGCGCGTCGCACGCGTCGGTGACCTGCTTGGACCGGTTGCCCTTGGCGAGCATCACCTTGGAGCCGCCCGCCGCCTGGAACTGTGCGACGTAGCTGTCCATGCGGCCGGCCGTCGTCGGTCCGAAGGAACCGGAGGCGTACCCCTCGGGCGTCTTCGCCGGGCCCGCGTAGTAGACCGGGTGGTCCTTGAGGTACTGCGGCATCTCCTCGCCCGCGTCCAGCCGCTCCTTGATCTTGGCGTGCGCGATGTCGCGCGCCACGACCAGCGGACCGGTCAGCGAGAGCCGGGTCTTGACCGGGTACTTGGTCAGCTCGGCGAGGATGTCGTCCATCGGCCGGTTCAGGTCGATCTCGACGACGTCACCCGCCTCGTCGAGGTGCTCGTCCGTGGTGTCCGGCAGGAAGCGCGCCGGGTCCTTCTCCAGCTGCTCCAGGAAGACACCCTCGGCGGTGATCTTCGCGGTGGCCTGGCGGTCCGCCGAGCACGACACGGCGATCGCCACGGGCAGCGAGGCACCGTGCCGCGGCAGGCGCACCACGCGCACGTCGTGGCAGAAGTACTTGCCGCCGAACTGCGCACCGATCCCGATCTTCTGCGTCAGCTCGAAGACCTTCTCCTCCAGCTCCTTGTCCCGGAAGCCGTGACCGGTCGGGGAGCCCTCGGCGGGCAGCTCGTCCAGGTAGTGCGCGGAGGCGTACTTCGCGGTCTTCAGCGCGAACTCGGCCGACGTGCCGCCGACGACGATCGCCAGGTGGTACGGCGGGCAGGCCGCGGTCCCCAGCGAACGGATCTTCTCCTCCAGGAACTTCATCATGGAGGTCTCGTTCAGGACGGCCTTCGTCTCCTGGAAGAGGAACGACTTGTTGGCCGAGCCGCCGCCCTTCGCCATGAAGAGGAACTTGTACGCGCCGCCGTCGGTGGCGTACAGCTCGATCTGGGCCGGGAGGTTCGAGCCGGTGTTCTTCTCGTCCCACATGGTCAGCGGGGCCATCTGCGAGTAGCGCAGGTTGAGCTTGGTGTACGCGTCGAAGATGCCGTGCGACAGGGCCTCCTCGTCACCGCCCTCGGTCAGCACGTTCTGCCCGCGCTTGCCCATGACGATCGCGGTGCCGGTGTCCTGGCACATGGGGAGGACACCCGCGGCGGCGATGTTCGCGTTCTTGAGCAGGTCGAGCGCGACGAACTTGTCGTTGGACGACGCCTCGGGGTCGTCGACGATCCGGCGCAGCTGCGCCAGGTGTGCGGGGCGCAGGTAGTGCGAGATGTCGTGCATCGCCTCGGCGGCCAGGGTGCGCAGCGCCTCCGGCTCGACCTTGAGGAACGTACGGCCGTCGGCCTCGAAGGTCGAGACGCCCTCGGCGGTCACCAGCCGGTACGGCGTGGTGTCCTCTCCCAGCGGGAGTAGATCGGAGTACGCAAACTCTGGCATTACGGCCATTCCTCACTCGGCGACAGCGGCTGACCACCCTTGGGCAGCGCACCCACCAGGGTAGAACGCCGCAAGCGGGCCGAACCTGTGAGGTAAGGCTCAGTTCGAGCACCGCATGTGCCCGTCGTCCTGCGCCGATCAGCTCGGAGTGCGCCCCGAACAGGCCCTAGTCGCGATCTATCGCGTTTGGGTAGGCTGGGCCGGTGGACCTCGAAAAGCACCCTCAGCAGCCCGCCGCCCCGGCGCCGCCCGCGCCCGCCGGCATCCGCGCCTCCGACGCAGACCGCGACCGGATCGCGGACATCCTGCGGGAGGCCATGGCCGAGGGCCGGCTGACCGCCGAGGAGCACGCCGAGCGGGTCGACGCCGTCTACCGCGCCAAGACCGTCGGCGAACTCGAGCCGCTGGTACAGGACCTGCCGACCCCCGGCGGCTCCACCCGGCCGTCGTCCGCGACGCCGTACGCGTACGGCCCCGAGGCTCCCGCGGGCCCGGCCGACAATCTGGTGGCAATCTTCAGCAGCTCCACCCGCAAGGGCCGCTGGCGGGTCGGTGGCCGTACGAACGCCTTCGCGCTCTTCGGCAGCGTGGAGATCGATCTGACCGAGGCGCTTTTCAGCCAGAGACTCACCGTCATCAACGCGACCTCCATCTTCGGCAGTGTCGAGATCAAGGTCCCGGAGAACATCTCGCTGCGCGGCAGCGGCACGGGCGTCTTCGGTAATTTCGAAGTCCTCACACTGGAATCCGCAGACCCGGAAGCCCCGGTGATCGTCGTCAACGGCTATTCCGTCTTCGGGAACGTCGAGGCAAAGCCGAAGCGGGGGAAACTCATCACGGATCTCCACAACCGGCTGCGCAAACATCTCGGCCACTGAAACCGCATCGGTCGGCAGTGGTCCGCACGGCCCTGGATCCGGCCAAAATTCCGGTCGACCGCAATTCCGTCACCCGGAACTCAGTGCCACTCAGTGCTTAGGCGCACGCACAGCGGGTAGGGAGTGCTGCATCGTCTCTCGCTCGCGAAGCCGTCGTCAGGAGTAGACCGTGCTGCAACTGCCGCATCAGCCCCTGCAGGTCGCCGCCGTTCCCACCCAGGGCACTCCTGCCCGGGAGGACCAGGCCGGCCCCTGGCACTCGGAGGCGGTGTGCCGCCGGGACGAAGCCGGGCTGTTCTTCGCCCCGTCGAAGGAGCCGACTGCTGCCCGACTGTCCCGCGAGGAGTCCGCGAAGCGGGTCTGCGCGCGCTGTCCGGTGATGGTCGAATGCCGGGAACACGCCTTGGTGCAGCCCGAACCGTACGGGGTGTGGGGCGGCCTCACGGCTGCCGAGCGCCGTGTGGTGCTCGCCCGCCGCAGGCGGCGCGAGGTGGAGCTCAAGGCGGCCGCCTCGGCCGACCACATCGCCGCAGCCGGCTGACCGGCCGTACGGCACTTCTGAAGAGACGGCCCCGGACCGACACCCGGCGCGACAGCCCTGCGCCGACGCCTCGCACCGACGCGAAGAGGCGCCCCCACCGCACATGGGGGGCGCCTCTTCGCGTTCTGTCGGCTCCGCACGGAGTGCCGTGTGTCGCCGCTGCGCGTCACCTGCCCGCGCGTCACCTGCCGCGCGCGGTCTACTTCGCGCGGTCGAAGTCGATCGCGCTGTAGGCGCGCAGCTTCGACAGCCGGTGGGTCGAGTCGATCTTGCGGATCGTGCCGGACTTGGACCGCATCACGATCGACTCGGTGGTCGCCGTCTCGCTGCGGTACCGCACTCCGCGCATCAGCTCACCGTCCGTGATGCCGGTCGCGACGAAGAACACGTTGTCGCCGCTGACCAGGTCGTCGGTGGACAGCACCCGGTCGAGGTCGTGCCCGGCGTCCAGTGCGCGCTGCCGCTCCGCCTCGTCCTTCGGCCAGAGCTTGCCCTGGATGACACCGCCGAGGCACTTTATGGCGCAGGCCGAGATGATGCCCTCGGGGGTGCCGCCGATGCCCATCAGCAGGTCGACGCCGGTGCCCTCACGCGCCGCCATGATCGAGCCGGCGACGTCGCCGTCGGTGATGAACTTGATCCGGGCGCCGGTCTCCCGGATCTCCTTGACGATGCCCTCGTGGCGCGGGCGGTCCAGGATGACGACGGTGACGTCCTCGGGGGCGGAGTTCTTCGCCTTCGCGACCCGGCGGATGTTCACCGACACGGGGGCGTTGATGTCCACGAAGTCGGCGGCCTCGGGGCCGGTCACCAGCTTGTCCATGTAGAAGACCGCGGACGGGTCGAACATGGTGCCGCGGTCGGCGGCGGCCAGCACGGCGATCGCGTTCGGCATGCCCTTGGCGTTCAGGGTCGTGCCGTCGATCGGGTCCACGGCGATGTCGACCTCGGCGCCGGTGCCGTCACCGACCCGCTCGCCGTTGAAGAGCATGGGCGCTTCGTCCTTCTCACCCTCACCGATGACGACGACGCCGTTCATCGAGACGGTGGAGACGAGGGTCCGCATGGCCTTCACGGCGGCGCCGTCGGCGCCGATCTTGTCACCGCGGCCGACCCAGCGCCCGGCAGCCATGGCGGCGGCCTCGGTGACCCGGACCAGCTCCAGCGCCAGGTTGCGGTCGGGGGCCTCCGGGGAGACCTCTAGTTGTGACGGCAGGTGATGTTCGGACATCGGAACGCACCTTTCTGTACGGCGACGACCGGAAGAGGGTGCTGTGACTCTATCGTCAGGTCGATAAAATGAGCAGACCGGGTCACGTATGAGCGGCCTCGCCGGCCGGTTGTCACGGGTGGCCGCCCCTCGGTCGGACCCGTCGGGCGTAATGCGAACATGGACCCGTGGCAAGCAAGCGAGGCAAGCAGACGGTGCGGGACATGTTCCTGTCGATGGCGGTGATCTCCGCCGTCGCCGGGGGTGTCTACATTTTCGTACCGCACGACGACAAGGCCAACCCGGTCAAGGCGGTCGACTACCGGGTGGAGCTCCTGACGGCGCGGCGTGCGGCGCCCTATCCGGTGGCCGCTCCGGCCGGTCTGTCCAAGGAATGGAAGCCCACCTCGGTCAGCTACGAGCGCCAGTCGGGCAACGGCTGGCACCTGGGCTTCCTCGACCCGGACGGCAAGTACGTCGCAGTGGAGCAGTCCACGTCCCCGGCGAAGAAGTACGTGTCCGAGGTCAGCCAGGACGCGAGGAACACCGGGCGCACGCAGCAGGTCGCGGGCGAGACGTGGCAGCACTGGAAGGGCCCGAAGTACGACGCCCTGGTGCGCCACGACGACGGTGCGACCACGGTCGTCACGGGCTCGGCCTCGACGCAACGGCTGGCGGAGATGGCCGCCGCACTCAAGACGTCCTGAGCCAGGTGTACGGCATACGGAGAAGGCCCCGGAGCACCAAGTGCTCCGGGGCCTTCTCCGTATGACCGGGTGGATCAGACGGTCTTGATGACCTCGTCGTAGGCGAGACGCGGCGAACGCGGGAACCACGCGTCCTCGCCCGGCTTGCCGATGTTGATGACCATCAGCACGCTGTGGTCGGCGTCGAGGAACTCCTTCTCGATGCCCGCGGCGTCGAAGCCGGTCATCGGGCCGGCGGCCAGACCGGCGGCGCGGACGCCGATGATGAAGTACGCGGCCTGCAGGGCGGCGTTCAGAGTGGCGGCCGACTCGCGGACCGGGCGCTCGGAGAAGAACGCGTCCTTGGCCTGCGGGAAGTGCGGGAACAGCGCCGGGAGCTCCTCGTGGAACTCGTTGTCGGCGGCCAGGATCGCGACCAGCGGGGCGGTGGAGGTCTTCGGCTGGTTGCCCTCCGCCATGTGGCTCACGAGGCGCGCGCGGGCGTCGTCGGAGCGGACCAGGACGATGCGCAGCGGCGACTGGTTGAAGGCGGTGGGGCCGTACTTGACCAGGTCGTATATCGCCTGGACCTGCTCCTCGGAGACCGGCTCGTCGGTGAAGGTGTTGGCGGTGCGGGCCTCACGGAAGAGGAGGTCCTGGGCGGCGGGGTCAAGAGCGAGGGACATCTTGCGGATTACCTTCCGGGCGAAATGCGGATCAAGCGATATGGCGACCGTAACCGAGGGATTGGTTAACTTTCAACTAAAACCTGACCTGAGTGATCCACTCCACAAACGTGTGCGTGGATGACGGGCCGGGCCGCCCCGATTTCCGACGAGGCTCACAACCGCCGCGCGCTCGGATCCATTCCGGGCCGGGGCGCACCGGTCCGTCCGCCCCGGATCCCTACGGCTCGGGAGTCACCCGGCGTCGTCCTGCTGGTCCTTCCCGGGCTGGGCCAGGGCCTCGTCCAGGCGGGCCCGGGCCCCCTCCAGCCAGCGCCGGCAGACCTTGGCCAGTTCCTCGCCCCGCTCCCACAGCGCGAGGGACTCCTCCAGCGTCGTGCCGCCCGCCTCCAGGCGTCGTACAACCTCGATCAGCTCGTCGCGCGCCTGCTCGTAGCCGAGCGTGTCCGTGGCGGCAGCTGCCGTTGTCGCGTCGTCCGTCATGTGATCCACCCTATGTGTGAGCTACGACAGCCAGGTCCGAACCGCGTCCGCGGCTGCGCCGGGTCCGGGCGAAGGAAAAGGGGCGCCGTACCGGCTCACTCGGCCACCCGCACGGTGAACTCGCCCTCCGACACCCGCGCCCGCAGCTCGTCGCCCGGCGCCCCGGCGTCGGCGGGGGAGCGGACCACATGGCCGTCCGGCCGCTGCAGCACCGCGTACCCGCGCTCCAGCGTCGCCGCGGGC
Source organism: Streptomyces sp. NBC_00353 (assembly GCF_036108815.1). NCBI lineage: Bacteria > Bacillati > Actinomycetota > Actinomycetes > Kitasatosporales > Streptomycetaceae > Streptomyces > Streptomyces sp. NBC_00353. The sequence goes on along the minus strand of NZ_CP107985.1, from coordinate 4,276,847 downwards.
GACAGCGCGACGACCCGCGCCCGGGTGTGGGCGAGCTCCGAGTCCGCCCGGTCCAGCAGATGCCCCAGCACCCGGCGGCTGCGCCCGATCAGCGCGTCGACCTCCGCCGCGCGCTCGTCCACCATCCGCAGCGGCTGCTGCATGGAGGGCCGGCCCAGCGCGTGCGCCAGCCCCCGCTCCTCCCGGTCGAGCAGCCCCTGTACCGTCCGCAGCGCCCGGTCCCGCAGCTGCTGCACCCGGTCCAGCTCCTCCCCCACGTCCGGCACGACCTTCTTCGCCGCGTCCGTGGGTGTGGACGCCCGCAGATCGGCGACCAGATCGAGAAGCGGGGAGTCCGGCTCGTGTCCGATCGCGGACACCACCGGCGTACGGCACTCGGCGACGGTACGGATCAGCTGCTCGTCCGAGAACGGCAGCAGGTCCTCCACACTGCCGCCGCCGCGCGCCACGATGATCACGTCGACGTCCGGCAGGTCGTCCAGCTCCTTCACCGCCTGGACCACCTGGTTCACCGCGTGCACGCCCTGCACCGCCGTATTGCGCACCTCGAAGCGCACCGCGGGCCAGCGGCGCCGCGCGTTCTCCAGCACATCGCGCTCGGCCGCCGACGCCCGCCCGCAGACCAGGCCGATCAGCTGCGGCAGGAACGGTAGCGGCTTCTTCCGGTCCAGGGCGAAGAGCCCCTCGGCGGCCAGGGACTTCTTGAGGAGCTCCAGCCGGACCAGCAGCTCACCGATGCCGACCGGCCGTATCTCCGTGGCCCGCAGGGACAGCTGGCCACGGGGCGCGTACCACTCGGGCTTGGCGAGGACGACGACGCGGGCGCCCTCCGTCACCACGTCCGCGATCCGGTCGAAGACCTGCCGGAAGCAGGTCACGCTCACCGAGATGTCGTGCGACGGGTCGCGCAGGGTCAGGAACACCACCCCGGCGCCCGGCCGCCGCGACAGCTGGGTGATCTGCCCCTCGACCCAGACGGCCCCGAGCCGGTCGATCCATCCGCCGATGAGCCGTGACACCTCGCCGACGGGCAGCGGGGCTTCCGCGGAGGTATTGAGAGCCATGCGAGCGAGCGTATCCGCCACCACGGACAACGAGGCAGCCCTACACAGCCGGACTCCGCCCCCACTGCATCGCCAGCACCACCAGCCCCACCCCCAGCCAGCAGACCCCCACCACCTGAGCGCTCGTCGCCGCGCTGAGGATCACCGCGATCAGCACCCCCGCACCCACCACCGGCACCAGCACGTGCCGCCACCAACTCGGCGGCCCGTCCATCCGGCGTACGGCGAACCAGCCGACCACCGACGCGTGCAGCAGCACGAACGCCGTCAGCGCACCGATGTCGACCACCGACACCAGATGGTCGAGACCATCGTCGCGGCGGGCCGCCCAGACCGCCGCCACCAGCGTCACGGCCGCGGCGATCAGGATCGCGGCCCGCGGCACTCCGGACCGCGGGTCGACCCGGGCCAGCAGCGAGGGCAGCCGCTGCTCCCTGGACATGGCGAAGAGCAGCCGCCCTGCGGCCGCCTGCCCGGCCAGCGCCGCGAACGCCGCCCCGATCGCCTTGCTGACCGCCACCAGGTCGTGCAGCCACCTGCCCACCGCGAAGTCGACCGTGTCGTAGAACGCCGATCCCTGCCTGGCCGGTTCGGCGGCCAGATCCGCCGACGTCATCGGCTCCAGCAGCGCCGCCAGATAGCCCTGCGCAACGAACAGCACCCCCGCGAGGACCAGACAGAACAGCAGCGCCCGCGCCACCTTCTCCGAGCCGCCGGTGGCCTCCTCCGCGAACGAGGCGATGGCGTCGAAGCCCAGATACGAGAGCACGGCCACCGACACCGCAGCCAGTACCGCCTGCAGGGAGAAGCCGGAGTCACCGGTGAACGGCGTCCACCAGCCGCGCTGCGCCCCGTCCCGCACGAGAACCACCACCGCCGACACCAGGAAGACCAGCAGCACCGCGATCTCCATCGCGAGCACCGCGAAGCCGACCCGCGCCGCAGCCCGTACACCCCAGAGGTTGAGCAGCGTGGTGACGACCACCGCGAGCGCCGTCCACACCCATCGCGACACCTCCGGGACCAGCGAGTTCATCGCGATCCCGGAGAAGAGATAGGCGACCGCCGGGATCAGCAGATAGTCGAGCATCGCCATCCACCCGGCGATGAACCCGGGCCCTTCCCCGAGCCCCTTGCGCGCATACGTGAAGACCGAACCCGCCAGTGGGGCCACCCGCACCATCTGCGCATAACTGAACGCGGTGAAGCCCATGACCACGGTCGCCGCGACGTACACCAGCGCGACCGCGCCGTCCGATTTCGCGTCGAGCGTGCCGAAGACGCCGACGGGAGCCATGGGGGCGATGAACAGCAGCCCGTAGACGACCAGATCCCGGAACCCGAGTGTCCGCCGCAAGGTCGCCCGGTCCGCCGTACTGCTGCCCGCCATGAACCCTCCGTCGGTCGCACGGACACGGTCGCGTACGTGGCATACGTGGCATTGCAGGGCGTACACGTGGCGAACGTCGCGTACGGCTCAGTCTCCCGACACGGCCGATCCCGCGCCTGTTCGGTACGGCCTTACGATGGGACGCATGACTGCTACGCCCAGCCCGTCACCCGCCGCCGCCCCGAGTGCGGGCACCACGCGCCGCAGTGACACCCGCCGTGTCCTGCTCGCCGCGCCCCGTGGCTACTGCGCGGGCGTGGACCGTGCCGTGATCGCCGTCGAGAAGGCCCTGGAGCAGTACGGGGCCCCGATCTATGTCCGCCACGAGATCGTGCACAACAAGTACGTCGTGCAGACCCTGGAGAAGAAGGGCGCGATCTTCGTCGACGTCACGGCGGAGGTGCCCGAGGGCTCCATCGTGATGTTCTCCGCGCACGGCGTCGCGCCGACCGTGCACGCCGAGGCCGCCGAGCGCAAGCTCGCCACGATCGACGCGACGTGCCCGCTGGTGACCAAGGTCCACAAGGAAGCCGTCCGGTTCGCCAAGGAGGACTACGACATCCTCCTGATCGGCCACGAGGGCCACGAGGAAGTCATCGGCACGAGCGGTGAGGCGCCCGACCACATCACGCTGGTCGACGGCCCCGAGGACGTCGCCAGTGTCTCCGTGCGCGACGAGTCGAAGGTCGTCTGGCTCTCCCAGACCACGCTCTCGGTCGACGAGACGATGGAGACGGTGGACGCGCTGAAGGAGAAGTTCCCGCAGCTGGTCTCGCCGCCCAGCGACGACATCTGCTACGCCACGCAGAACCGTCAGATCGCGGTGAAGAAGCTCGCCGAGGACGCCGAACTGGTCATCGTCGTCGGCTCCAAGAACTCCTCGAACTCGATCCGCATGGTCGAGGTCGCCCTCGACGCGGGCGCCCCCGCTGCCCACCTGGTGGACTTCGCGAGCGAGATCGACGAGGCCTGGCTGGAAGGTGTCACCACGGTCGGCCTCACCTCCGGCGCCTCGGTTCCCGACGTGCTGGTGGACGGCGTACTGGAGTGGCTGGCCGAGCGCGGCTACGGCGACGTGGAGACGGTGAAGACGGCCGACGAGTCGATCACCTTCTCGCTGCCCAAGGAGCTCCGCCGGGACCTGCGCGCAGAGGCGGCGGCACTCACCGCCGAGTGACGCCTTCCGTCCTCCCCCGGGGGAGTGGCCCGTGCTCCGGGAAGGTGAGCGGGGTGCGGCGCCAGCCCGTACGGTGGATCGCATGCAGATCTTCGGCGTGGACATCGGCGGATCCGGGATCAAGGGCGCTCCCGTGGACCTGGACCGCGGAGACCTGGCGCAGGAGCGCCACAAAGTACTGACACCGCAGCCGGCCACGCCCAAGGACGTGGCCGACTCCGTGGCCGAGGTGGTCGGCCACTTCGACTGGTCGGGCCCGGTCGGCATCACCTTCCCGGGCGTCGTCACCGGCGGTGTCACCCGCACCGCGGCCAATGTCGACAAGGGCTGGATCGACCATGACGCCCGGACGTTGCTCGGCGAGAAGCTGGGCCTTCCGGTGACCGTCCTCAACGATGCCGACGCGGCGGGAATCGCCGAAATGACCTTCGGCGCGGGGCGCGGCCGCAAGGGGACCGTGATCATGCTGACGCTCGGTACGGGGATCGGCAGCGCGCTCTTCATCGACGGGCAGCTCGTACCCAACACCGAGCTCGGCCATCTGGAGCTGGGCGGCCACGAAGCGGAGAAGCACGCCTCCACGAAGGCCAAGGAGGACGAGGAGCTGAGCTGGCACCACTGGGCGCACCGGGTGCAGAAGTACCTGGCCCATCTGGAGATGCTGTTCACGCCCGAGCTCTTCATCATCGGCGGCGGAGTCAGCCGGAAGGCCGACAAGTTCCTGCCGCTGATCGAGCACGTGCGGGCCGAGATGGTGCCGGCCGAGCTGCAGAACAACGCGGGCATCGTGGGCGCGGCGATGGCTGCGGCAGGCAGATAGCCCTTTTGTGCCCCTGCCCCTGCCCCTGCCCCTGCCACGGCCTCAGGGCCTTGGACGCCGGGGACGCCGGGCGGGGCGCGCCGCCTTCGTGGCCGACCGCATCCGCCGCCGCTGCCGCATCAGCCGGACCTTGCGCACGGTGGCGATGAGCCCGGCGATGAGCGTGCCGCCGTACAGCCAGCCGGCGTGGACGGCGAGCGCCGTGACCACCGCCATGGTCTGCCCGCCGAAGCCGCCCGTCCCACCGGCGATCGGAATCACACCGACGGCGAACGCGATCGGCACACTGATGGGCGCGGTCACCAGATCCGCGGGCCGCACCCAGAGCGCGGTCAGCGCGCTGACCGGCAGGAACAGCACCCCGTACAGGATCGACGATCCATCGAACAGCAGCCAGTCGAGGCAGGCCAGCGCGAACATGACGGCGGCGGCGAACAGCCCCGCACCGATGCCGGTCAGTCGCGGATTGGGCAGCCGGCGCAGCGCGAGCAGGGCGGGCGGCACGCGTCGTGCCCGCCCGTCGGGCGTGGCCACCACCCGGTAGACGGTGGCGGCCTCGTCGATGGTGCTCTGCGGGGACAGTGGGGCCTGCTGCGACGACTGCCGGCGCTGAGGGGGACGTGTTCTGGGCTGCTCCACCGGGACAACGTAGGTCGCGAGGTGGGAGGGAGGAGGCGTTGGACACGCCCTTTCGGTGACCTTGGCGGTGAGTTCGATGCCACATGGTCGAACGGGAACCGCATCGGCCCCCGACCGGACGCGTGAGTACCCGCTCGCCCCCGCCCGTAAACTGGAGAATCGGCCCACCCGTCCTTACTCCAGGAAGTCGCCAACGTGTCGCTCACGATCGGAATCGTCGGTCTGCCGAATGTCGGCAAGTCGACCCTGTTCAACGCCCTGACCAAGAACGACGTGCTGGCGGCCAACTACCCGTTCGCCACGATCGAGCCGAACGTCGGCGTCGTCGGGGTCCCGGACGCCCGCCTGAACAAGCTGGCCGAGATCTTCGGCTCGCAGCGCCTGCTCCCGGCCACCGTCGACTTCGTCGACATCGCGGGCATCGTCCGCGGCGCGAGCGAGGGCGAGGGCCTGGGCAACAAGTTCCTCGCGAACATTCGCGAGTCGGACGCGATCTGCCAGGTCATCCGGGCCTTCAAGGACGAGAACGTCGTGCACGTCGACGGCAAGGTCTCGCCCAAGGACGACATCGAGACGATCAACACCGAGCTGATCCTCGCCGACCTCCAGTCCATCGAGAAGGCCGTCCCGCGCCTCACGAAGGAGTCCCGCCTCCAGAAGGAGAAGGTCGCGGTCCTCGCCGCGGTCGAGGAGGCCCAGCAGATCCTGGAGTCCGGCGAGACGCTCTTCGCCGCGGGGATCACGGCAGGCACGGAGAAGGGCAAGCTCCTCCACGAGCTGCACCTCCTCACCACCAAGCCGTTCCTCTACGTCTTCAACGTCGACGAGGACGAGCTGGTCGACGAGGACTTCAAGAACGAACAGCGTGCCCTGGTCGCCCCCGCCGAGGCGATCTTCCTCAACGCCAAGATCGAGTCCGAGCTGATCGAACTCGACGACGACGAGGCCCTCGAACTCCTCCAGTCCATGGGCCAGGAAGAACCCGGCCTGGCCACCCTCGGCCGCGTCGGCTTCGACACGCTGGGCCTGCAGACCTACCTCACGGCAGGCCCGAAGGAAGCCCGCGCCTGGACGATCAAGAAGGGCGCCACGGCCCCCGAGGCGGCCGGTGTCATCCACACCGACTTCCAGAAGGGCTTCATCAAGGCGGAGATCGTCTCCTTCGACGACCTGGTGACGATGGGCTCGGTCGCCGAGGCCCGCGCGAAGGGCAAGGCCCGCATGGAGGGCAAGGAGTACGTGATGCAGGACGGCGACGTGGTGGAGTTCCGCTTCAACGTCTGATCGATGCGTTACTGCGCGCGTCGCTTTTCGTCGCGTTCGCAGGTGGCAAGGGGTCGGCTCTTTCGGGAGTCGGCCCCTTGCTCGTTACCCGGGCCGGACAGGTACTCGATCTTCTGAAGCATCGTCACCTGAGCATGGGCTGGAAGGAGGAGTCCTCCTCGTCCGGAGAGTGCGGTAGGAAGCCGTCGGAGACGGTGCGGGCGGCGGAGGCGAGGAGGCGGTCCAGATCCTCCGCGAGCCAGCCTTCCGCGCGCGGCGGGCGCATCCAGTCGGGCAGTGCGGCCATGAGCCAGGGCCGGCGAGTGCAGCCGTCAAGAGGGGTGTTGTGCTGCTGATCCATAATGGGCGCGTGGATGTCGTCGGGATACTTGAGGCCGCCGCGCTGCTGGTGCCCGAAGGCGTTGCGACCGACAACGACGTCACGGTTTCCGATGTCTGGGACTACCTCGCGCACGACGAGTGGGAAGTGGCGTTCGACCTGCTCGAGGAACTGGGTGACGGATGGACGGCACCGAAGGGCTTCTGGGAGCGGCTGGAACACGTGGCGGTGATATTGGGGCTCGAACGGAGCCGGGAGTGGTGCCGGTGGCGGGGTACCGAGACACGAGTGGGCGTCATCCGGGCTGATCTCGTGCTCCTCCCGGCCGGTGAGACGTTCCGGCGCGCTCCGATCCCCGGAGCCGGGGTGCTGCGGCCGATGTGGGACATCGGCCACCGGAGGGAGGGCGGGGCATCAGACCTGGACATCGCCCGCGTGTGGGTCGAGTTCGGTCCTGACCTCGCACCCGGCGCTCGGGCGCCAGTGCGCCTCCTGCCTTTGACACCCGCGCGGTGGAGGCACCTCATCCCGGGCGACCGGATTACGCTGTACGAGACTGCGGTGGCCGGCGGAACGGCGTCGATCCTGGAGGTACACCCTCCAGAGGCGCAGGGAGACCTCACTCCACGGTGTTGATTCGGCTGACCTGAGCCGCGCCAGGACGGTGTTTTCGTAGGTGGTAGCGCTGCAGTGCGCGTCCCTTTCAACGTCTGGTTGATCTGGCGAAAGGGAGTGCCTGATCTGTGGTGGCGCGGGCTTGGCGGCCTTTGTGGTCCGCGGTATCTCGAGGCAGCCGACGCACTCACCCGCCGGATCCACGATCCGGCGCAGCGGCCGGTTGAAGCGGCGAGCCCGGACCGTTGCCGGATGTGGATTCGGCAGCCGCATCGCGGCATCCGAAGTAGTTGTGGTGCCCCGCTCGGTCGGTGACGGCCGCCCTGGCCACTGGTAGGGGCCAGGGCGAAAGGACAGGCATCTCGAGACAGGTGTACGGGGTGGATCGGCTCCAGGCGGATGCGGATCGCAGAGCCCGATCCCGTTCCGCTCTACCCGGTCTCTTCCTCGGACGCCGGCTGAAGCCAGTCGCTGTCGGGGCGCGCGAGGAGGCGGGCGTTGGTGTACGCCATGGCAGTGGTGAGGACCGTATGGCCGCGATAGAACTCACCCTGCCGGGAGACGACCAGTGCCAGATCGACCACGCCGACGGACTGCAATGACAGGGGCAGCAGTAGTTGGACGGTGTCATGAGTCGGATACCAAGAGGGCACCGCGGCCTTGTAGTTGCGGCGGACACGGTCCACGGACGCGTCGACCGCGCCCTTCAGTGCCATGCGCGCGAGGTACGGGTTATTGCGCAGTGCCTCCGGGAAGCGTTCGAGGTTCCCGGTCTCTTCGTTGAGGATGTGGTCAACGTTTACGACGAGTTCTCGCCGCCAGTCGTAGACGTAGTCCGCAGGGTCCTCGGTGTAGGTCACGAACTCGGGACGCAGCGAAGGCGGGAAGTGGTCCATGAACTCGCGCTTACTCGCCTCGACCCAGCTGACGAAGGCCCATTGCTGGCTGTCGGAACGGCTGTTGCGGCGAAACAGTCCGTAGATCGTCTCCTGCTGGGGTGTCGCCAAGCCCGTGTTGAAGGCGGAGTACGTACCGCTGGAGCTGGCCGAGAGCTTCTCCTGCCGGCTTGCCCGTTCGAACGTCCACCGGATGTAGTTGCGCAGGATTCGGATGCTTCCCACAGCCTCAGGGGAACGTCCGTCCCAGTCCTCAGGCTCTGCCATCACGGCCAACTGGTCGTAGAGGTCCGGCTTGGCCGCAGGGTCGGCCAATGTCTTGCGGACGTAACCCATGTACGCGTATTCGAACAGGGCGTTGCCGGGCCGGCGCACCCGTATCTCCGGGGTGGGCGCGCCGGCCTCGTGGTTCTGCTTCAGCTTTGCAAGATCCGCTGGTGACGGCAGGGGCTGCTTGTCCGTGGTCACTACCCATCCTTATGACATCGGGGAAAGCTTCAGCACGCGATGATCTGGGGTGGAACAGGCTAGATCCGGGTTGTCAGGTACGTCAGCGGATTCGGCCATGCGGTCACGATCCGTTCCTAGCCCCTTCTCGCGGACATCTCGAGCACTGCGATCGTTGATCCAGCGGATGACCTGCTCCAAGAACCGCTCGGGGGGACCACATGCGGTGCCAGTCCAGGGCCCATGCATCTGCGAGGGTCGAGAGCTATGCCGGTGCTCCGGACAAGGACGGTCAGTCCACCGCTGCCACTTCAGGTGCCGAGGCTGCGGGCGAAACCGGGCGTACGCCGACCTTCGCGTAGCCGCAGTGAGGTAGCTGCGGCTACGGGCGGGATCAGCCGTCTGTGAAGTCGCACCCAGCGCTCCCAGGGGCGATGCATTTCGTTCCGCGAGCGCATTGCACGGAGTCTGACGGTTCACCCCTCACCCTCGCCGGTGGGCTGCCTCCACCGCCCTCACGCCCCCCGCCGGCCACGATGCCGTCGCCGATCCGCAATCGCGCACCCCGCGCCTGCCGCAGTGGCAGTAAGAGGTGAAGTAAGATTCAATCTACGTAAGAATCAATCTACGTTAAATACCAGGGATGCCTCGTGGAGTTCCAAGGCCGGGCCGGAGATCTTGAGCTGTTGGCCGAGCAGTACCGGACGGTGGCCGAGGGGCGTGGAGCCACCCGGGGGCGGGCCGTGATCATGACGGGTCGGCGCCGCGTGGGGAAGTCGCGACTGGTCCAGGAGTTCTGCGACCGCTCGGGGGCGCCGTACGTGGTGTTCCAGGCCACCCGGGGGCGTAACCCTGTGACGGAGCGCGCCGACTTTGTCGCGACCCTCGCGCAGTCACTGCTGCCAGGGGCGGAGTTGATCGCCGGCCTCCAGGCGCAGGACTGGAACCAGGCCCTGCGCTCGCTGGCACTCGCGGTACCCGATGACTCGCCCAGCATCGCGGTGATTGACGAGGTGCCCTGGCTGGTCGAGCAGGATCAGGAATTCGAGGGCGCACTCCAGACCGTCTGGGACCGGCACCTGTCTTCCAAGCCCGTGCTTCTGCTGCTGGTCGGCAGCGATACATCGGTGATGGAGGCACTGCAGTCGTACGGGCGCCCGTTCTTCGGCCGGGCGGCCAAAATGACCGTTCAGCCCCTGAACCTGGCCGACGTGCAGGCCATGACCGGGCTCGACGCCGCAGAAGCTGTCGACGCCCAGTTGATCACCGGCGGTTTCCCCGAGATCGTGCAGTCATGGCGGCCGGGAATGGGGCGTACGGCCTTTCTGCAAGCTTCGGTCGCCAATCCTCTCTCGCCTCTGCTGGTGGCCGGCGAGCTGTCCCTGCTGGGCGAATTCCCCGAGGCTTCGCACTCGCGAGCCGTACTGGAAGCGGTCGGCAGCGGTGAGCGCACATTCAGCGCGATCGCAGCCCAGGCCGGCGGCGCCGGCGCGCTGCCGTCCGGCACGCTCTCCCCGCTGTTGGCAACGTTGCAGGCCAAGCGCGTCCTGGCCGCCGATCTCCCTCTGTCCGTCAAGTCGGACACCAAGAACAAGCGCTATCGGATCGCCGATCCGTATCTGCGGTTCTGGCTGGCCTTCCTGGCGCGCGCGATCCCACTCATCGAGCGTGGCCGCGGTGACCTGGCGTTGGAACGCATCGAGCGGTCATGGACCACTTGGCGCGGGAGAGCGGTCGAGCCGCTGATCCGCGAGTCCCTGCTGCGTCTGATGCCCGATGACGAGTGGCCCGGGACCGAGGCCATCGGCGGTTGGTGGAACCGTCAGAACAACCCCGAGGTCGACCTCATCGGTGCGGACCGCGAGCCGGTGGCGCGGCAGGTGCACTTCGTCGGGTCGGTCAAGTGGTTCGAGACCCAGCCCTTCGGCCGTCACGAGTACGACGCCTTGGTACGCGACGTGCTCGCCGTCCCCGGTGCCGCCCCGGACACTCCGCTGGTCGCGGTCTCCCGCTGCGGTGTGGCCGACGATCTGCCGCTGGCCGCGCACTGGGGACCGGAGGACCTCGTACGGGCGTGGCAGCCCCGATAGCCGCGGAGCCCGAAGTCCCCCACCTCGCGAGCGGCGTGGTGCTTTCGGCTGCTTCGGCACCGCCTCGACGAGGCGGTGCCGTTCATCCTCACCGACCCGGCCACGCGCATCCGTCCGGTCCGGCGGGTCAGGAAGGCGCGCCGGCCAGGACTTCCACCTTGCCGGTGTCGAGCGAGTAGTAGGCGCCGACCACGGCAAGGGTGCCCTTTGCCACGAGTGGGGCCAGGTCCTGGTTGGAGCGCAGATCGGCCGCGGTCAGCCTGACCTGGGCGCGGGCCATGGTCTCGACCGGATCGGCACCGCCTTCCCGGACTGCCAGCTCGTACGCCGGCCGCAGAGCCTTGGCGATCGCCTCCAGGTTTCCCGGCAGCGGTTTGCCGTCGCGGATGGACTTGTACGCCGCCTCGATGGCGCCGCAGCGCTGGTGCCCGAGGACCACGATGAGCGGAGTGCCACTCGTCATGGGGCCGTACTCCACGGAACCCGTGACCACCGGGCCGACCGCCTCCCCGCCGGTGCGCATCACGTAAAGGTCGCCCAGCCCGGTATCGAAGAGGAGTTCAGGCGGTACCCGGGAGTCGATGCACGCGAGGATCGACCCGAAAGGCTCCTGCGTCTGGGCCACGAGCTCGCGCCGGTCCGGATCCCGGTCGGGATGTTGTAGATCTCCGCTCACCCAGCGCTTGTTGCCGTCCATCAGCCTCGCGAATGCTGCGGCGGGCGTGGCCGGCCGCGCCTCCGGCGAAGCGCTGCTCGCCGACGGAGCGCTGTTCGTCGACGGGGTGGCGCTCGTCGACGAGCACCCCGCAAGCGCAACCGTGGCGACCGCAAGTCCGCCGGTGAGCAGAGCTCTGCGATCCGAATGTGCCGTTCTGTCCATCGGTCGTTCCCCTCGGTCCGCTGAGCCACGTCCTACGTCTTGACCAGGGCGATTGTTCAGCGCGGCGTGGGAGCCCGACGGCAGGCGCACGAGGACAAGGGCTGCTTTGCCACCGACGGCCCACAGGGCCGGCTTCGGGCAGCTGCTTGAGCGCCTGATGCGCGAGGCGGGCCGAGTGGCACCACTCCTCGGGGCTCTCCTGCACCGCAGCCCGGGCCCTTCCCTCCCGACGCACCGTCAGGCCGTCGGTCGAGACGTCCGCCACCCGCCCGGCACCACGATTCCCGGCAGTGTGCGCTTCGCCGGCTCCGCGTTCTGCGGGTCCGTCATGGAGCCCGTCCTGCCCGAGTCGGCCCTGCGCGGCTTCGGCAGCCGGTGTCGGCTTCCGGACCGCGCCCGGCCCGTGGACAATCTCGGCCATGAGCCAAGAGTCGATACGGAATTACCTGGCATCGGTCGAGAGCCGACTGGCGGCCGACGGCTGCGGGCCGCGCTGGGAGGACTGGGCGGGCGCGCCTGTGCTCGTCGGCCGGAGGGCCGACTTCCGGATGCGCTGGGCGGCCACGAATCTGCATCTGTTCACCGTGGCCGCCGCCGTGCCCGAGATCACCGTCCCGGTCGTCGACACGTTCACCACACAGGTGCTCACGTACGCCAAGAAGAACAAGGGCGGGCTGCCCGTCGGCATGCAGACCGGTGTCGCCTGCTTCCCTGTGCTGGTCAGTGACCGGATCGACCCGGCCGCGATGGCCTGGGCGGAGGAGAAGCAGCGCAATCGGTTCGCCTGTTTCGCCCGACCGGTCGTCGTCGACAGTGCCCAGGGACACGTGGGGATGTACCGGGGGAAGCCGGCCATCGGGCGCGCCTATGCCGGGCACCTCATCGAGAAGGGTGTTCGCTACTTCCAGCCACAGAGCTGAGTCGCGGATCCTACGGGAGGGCAGGTACCGCCGCCCGGCTTCGACACATCAGCGGCCTCGATCGTCACCCGATGCCGCCGCACCGAGCACCGGCAGCATCGAGAGCACCGACCCTACCGAGAGCACCGGCAGCATCGAGAGGAGAACGGCATGTCGTATCCGGAGCCGATCTACGGGGACGGCAAGGGAGAGATCAGCGCCACGTACAGGCCGGCCGACACGGTGCCGAACCTGCAGTCCCGCACCGGCAGTGCCACCCACTATCTGGCGACCACGCACACCACGCACGGCGAGTTCGGGCTGTACCGGATGGACATGGCGCCCAGAGCGGGCGGCCCGGCGACGCACTTCCACCGGTCGATCTCGGAATCGTTCTTCATCCTCGACGGGACGGTGCGGATCTACAACGGTGAGCGGTGGATCGACACCAAGCAGGGCGACTTCGTGTACGTACCGCAGGGCGGGCTGCACGCATTCCGGAACGACTCCGACGCGCCGGCGTCGATGCTGCTGCTGTTCACGCCGGGTGCGCCGCGCGAGGAGTACTTCGAGAAGGTCGCTCAGGCCGCCGAGTGGTCACAGGAGGAGCGGGCCGAGTTCTTCATCAAGCACGACACGTACTGGACGGACTGATCGGCACGGCGGGTCACCTGCATGCCGGTCATGGCGTGCAGGTGACCGCATGCGAGGTCAGGGCGCCAGGCCCGTTTTGAGTCCCGCGCCGCACAGCGGTACGACGACGCTGCGGTCCGTCCAGTCGCCGACCGCCGCCCAGCAGGCGACGCCGGTCGTCTCGACGTAGAAGCCGCGTGCCGCCAGATCCAGCTGCGCCTTGCGGATCTGATCCTCCGTCACCGTGATGAATGTGCCGCCGGACTCCCTCACCGCCGCCAGGATCTGGCGTGCGCGCGGCGGGCGGGGGATGGCGATGCCTTCGGCGAGTGTGGGGGCGGCCGCCCGGCCGGACTCGTCGAGCAGGCCGTCCGTACCCGCGTGGAAGGCGGCGGCCAGCGGTGAGACGGCCTCGGCCTGTACGGCGATCAGCGCCGGCCGTTCGTCGATCAGGCCCTGGGCGTGGAGTTCCGCGGTGGCCAGGGCCGCGCCGAGGAGCAACGTGCCGTTGCCGACCGGTACGGCGATGGCGTCGGGGAGCCGGCCGCCGAGGTCTTCCCACATCTCGTAGACGTATGTCTTCGTGCCGTGCAGGAAGTACGGGTTGAAGACGTGCGAGGCGTAGAAGGTGCCGGGGGAGTCGGCGGCGGCCCGGGCAGCGAGTGCGGTGGCCTCCCGGTCGCCGGGGACGATCTCCAGGCGGGCGCCGTGGGCCCGGATCTGTTCGGTCTTCTTCGGGGAGGTGCCCTCGGGGACGTACACCGTGCAGGGCAGTCCGGCCCGCGCACAGTAGGCGGCGACGGCCGTTCCCGCGTTGCCGCTGCTGTCCGCGACGACGCGTTCGGGGGAGAGGCGGCGGGCCAGTTCGGCGAGCATCACGGCGCCTCGGTCCTTGAAGGAGAGCGTCGGCATCAGGAAGTCGAGCTTGGCCGAGACCGTGCGGGTGAGCGGCACGAGCGGCGTGCGGCCCTCCCCGAGGCTGGTGGCGGGCGAGGAGAGGGGCAGTGCCTCCGCGTAACGCCACAGTGAATTGACGCGTCCTGCCAGGGAGTCGAGTGAGAGCCGCCCGGCGGCTTCGAAGTCGAGGTCCCAGGGGCCGCGGCAGACCGGGCAGCACCAGGTCAGGCTGGTGGTCTCGGCGCGGGTGCCGTCCTGCGGGCAGAGATAGGTGGCCATGACCGCCAGCATGTCAGGCGTGTGGCGGGCGAATGGCGAAGGTATGGCACAGCCCACGGGGCCCTTGTGGGATTCCTATGGATCGGTCAATCTTTCGCTGTCGGCCGGGCGATGGGCAGCACGGATCCCGGAGCAGTTGGTTGTCATGGTCATGATCTCGCCTGTTCTCTGTTCCTGTCTCCGCCCTCAGTCCCTGCATCCCGCGCCACACCCCCACCAGCGCACCGCAATTGAGGAGGATCCCTCACATGTCAGTGATGCGTCACACCCCCCACGCGCGTCGAAGATTCGCCGCAGCGGGCGTCATAGCCGGCGCCGCTCTCGTTCTCTCCACCGCTGCGGCGTTCCCCGCCACCGCGGCCGGGACGGCGGCAGAAGGCCGGATCGAGAACGCGGGCGCCCCGGGCACCATCAGTGGCAGCTACATCGTCACGCTCGACGAATCGGCGGCCGAAGCGGGCTCCGCGCAGGGCAAGGCGCTGGCCGAGGAGTACGGCGCCAAGATCAAGAAGACCTACCGCGCCGCGCTCAACGGCTACGCGGTCGAGCTCTCCGCCGCCCAGGCGAAGAAGTTCGCTGCGGACCCGGCCGTCAAGTCGGTCGTGCAGAACCGGACCTTCACGGTCTCCGGCACCCAGCCGTCGCCGCCCTCCTGGGGACTTGACCGGATCGACCAGAAGAACCTGCCGTTGAACGGGAGTTACACCTACCCCGACAAGGCAGGCGAGGGCGTCACCGCGTACATCATCGACACCGGTGTCCGGATCACCCACAGCGACTTCGGCGGCCGGGCCTCGTACGGCTACGACGCCATCGACAACGACAACACCGCACAGGACGGTTACGGCCACGGCACCCATGTGGCGGGCACCGTGGCAGGTTCCGCGTACGGCGTCGCCAAGAAGGCGAAGATCGTCGCCGTCCGGGTGCTCGACGACAGCGGCTCCGGCACGACCGCCCAGGTCGTCGCGGGCATCGACTGGGTGACGGCGCACGCCGTCAAGCCCGCCGTCGCCAACATGAGCCTCGGCGGCGGAGCGGACTCCGTGCTCGACGCCGCCGTGCGCAACTCCATCGCGTCCGGCATCACCTACGCCGTGGCCGCGGGCAACGAGTCGACCAACGCCTCCACCAAGTCACCGGCACGCGTCACCGAGGCCATCACCGTCGGCTCCACGACCAGCACCGACGCCCGCTCCAGCTTCTCCAACTACGGCAGCGTGCTGGACATCTTCGCCCCGGGCTCGTCGATCACCTCGGCCTGGAACACCAGCGACAGTGCCACCAGCACGATCTCCGGCACGTCGATGGCGACCCCGCACGTCGCCGGCGCCGCGGCCCTCTATCTGGCCGACCACCCGAGCGACACCCCCGCGCAGGTCTCGGCCGGACTGGTCGCCGCGGCCGCCACCGGAGTCGTGACCAGCCCGGGCACGGGTTCGCCGAACCGGCTGCTGAACGTCGGCACCGGCACCACGACTCCGCCCGGACCGAAGTTCGAGAACACGACGAGTTACACCATCAGCGACAACTCCACCGTCGAGTCGCCGGTCACCGTCACCGGTGTCACCGGCAACGCGCCGGCGGCGCTGAGCGTGCCCGTCGACATCACGCACACCTACATCGGCGACCTGAGGATCGACCTGGTCGCGCCCGACGGTTCGGTCTACAACCTGAAGGCGTACGGAACGGGCGGCAGCAGCGACAACGTGATCACCACCTACACGGTGAACGCCTCGTCGGAGGTGGCGAACGGCACCTGGAAGCTGCGGGTCAGCGACAACGCGGCGGCCGACACCGGGCGGATCAACTCCTGGGCGCTGCAGTTCTGATGCCGCGTCCGTAGGGCATTCGCGAGTTGCTGAAAGTGTGGGGGCGACCGCATCGGCGGTCACCCCCGCACCCTCGCTGACCAGTGCCCTGGGGGCGTCTGCGGGTTACCCTCTAGCGCCGGCCGAGGCCCTGGTCGACGGCGGTCATCAGCTCGCCGTCGTCCGTGTCCCCGTCCAGCGACCAGAACATCGCGCCGCCCAGACCGTGCTGACGGATGTACGACGTCTTGGTGCGGAGCACCTGTGGGTCGTCGTACGTCCACAGGGTGGTGCCGTCGAACAGCCATGCGTGGCCGTTCCTGACATCCCGATGGATCTTGTACGTACCGGATTCGGCCAGTTTCTTGAGGGCTTTGTAGTCCTCGTAGCCCGCAGCCCAGGTGGCGGGTGCGGGGGCCGCGGCGGGCCGGCCGAGACCGTCGCCGCCGCCCGTCACGCCGGTCCAGCCCTGACCGTAGAACGGCATGCCCATGACCAGCTTGCGGGCAGGGGCGCCGCGCCCGATCCATTCGCGCACGGTCTGGTCGACACTGAAGTCGTTCTTCGCGTACAGCGCGGACTGCTGCGCCGTGGTCGTCTCGCCGGACACATGGAAGTCGTAACCCTGCAGGTTCACGAAGTCGAAGTCCCGCATGATGCGGCGGACGTCGAAGCCTGCGTCGATCTTGGCCGGAGCCGTGGGGACGAACGCCGACAGCTCGTAGTGCTTGGGCTTGTTGTTGTGCCCGTGGCCCTTGCCCTCCTTGGCAGTGCTCTTCGCGTACGCGTCGAGCTGGGTGCGGAATTCGTGCACCAGAGCGGTGAAGTTCCGCTTGTCCTCGGGGCGGTAGACCGTGTCCGTGTCGCCGGCGGAGCCGGGCCACTCCCAGTCGATGTCCACGCCGTCGAAGAGACCGGCCGCCGCGCCCTCGCCGCCGCGCGCCCCGTCCACCGGCAGATTGCCCTTGATGTACAGGTCGATGCAGGAGGAGACGAACGCCTTGCGGGAGGCGGCGGTGCGGGCCGCGTCCGAGAAGTGGGTGGACCAGCTCCAGCCACCCAGGGAGATCATCACCTTGAGGCCGGGGTGCTTGGCCTTCAGCTCGCGCAGCTGATTGAAGTTGCCCGCGAGAGGCTGGGTGTCGGTGTCCGCGACGCCGTCGACCGACCCTGCGGCGTCCAGCGGACGGACGTAGTCCGCCCAGGCGTCGGCCTCTCCCGGCACATTGCCGGTGAAGCACTTGCCGTCGGCGCTGACGTTGCCGAAGGCGTAGTTGACGTGGGTGAGCTTGGCCGCGGTGCCGCTCGTGTCCAGGTCCTTGACCTGGAAGTCGCGTCCGTAGACGCCCCATTGGGTGAAGTAGCCGACGCGCTTGTAGGCGGCGGAACCGGAGGCGTGGGCGGGGGAGGCGGAGCCTCCGGAGGCGGAGGCGGCGGGTGCGATCCCGGCCGCCAGCGAGAGGGCGCAGGCGGCAATGGCCAGTCTGGACAGGGTTCTTCGACGCATGGGGCCCGTTCCTGTGGGTGCGCTGAGAGGTGCGAGAGCCGTGCTGTGTGGTGAGGAAACTATTGGTCTGGACCAAAACGGGTCAAGGGGTTGGCGGTGATCGAGCATGATCGAGGGGCTGCAGGGCGCCGCACCGGGTCGAGCGTGACCGGGATTCCTGTGGTGGCCGGGGCCTCGATATGTGCAGGGCAGCGCCAAATCATCACTTCG
The DNA here is from genome assembly GCF_036108815.1 of Streptomyces sp. NBC_00353. Taxonomy (NCBI): domain Bacteria; kingdom Bacillati; phylum Actinomycetota; class Actinomycetes; order Kitasatosporales; family Streptomycetaceae; genus Streptomyces; species Streptomyces sp. NBC_00353. The sequence goes on along the minus strand of NZ_CP107985.1, from coordinate 4,258,990 downwards.
GGTGAAACTTTGGCCTGTGCTTGCGGTTCACAACCGACGGTTGCCAGGCTGTTGCAGACTGTCAACCTGTTGGGAGTGGCCTGTGACATTCGGTGAGCAGCCCGCCTATCTGCGCGTTGCGAGCGATCTGCGAGAGAAGATCGTCAATGGTTCGCTGCCGCCGCACACGCGCCTGCCGTCGCAGGCCCGCATCCGCGAGGAGTACGGGGTCTCGGACACCGTCGCGCTGGAGGCGCGCAAGGTGCTGATGGCGGAAGGCCTGGTCGAGGGACGCTCCGGCTCCGGTACGTATGTGCGTGCACGCCCGGTCCCGCGTCGCATCGCCCGCTCCGGCTACCGGCCGGACGCGGGAGCCAGCCCGTTCCGCCAGGAGCAGACGGCGGAAGGGGTGCGAGGGACTTGGGAGTCCCGCAGCGAACAGGAGGAGGCGGGCCCGGAGATCGCCGACCGCCTTGATATCGAGCCGGGGGACCGGGTGATGCGCACCAGATACATCTTCCGGGAAGCGGGGGAGCCGATGATGCTCTCCACCTCCTGGGAACCCCTCGCGATCACGGGACGCACGCCGGTGATGCTGCCGGAGGAAGGCCCGCTGGGTGGTTGTGGGGTGGTCGAGCGGATGGCCGCGATCGACGTCGTCGTGGACAACGTGGTCGAGCAGGTCGGCGCGCGCCCGGGGCTTGCGGAGGAGCTCCTGGCGCTCGGTGGCGTGCCGGGCCATGTGGTGATGGTGATCGGGCGTACGTACTACGCATCGGGTCGGCCGGTCGAGACGGCGGACGTGGTGGTGCCCGCCGACCGCTACCGGATCTCCTACCACCTTCCCGTCAGGTGACCGGTACGTCTCGCCCCTGCCGGGCGACCGTCGCGTCGAGTTCCTGTCGGATGACCGATACTCGGACGGCCTGTCCGGCGCCCGTGATGACGAGTTAACGCCCACTCAGTTCTCTTAACCGATGGGCAATCACTGGCTGTAACGGTTTGTCATGTCCTGCTCTTACCTTCCCGTTCGTACCCGCACACCGGACTGACGAACGGGAAGTCACCGATGACGGACACTGCCGGCCCCACGACGACGACCGAGGCCCCGGAGGGGAAGCCCGCCGGGGTCCCGGAAGCAACGGAGACCGGGCCCGCCGATCCGCCGCCCCCCAGGCGCAGTTACGCAAAGCTCGCCGCCGACGAAAGCCGCGAGGACTACTCACTTCGCTACGCGCCGCACTCCTTCCGCCGCTGGTCGCCCTCGATGGTCGCGGGCACCGCACTCGGTGGCATCGCCTATCTCGCCGACTTCGCGATCGGCGCCTCGATCGTCTTCACCTATGGCTTCACCAGCGGTTTCGCCTCGATCCTGACCGCCGCGACGATCATCTTCCTCACCGGCATACCGATCGCCCGGGCCTGCGCGAAGTACGGCCTGGACATGGACCTGGTCACGCGCGGCGCCGGCTTCGGCTACTTCGGTTCGACGCTGACCTCGTTGATCTACGCGTCCTTCACCTTCATCTTCTTCGCCCTCGAAGGCTCGATCATGGCGCAGGCCATGCATCAGGCCGTCGGACTGCCGGTCGAGGTCGGCTATCTGCTGACCACGTTGATCGTCATCCCCATCGTCTTCCGTGGCATGGGGGCGCTCGCCAAGGTGCAGGCATGGACCCAGCCGATCTGGATCGTCGGCATGGTCCTGCCGTTCGTCGTGCTCGCCTTCGAAGCCCCCGACGCCTGGGGTGCGTTCGGCTCCTTCGGCGGTACGGAGGGTGCGGGATCCGGCTTCTCCTGGATCGGTTTCGGGCTCGGTACGGGCGTCGCGCTCTCGCTCATCGCCCAGATCGGCGAGCAGGCCGACTATCTGCGCTTCATGCCCGCGAGGACCGAGGCCAACAAGCGGCGCTGGAATCTCGCGGTGCTCGCCGCCGGGCCCGGCTGGGTCGTCATCGGGGCGGCAAAGCAGCTCGGCGGCGCGCTGCTGGCGTTCGTGGCTCTGGAGGCGGTCGGCAAGACGCACGCACTGGAGCCGATCGCACCGCAGATCGAGGCGCTGAAGCCGTGGCTCGGCTCATTCGCCCTCCCGGCTGCCGCTCTGTTCGTGATCGTCTCGCAGATCAAGATCAATGTGACCAACGCCTACAGCGGCTCGCTGTCCTGGTCGAACTTCTTCTCGCGGATCACCCACAAACACCCGGGCCGGGTCTGGTACATCTTCCTCAACCTCGCCATCGCGCTGACGCTGATGGAGATGAACATGTTCGCCGCCCTCAACAAACTGCTGGGCTTCTACTCGAACGTGGGCATCGCCTGGATCGCGGCCGTCGCCGCCGACCTGGTCATCAACAAGCGGATCGGGCTGAGCCCGCGGTACATCGAGTTCAAACGCGCTTATCTGTACGCGGTGAACCCGGCAGGATTCGGCGCGATGGTGATCGCCTCAACCGTCTCGATCCTCGCGTTCTTCGGACTGTTCGGTGCCTACGCGGAGGCCTTCTCGACCTTCATCGCGGCCGGACTCTCCCTGACCCTCTGCCCGTTGATCGCCTGGGCGACGAAGGGGAAGTACTACCTGGCCCGCCCCAATCCGGTGAACGGCCCGGACGTCGAGATCGAGGACATCACGGCCACCCATACCTGCTCGGTCTGCGACACCGCCTACGAACTCCCGGACATCGCCGACTGCCCGGTCCGGTCGGGGCCGATCTGCTCGCTGTGCTGCTCGCTGGACGCGGAGTGCGGGGACGTCTGCCGCAAGGAACCGGCGGCCGGTCCGGTCCTCATGCCGATGCCGACGATCCGGGCGGCAGCGGCAGCGGCAGCGACAGCGGCAGCGGCAGCGACAGCGGCAGCGGCGTCGACGGAGGTGGAGGCGTAGGCGACGCAAGTGATCCGTGTGGCACAGGGGGGCGCACCAGGATGAGTGCGCCCCTTTGTGTTGGCCGGATCGGTGCCTCTTTGTGTAATTACGTATCCGTTGCGTGAAGGTCAGGCGTACGCTCGGGCATATGCGTACTGCGGTTTCCTGGGGATCCTTAGAGTCGTGCAGGCCGTTCAGGGGAGGGGCGCAATGCTCGGGAGGGACACGATGAGCGACGGCGGGGCCGTGCTCCCTTGGCTGGTGATAAGGCAGGACGACAACGGCAACAGGTACCGCGTCGGCCGATATGCCACGCAGGCCGAGGCGCAGAAGATCGCCGACAAGCTCGACAGCCGCGGCCACAAGCAGCTCTATTGGGTCGAGCGTCTGGGGCAGAGCGCCCGTCCCTGACCGCCTTCCTCGGCCGCCGCCTCGGGGAGCGGGCCGGCCGGTGGCGCGCGAGCGGGGGCGGGTCGGAGTGGTCGCGGCGGGCGGTCGGAGCGTCGCGGGCCGGGGGTTACGCTCCGGCGTATGAACGATCGCGTGGTGGTGGCCGGAGCCGTTTACGACCAGGGACGCCTGCTGGCCGCGCGCCGTAGCGCCCCGCCTGAGCTGGCGGGCCGGTGGGAGCTGCCCGGCGGGAAGCTGGAGCCGGGGGAGACCGGCGAGCAGGCGCTCGTGCGTGAACTCCGCGAGGAACTCGGTGTGGAGACGGAGCCGCTGGAGCGCATCCCCGGCGAGTGGCCACTGGCGCCCGGCTATGTGCTCCGGGTATGGACGGCGCGGCTGGTGTCCGGTGTGCCCGCCCCGCTCCAGGACCATGACGAACTGAGATGGCTCGGACCGGGTGAGAGCGACGTGGTCGACTGGCTCGACCAGGACCGGCCCGCCGTGGCCGAGGCCATGCGCCGCCTGCCGACCGGAGCCGCCTCCGACCGGAACCGCTCCTGATCGGGCGCCCCGACCGGGCCTCTGTCGGACGGCGCGCGCCACTGACCGTGCGCCCCCTCCGTGCGCGCACGCCGCCCTACACCCGTACGCCCCACATGTCGATTCCAGCGATAGTCCACCCCAAATATCGGGTATGGGCTGATTAGTCCCCTTAAACAGACGTTCCCTGTTTGCTGGTCTTGGGAAGTGATCGGCGTGATCGATACCGAAGGCGACTGCGCCGAGTGGACCTTTCCGGCTGTGCCGGGGGCCGTGCGCACCGCTCGGCATGCGGTCCACGAGGCACTGCGCGGCTGGGGGCTCGACGCGACGGTCGGTGATGTGACCGTTCTGCTGGTCAGTGAGCTGGTGACCAATTCCATGCGCTACACCTCAGGCCCCATCGGCGTACGACTCGTGCGTCCCCAACCCAACGGCGAAGGTCCGGACACCCGTCCCGGACTGCTTGTGGAAGTCTCCGATCCGCTTCCGGATCCGCCCACCGAACGCGCTGCCGGACCCGATGACGAAGGGGGCCGAGGGTTGCAGCTCGTGGCCCGTTCTGCTCGCCGCTGGGGGACGCGGCACGGAAATAGTGGCAAGACGGTGTGGTTCGAGCTGGCCCTCCCTGGTTAGGAGTGGGGTGGGACGCACAGCGATCACAAAGCCCGGGCATTGCCTGTCAGTACCTGGCTGAAAGGGACTGAGACCGTGCTGTGATCGTGAACGCCGTGTCGGTAAGCGCCGTAGTGCTGAATACTGCGGGCAGGACCGGTCCGGTGTGTGAGCTGGAGGGGACGGTCGCGTGAGCGAAATACCTGGGACAGCGGGCAACGTCGTGTGGCAGAGCAGCCCGCCTGGCTCGATCTATGACTACATCAGGGTCGCCTCCTTCTCGATCGGCCCCGACGGGCTGATCGAGCAGTGGAGCCGCCGGGCCGCCGGTCTCTTCGGCATTGCCGCAGACGAAGCGGTGGGCAGGGATCCGGTCGAGGCCTTCATGCCCTCCGAGCTGCGCACCGACGGCCATCGCCGGGTCGGCGAGATACTCGACGGCAAGGAGTGGACGGGCCTCGTCCCCTTCCGCATCCCGGGCGAAAATGCCGTCCACGGGCTCGCCGAGCTCTATGTGATGCCCAGTGAGACGGGGAACGGGGAGCGGGCCGCGCTCTGCATCGTCGTGGATGTCCGCGCCCTGCGCCGTATCGAGACGGACCTGGCGGCTTCGCAGGCCATTTTCGGCCAATCTCCCTTCGGTTTCGTGTTGTTCGGCACGGACTTCACGGTCGTACGAGCCAACCAGCGCTTCGCCACCGTCTTCGGCGGCCAGGCCGACGACCACCGCGGCCGCACGGTCGACGACTATCTCGCCCGCCCCGAGGCCGAGCGGCTCACCGCCACCCTCAAGCGGGTCCTGGAGACCGGAGACTCCGTCACCGATCTCCAGCTCGTCGGCACCGCACCCGGCGACGCGGAGAGCCGTCACTGGTCGATGAACCTCTACCGCGTGCACAGCGGAGCAGGCCGGCCCATCGGCATCGCCGGACTGGCCACCGATGTCACCCGCCGCCATATTGCCGCCCGCGAGGCCGCCAGCGCCCGCCGTAACCTCGCCCTCCTCAACGAGGCCAGCGCCCGCATCGGCAACTCGCTCGACCTGGAGACCACCGCCCGCGAACTCCTCGACGTGGCCGTACCCGGCTTCTGCGACCTCGCCTCCGTCGACCTCTACCAGGGGCTGCTCACCGGCGACGAGGCACCGCCCGGCAGCTGGGGATCGCTCCGCCAGGAGCCCGTCGGCGGCTCCGCCGAACTGCGCCGCGTCGGCTTCGCCAGCGCCGTCTCGGACGCCGTCCCGGACAGCACCGCGACCGACGGGGACACCGACCCGCCGGCACTGGGCGCCGTCCACCGCTACCCCTTCAACTCCCCCTGCGCCAAGGCTCTGCGCACCGGCCGGGTCAAGAACGTCCCCGGGGACGACCGTGGCTTCGTCCAGTCCACCCTCGCCGTGCCGATGGTCGCCCATGACACCGTCGTCGGCCTCGTCCAGTTCTCCCGCACGAAGGGCAGCGAGCCCTTCGGCGAGCGCGACCGTGCCCTCGCCACCGAGCTGGCCGCCCGCGCCGCCGTCTGTATCGACAACGCCCGCCTCTACCGGCGCGAGCACGAACGCGCACTCATCCTCCAGCGCAGCCTGCTGCCACCCGGTGACCCCGAGGCCGCGGGCCTCGACATCGCCTGCCGCTATCTGCCCGGCAACGCGGCGACCGAGGTGGGCGGCGACTGGTTCGATGTGATCGAACTCCCCGGGCATCGCACCGCCCTGGTCGTCGGCGACGTCATGGGCCGCGGGCTGCGGGCCGCCGTCGCCATGGGTGAACTGCGCACTGCCGTAAGGACCCTGGCCCTCCTCGACCTGGAACCCGCCGAAGTGCTCTCTGCGCTCGATGAGGTCGCCCGCGGCCTCGGCACCCCCGGTGGCAGCACGGCCTCCGACGGCTTCGGCGGTGGCGCCCAGTGGCCCTCGAGGGCCTCCCACAAGTCCCGCGACGCTGACCTGTCCGAGGTCTACCTGGCGACATGTGTCTATGCCGTCTACGACTCGGTCACCCGGCGGTGCACCTTCGCCAACGCCGGTCACCTTCCCCCTGTTGTGGTCGAGCCGGGCGAACCGGCCCTGCTGCTCGACGTTCCGCCCGGGATGCCGCTCGGCGTAGGCGGCGAACCCTTCGAGGAAGTCGAGGTCGAACTCAAGGAGGGCGCCCTCCTCGCCCTCTACACCGATGGACTCGTCGAATCCCGCGATCACCCGCTCGACGAAGGACTGCAGGCTCTGCGCGACGCCCTCGTCGAACCCGAACTCCCCCTGGAGGATGTCTGTGACCACGTCCTGACCACCCTCGACACCCGGCATGGCGAGGACGACATCGCCCTGCTGATGGCCCGCATCCAGGGCCTGCCGTCCGACGCGGTCGGCGACTGGCGGCTGCCGAGCGAACCCCGCTCCGTCGGTCGCGCCCGCGAACTTGCCCGCAGCCAACTGATCGCCTGGGACCTCGACGACCTGGTGGACACCACCGAACTCCTCGTCAGCGAGCTGGTGACCAACGCCCTGCGGTACGGCGAGGGCGAGATCCGGCTCAGGCTGCTGCGTGACCGTACGCTCGTGTGCGAGGTATGGGACGCGGGTCTCGTCCAGCCACGACGCCGCCGGGCGCGCGACACGGACGAGGGCGGTCGAGGGCTGCAGCTGGTAGGGCTGTTGAGCGCGGCCTGGGGTTCGAGGCGGACACCGCGTGGCAAGACCGTCTGGTTCGAACTGCCGCTGCCCGACGGGCAGCCGGCCGCCGAGCGCACGGTCGAGCAGCTGCTGAGTATGTTCTGACACGCCGACGTGGTGCGAGTGCGGTGAGCGCTCCGGGTGCGGTGGTCATGAGGCCGTTTTCAGGGCGGCGAGCCTGGCCTCGACCTCCGCGCTGTCGCCCAGGCTGTCCAGCTGCTCGAACTGGGCGTCCAGGGACGATGCGGCGAGCTCCTGCTTGCCCATCGCTTTCGCCTCCTCCCGCCGGACCTTGTCCTCGAATCGGCTGAGCTCACTGGTCGGGTCGAGAACATTGATGTTCTTGACGGAGTCCATCATCTGATTCTGTGCCTGGGCCGACTTGGCGCGCGCGACCAGCTCGTCCCGCTTGGACTTCAGCTCCGTCAGCTTCGACTTCATCTGATCCAGGCCGGATTTGAGCTTGTCCACCACCACCGTCTGCGACGCGATCGTCGGCTCCGCGGTCTTCGCCTCCTTCTCCGACTGGAGCTGCCGGCCGAGCGCGACCTTGGCCAGGTTGTCGAACTTGTCGGCCTCCGCCACCGATCCGGCGGCCCGTAGCTCGTCCGCCTTGCGACTGGCGGCGAGGGCCTTGTCGCCCCATTCCTTGGCCGCGTCGACATCCTCGCGGTGGTCCTGTTCCATGAGCCGCAGATTGCCGATGGTCGCCGCCACCGCCTGCTCGGCCTCCGAGATGTTCGCCGTGTAGTCGCGGATCAGCTGGTCCAGCATCTTCTGCGGATCCTCCGCCTGATCCAGCAGGGCGTTGATATTGGCTTTCGCCAGCTGAGTGACGCGGCCGAGGATGGTCTGCTTGGTCATGGCACCTCTCCTTTGTATGACACTACGAACGCCGTTACGGACCGTGGGAACGCTCCCTGTGCATGCTCTGCCGATGGTTCAGAAGCGGCCGCCGCCGCCTCGCCGGCCGCGAGTGCCCCCGCCGCCGAAGCTGCCGGGGCCGCCGCCTCCGCCCCCGCCGAATCCGCCGCCGAACCCCCCTCCGTAACCCCTGCCGCCCCCGCCGCCGCCCAGGAGTCCGCCGAGGATGATCCCGCCGAGGACCGCGCCGCCAACCCCGCCGCCCCCTCCTTGTACACCGCCCGGGCCGTTCCGGTTCCCGTACGCCCGCACATCCTCTTCGGCCAGGCTCCGCGCCTGCCCGGCCAGTGAGCCGGCCTGATGAGCCTCGGCCAGCGCACCCTGTGGATCGTCCGTGCCTGCCAGCTCCCGGGCCCGCTCCAGCCGCCGCTGGGCCTCCGCGAGCCGGGTCCGGGCCTGGCTGCCGACGGCCCCCCGATTCGTTGTGATGTAGTCCGCAGCGGCAGCGATTGCCGAGCGCGTGGTGAGCATCGCCTGGTCGAGCAGGGATCGGGCCCGACGGTCACCCTGCTCACGTTCGCGGGCCCCGGCCAGCGCCTCGTCCAGCGCGGCATCGGCCTCCTCCACCCTGCGCAGCGCATCGATCGGGTCGTAGCGGCCGGCCTGCATCTCCCTGCTCACGTCGCCCAGTACCGACTGTGCGCGGGCGATCCGGCCGCGCAGATCCGCGGTCGACACCCCCTCCGAGGTGCCTTCCAGCAGCCCGCCCGCATCGGCCAGATCGGTCTCCGTCTCGGTGAGTGCGGCCGGCAGTGCCGCCGCTGCCGCCGCGAGCTCCCGGGCACGCCGGTCCACGGCGTCGACGAGCGTGGTCGCCTGGTCGACCGCACCCTCGGCCGCCCGTACGTACACCGCCGCTGCCGCGTTGTTTCCCCCGTCCACCGCCTGCCTCGCCTGGTTCAGGCTGGAGGTCGTGAAGACGAGGCGGTCCTTCGCCTGCTCGATGTCGTCCGCGACGGAGGAGGAGGCCGAATCCGCGTACCGGCTGCGCATCGAGGCGAGGGAGGTCTCGGCCGCCGAAGCCCGGACCGCGAGTGCACGGAACGCGGTCTCGGCTGTCGCAAGCGCCTGTGGAGCGTTGCGTTCCAGTGCGCGCAGCCGGTCGAAGTCCTCGGAGACGGTATCGAGACGGGCATTGGCCCCCGTGCAGCGGTTGGTGATCTCGTCCAGCATCCGGCGACGCGTCGCATCGTCCTCCGGGAATGCATCGTCCAGCTGCTGACGCAACCGGAACGCGGCCGTCAGCTCGCCTTTCGCGAACGTGACGGCCTCGGTGAACGGGGCGGCGGCCTCTTCCCCGAACTGCGCGGTGGCAAAACCGAGTTCCTCCTCACTGGTGCGGACCGCGTCATCCGTCTCCACCAGCGCCTGTTTGGCACGGGCATCGAGCTCCGGCAGCGGAGTCGGTGGCCGGGGCGGCCCGCCCGACGGTGCGGCGCCGTGTCCCCAACCGGCCGATCCGGGCGTGGTGCGGGTCGTGGTGCGTCGCTTCCGGCGGGCGTACGCATAGGCGGCGACCGCTCCCGCTCCGCCGATGAGGACCACGGGAAGGATCAGGTCCCCGGTGCTCGTCCCGCCGGAACTGCCTGTTCCGGGATCGTCGATGCCGGGTGTGATGGTAGGGGTGGGCACCGGCTTCCCGGCCACTACGGCGGCATAGCCGTTGGCCGCCCCGATCGCGGCGCCCGCCCAGTCGTTCTGCTTGAGGGCCGGCTCGATGGCCGTGCTCGCCACGTCCCGCAGCTGGGCGTCGGTGAGGCGGGAGCCCGGGTCCACGGTGTACGCGTACTGCCGGTCGTGCGTGGCGACGGCGAGCAGCACGTCGTCGAGACCGAGACCGTTCTTGTCGGCCGTCGCATCGGCCCAGTTCTGCGCGGAACGGCCGGAGAAGTCCCGTACGTACACGACGAAGAGCTGGATGCGCCGGTCTGCGTAGAGGCGGTCGAGTGCGGCGACCACCTGGCCCCGGCGGTCGCCGAGCGCACCCACCTTGTCGGTGATCTGCCCGTCCCGGGACAACGTGACGGGGTCGTCGGCGCGAGCGGCCGGCGCAGCGGGAAGGGCCAGCCAGCACACCGCCATCAGCACGGCGACGAGGGCCCGGCCCGGTATGAGAATCCGGGTACGGCTCACGAGCTGCATCACATGTGTGAGGCTATGTCCACCCTCAGTCACCCGCGACCCGGCGATCCACCGGGGGACGGTCACGAGGCCGGACCCGCCGTCGGTCCTACCGCAGGCGCCGTGCGGGATCGACGACCCCGTCGTTCAGGCGCATCCCCACCCCGCCTCGCGGCGCCACGGATGACCGGGCGCGCGCGGATCGGCCGGGGGCCGGCGCAGCAGCTGCGCGTCGAGCCGGGTGATCCGACGTCCCAGCTCGGCCTGCGGCCGTGGCGCGAATGCGGACAGGATGTCGCCCAGCACGTCCCGGGCGCGGGTCACGTTCGAGCGGGCAGCCATGGCAGGGGCAGCCGGCGAGGGACACAGGGTGCGGCCGGGGGGAGGCAGAAGAGGGAGCAGTTGTGGTGCAGGGCCGCTGCGGTTCGCCCCGGGAAGATCCCGTACAGATCGCTCTCACGCTCCACGCGACGGATCGCGGCGCCGGTGAGGAGGGAGAGCCGACGAATTCTGCCCGGGCCGGACAGTCATCCGGGTGTCCTCCGCGGGGCGGTGTGCAGCGCGCCGGGCCGCTTACGCGGCATCGGCCTTTCGGCGGTGGGACATCATGCCGGTCATACTGCCACGGCACACCGACAATCAGGGGGTAACCGGAGTGCGTTCGCACATGAAGGGCATGGCCGGCGCTGTGCGGAACTGGGCGGCCCGGTTCCGCTGGAATCGGTTGTGGCGGACCTGGCCGCGGCGGATCGCGCTGGGACTCGTCCTGGTGATCGTGGTTCCGCTGCTCACCGCGGGTGTCACCCTGCGGCTCAACTACTCCGGCGACCCGGGCGCCGGCACCCGTACCCGCGGCCGTGACGCCGTCTGGCTCGGGCACGCCTGGGTCGACGGGCGCAAGAACGGCAGGGACCTGGCCGCGTTCGCCGACCGGATCCGTGGGACGGGGATCAAGGACCTGTACGTCCATGCGGGGCCTCTGGAGCACAACGGCACACTGCCCGCGACCCGCTACCCGAAGGCACGGTGGCTGGTCGATGCCGTGCATCGCACCCTGCCCGGCATCCGGGTGCAGGCCTGGCTCGGGGACGTACTCGCCACGGAGGGACCCACCGGTCTGCACCTTGAACGGGGTGCTTCCCGCACCGCCGTGGTCGACTCCGCGAGGCAGATCCTCGATGCCGGTTTCGACGGTGTCCACTTCGACCTCGAACCTCTGCACTCCGGCGACCCGCACTACCTCTCGCTCCTCGACGACCTGCACGCCCTCACGAAGGCCCGCAGGGCCCCGCTCTCCGTCGCCGCTCACCAGATCGACCCGCTCCCCGCAGCGCACAGTGTCGTTGGCACACTCAGCGGCAGTCCCAAGTGGTGGTCGCAGAAGTTCTTCGGGCAGGTGGCGCGGCGCGTCGACCAGATCGCCGTCATGTCGTACGACACCTGGATGCCGCTGGAGGGCATGTACGGCGGTTACGTCGCCGAGCAGACCGCGCTCGCCCTGGAGGTGACACCCCCGGGAACCGATCTCCTGATGGGTCTGCCCTTCTTCCACGAGGACGATCTCGGACACCATGAGGCGGCGGAGACGGTCTCGGCCGCGGTCCGAGGCACCAGACTCGGTCTGGCGCGTACGGGCCGCGGCCGGGAACGGTTCGGAGTCGCGCTCTATGTCGACTTCGCGGCGCGGGAGGGCGACTGGGCGGCGTACCGCGAGGGATGGAACTGACTTCGGAACCGCCCTTGCTTCACGCCGCCGCAGGTCAGATGGAGAACTGCTCCTTGGTGAGCAGAGGACGCACCTTCGACCGGAACCCGCCGGTCCGGAAAGGCCGTTGCAGCAGCCCGGGGCGGATCGCCTGGGCCAGCGCCGCGGCGATCATGCCCTGGTCGAGGGCGAGCATGTAGTCGCTGACCCGTCCCGTGCGGACATTGACGGAATCCCGGAAGCCGTAGCCCTCGTGGTAGGCCCCGAAGTCGCGGTCGAGCGCCCGCAGGTTGGCGACCGCCTCGCCCGGTGCGTACGGCAGGGCGAGGAACGAGGCGTGCGGGGTGACCACACCGTTGGTGAAGGCCGACGCGGGCGGCAGCGGAGCGCCGTCCGTGGTGTACGTGCGATCGGTGTTGGAGGCATAGCCGTCGACCTGCATGCCGATGGCGTCGACACCGTACTCCTGGTACCCGCCCTCGGGGATGTTGGCGGGGGAGAAGCCCCAGTACCCGTACTCCGCTTCCTTCATACCGTGTTCGATCTGGCTGCGGACGTAACGCTGGTGGGTGAGACCCCAGGACTGCGGCGACCACTCCGCCTCCGGCACGAACAGCGGCACCATCAGCGCCTCGAACATCGAACCGCCCCAGCTGGGAACGATCTTCCGGCCGCGGTGCGTGTAGTGGCCCTGCCACACCCGGACGCCGTCCATGGCGACGTACGCACCCTGCGGATGCTGCTCCTGCTCGTGCTCGGGGAGCATCGTGCGCAGCAGGTGCCAGTAGTGGTCGGCGGGCAGCGAGCCGTCCGCGATGCCCAGATAACTGGCCATGCGGGGCTCGGTGTTGAGCGCGCCGTAGTGGTGCCCGGTGGGCTCCTCGGTGTCGGGCCAGAAGCCGCCGCGCAGCTGACCGGGGCCGGCGACCGGGTCGGCAGCGTCGTAGGGCGTGTAGTAGTAGGACCAGTCGGCGGTCGCCAGGATTCGGGCGACACGGGGGCGCAGCGCGGGTGAGGCGTCGGCGGCGATGCGCAGGCCGGTGATCAGCCAGGCGTTGTCGACGGAGGAGAGGAACGGACGGACCGGGTCCCCGGTGCCGGGCCACTCGGTCAGCACCGAACCGTCGTGCGCGTCGTACCAGTTGAGCCAGAAGCCGTGGTGGCGCTCCAGCTTCTCCACGGTGCGGACGGTGCGCTCCAGCCTGCGGTGCATCGTGGCTTCGCTGATCACGCCGAGACCGGCGGCGGCGACGGTCGACCAGAGGCCGCAGCCGATATTGGTGGGCGACGTCTGGCGGGACTGGACGGGGCCGCCGGAGCCGCTGACATCGATCTTGTCCGTGGCCAGACCGAGGTCGGTCGTCATGGCCTCGATCGAGTGATACGTATCGCGGAACCAGCGCAGCAGCAGCGGTGTATCAAGAGCATGAACAGGTTGCGCGGCATGCGCGGATGGAACGGAACGAGCGCCCGGCGAGGCGGCCACGGACTGCGCGGCGCTCGCGGAGGACGCGGATATGGCCCCCAGGGACAGGGCGGCAGCCCCGGTCCCGGCGGCGGTGACGAATGTGCGACGGTCCATGAAGATCCAGCTCCCAGTGACAGAAGGGGGAAGGGGGAATTTCGTGGCGTGCTCGACGCGGCAGTGGAGAGACTGCCGCGGGTGTGGCTGCGGTGGTGGCGCCGTTTTCGGGTGTGTCCGTCGGCGCGGCCGAAGCCGTGGGGCTTCGGCCGCGCTGAACGGAGCAGCACGGGGACCGGCGGCCGTCAGGTTCCGTCGGTTCCCGTACTGAACGGGGCCGTCAGGTGGCTCCCGGTCTGTGGGTCGCCGTCAGTCGGCGATGCGCGGCAGCGTGCGGGTGCGGCCCATCTCGCCCAGCCAGACGGCGGACGGCTTCGGCAGCCGCTCGAAGGTCTCCGGGTCCCAGCCGATCAGGCCGAAGGTGGGCTTGTAGGAGCCCCACTCGTAGTTGTCGAGGGCGCTCCATGCGAGGTAGCCCGTGATGTTGAGGCCGTCCTGCAGCGCGGCGGCGACCTCGTTCAGCGCCCCGGTGTAGTAGTCGATGCGACGGCTGTCGTCATCGGTCGCGATGCCGTTCTCGGTCACGATCAGCGGTACGTCGCCGCCGACGACCTCGGCGGTGTGGCGCAGCGCGTAGCCCACCGCGGACGGGTAGTACTCCCACTGGGTAAGGGTGCGCTCGACGCCGTCGGCCGTCGGGATCGGGCCGTCGGTGCCGATCTCGGTACGGGTGTAGGACTGGACGCCGATCCAGTCGTCGCCGCGGGCGGCCTCGATGAAGATGTCCTCGCGCGGGTGGCGGTACGCGGCGGTGACGTCCTCGGCGCCGGGCAGGGCCTGGTAGACCTGGTTGGCGATGGTCCAGCCGACCTGGATGTCGGCGTTGATCGCCTTGACCTCCTTGACGGCCGCGTGGTGGGCGGCGATGACGGCCTGGGTGGTCTCGTCGTCCGGGGTCGGCAGACCCGCCGGCGGGAAGCTGTTGTCGCCACGCTTGGCCTGGCCGGCCATCACGGCGATCATGTTGGGCTCGTTGATGGTGCACACGTGGCTGACGTCCTGGCCGATCACCGGTGCGCAGGCGGCGACGTAGCGGGCGAAGAGCTCGGTGGCACCCTCGGCGGTCCAGCCGCCGCGCGCCTCGAACCACTGCGGCACGGTGAAGTGATGCAGCGTGATCATCGGACGCAGGCCGCGCGAAACGGCGCCTTCGACCATGCGGCGGTAGTGGGCGAGCTCGGCCCGGGAGAACCGGCCCTCGGCCGGCTCGATGCGCGCCCACTCGATGGAGAACCGGTAGTCGGTGAAGCCCAGTCCGGCGAGCACGTCCATGTCCTCGTGCCAGCGGTGGTAGCTGTCGCAGGCGTCCAGGCTGGGCTCCTGGATGTGGGTGCCCGCGGCGTGTTCCTTGACCCACCAGTCGCTGTTGGTGTTGTTGCCCTCGATCTGGTGGGCGGCCGTGGAGGCACCCCACAGGAAGCCTTCGGGGAACGGGACCTGGGTGTGAGTCATCGCAAAATGTCTTTCTGGTGCGTGAAGGGGGGCCGGCGGGGGTGCGGGGTGCGGCCTCGTACGAGTCGGTGGAGCGGGCTACTTCATGCCCGCCGTGGCGATGCCCTGGGTGAAGTGCCGCTGCAGTGCGATGAACAGGATCAGCACGGGCAGCACGACCAGGAATGCTCCGGCCATCAGCATGCCGTTGGAGCCACCGGCCTTGTTGGGGTCCGTGGCGAACGTCGCGAGCGCGACCGGAAGCGTGTATTTGTCCGGGTCGTTGGTCGCGATCAGCGGCCAGACGAAGTTGTTCCAGGAACCGAGGAAGGCGAAGATCGAGAGCGTTGCGAGGGCGGGCTTCACCAGCGGCATCACGATCCGCCAGAAGATGTACCACTCGCCGGCGCCGTCCATCCGGGCTGCTTCCAGCAGCTCGTCCGGGATCGACTGCATGAACTGCCGCATCAGGAAGACACCGAAGGCTCCCGCGGCGAAGGGCAGTACGAGACCCGCGTAGCTGTCGATCAGTTGGAGCTTGCTCATCAGCACGAAGAGCGGCAGCAGCATCAGGTTGCCGGGCACCATCAGGGCGCCCAGGACCAGCCCGAAGATCTTGTTGCGCCCGACGAAGTTCAGCTTGGCCAGGGCGTAGCCGAGCATCGAGCAGAACACCAGGTTCGAGACGGTGACCAGCACCGCCACGATGACGGAGTTCATGAAGTACAGCGGCAGATCGAGCTTGTCGAGCAGGTCCCGGAAGTTGTCCAGGGTCCACTCGGTGGGGATCCACACGGGCGGGCTGGCCGACAGTTCGCTCGACGTCTTGAAGGCCGAGAATGCCATCCAGAGGAACGGGGCGGACATGACCAACAGGCCGACCGCGAGCAGGACGTAGATCAGCAGCCGCTTCGGGTTCCGGGTCTTCTTCACGCCCTGGGGCCTGATCGGCTCCTTCGACGGCGCCGCCGGGACGGCGCCGGGTGCACGGGTGGCGCTCATTTCGTGTTGTCCTTCAGCAGTCGGAGCTGGAGCACAGTGATGCCCATGATCACTACGAAGAGGACATACGCCATGGCGCTCGCGTAGCCCATGTGGAAGAAGTTGAAGCCCTCGCGGTACATGTTCAGCGAGACGGTGAGGGTGGAGTCCGAGGGTCCGCCCTGCGTCATCACGAATGGTTCCTCGAAGACGTTGAGGTAGCCAATGGTGGTGATGACCGTGGCGTAGAGCAGCGTCGGCCGGAGCAGGGGCACGGTGATCCTGCGGAACTCGTGCCAGACACCGGCGCCGTCGAGCTTCGCGGCTTCCCGTACCTCGGTGGGAATGGCCTGCAGTCCGGCGATGAAAAGCACCATGACCGTGCCGAGGTTGCGCCATACCGCCATAGCGATCATCGAGGGCATCGCCAGCGTCTCGGAGCCGAGGAAGTCCGGCGGGGTGAGACCCACTTCGGTGAAGAGGCCCGCGATCAGTCCGTCGCTCGGGTCCAGGACGAACCGCCAGACCACGGCGACGGCGACGATGGTGGTGACCACCGGGGCGTAGAAGCCGACCCGGAAGAAGGTCCGGGCCCGGTCGATTCCGTTGTTCAGCAGCACCGCGACGACCAGTCCGAGGAAGATCGTCAGGGGGACGCCGATGACCACGAAGTACGCCGTGTTGAAGAGCGACTTGAGGAACTTCTCGTCGCCGAACAGATTGGCGTAGTTCTCGAAGCCGATGAAATTCGCGTCCAGCGGGTGCGTGACATTGCGCAGCCCGAAGTCGGTGAAGCTCATCAGCAGAGTGGCGAGGATCGGGAACGCCATGAAGACGGTGAAGAGGACGAGGAAGGGGGTGGAGAACAGCCAGCCGGCCGCGTTCTGCACACCCATCGACGGCCTCTTGCGACCCCGGCGCTCCTGGGGCCCGGCGGCCGGGGACTGGGAGGTCCCCGGCCCGGCCTGCACCTTGGCCGGCTGTGCGGCCTTTCCGGTCATGGTGCTCATGGCTCCTACTTCACGAGGCCTTCGATCTGGGACTGCGCCGTCTTCAGCGCGTCCTGGGCGGAAGCCTTGCCCTGGGTGACCTTCGCGATGGCCTGGTCGACCTTGTCGGTGATCTCGGTCCACTTGGCGAGCGAGGGAGCGGCCTTGGCCGTGTCCATCTGCTTCTTGAAGACCTGGAGGTTGGCGTCGTCGGAGAGTGCTCCGGAGGTCCAGGCCGCGGTGTTGGCGGGCAGGTCCTTGGTGCGCTCGTACCAGTCGGCCTGGCCCTTGGCGTCGGTCAGGTACTTGATGAACTCCGTGGCAGCGGCCTTGTGCTCACTGTCCTTGGAAACCACCAGCGAGGAGCCGCCCGCCATGGAGACGGAGGACTTGTCGGCGGGGACGTTGGCCACCGCCCACTTGCCCTTGATCTGCGGCTGGCCCTCGTTCAGCAGGGTGACGTGCCAGGGGCCGCCGAAGAACATCGGGACGCGGCCGTTGCCGAAGTCCTTCACCACGTCGTAGCCGGGCGCCACGGACTTGTTGGAGAGGCCCTTGTCGAAGTACGAGCCGTACTCCTTGAGCGCCTTGACGGCCTCGGGGCTGTCGATGACGGCTTCGCCCTTGTCATTGACGATCTCGCCGCCGGCCGAGTACAGGAAGGAGTAGAAGTTCTGCACCGTGTCCAGGCCGCTGGGCTGGATGGACAGGCCCCACTTGGTACCGGCCTTCTTCTGGTACGCGGTGGCGAGATCCTGCATCTCCTTCCAGTTGGTCGGAGCCTTGTCGATGCCGGCCTTCTCGGCCAGATCGGTGCGGTAGTAGAGGACGCGGGTGTCGACGTACCACGGCACGCCGTACGCGGTGCCGTCCACCTCACCCTGGTTCCAGCCGGACGGGAAGAAGTCCTTCTTGTCGAAGGTCTTCGTGTCCACCGGTTCCAGGACACCGAGCTCGGAGAACTCGCCCATGTAGCTGCCGCCCATCTGCGCCACGTCCGGCATGGTGCCGGCGGCGGCCGCGGAGACGAGCTTCTGGTGGGCGACGTCCCAGCCGACCGGGGTGACCTTGACGGTGATGTTCGGGTGCGACTTCTCGTAGACCTTTGCCACGTCCGCGAGCTTCTCGCCCTCGGCCCCCATGGCCCAGACGGTGAGCGTCTGCTTCTTGTCCGCGGCGACGTCGGCACCGGAACTGCCACATGCAGTGATACCGAATGCGAGCGCGACTGCGATACCGACCGAGGCGGTTCTGGCGGTGCGGGACATGGAGGGCTCCTCCTCGAGCAATCCGGATGTATGCGCTGCCTGTAAGCGCATACATCACTCTGCGACACAGGTTCGGAGATGCGCAAGAGGGTGCTAGGTCACACTCGTGCAACGTGCTCGTCATCTAAATGTTCAACTTTGGAACGGTAAACGGCGTGTTTGCGAATATGAAGAGGATGTGACCCATTTCGTAGGGCACCGCGCTGCCCGAGGTTGGGCGATATTGTCGTGATCATGTCTTCGTTTGCGCATGATTTCCCGTTCGATCCGTCCTACGGGTACACGTCGGACGAGCTGCTGAGCGTCCCCGCGCCCGCCGCCCCGGACGATTTCGCGGCCTTCTGGCGAGCCCGCCACGACGAGGCCCGCAAGGTCGCCGCGGAACCGGAGATCGGACCGCTGGAGGACGAGCGGGACGGACTGCGGATCCACGGTGTGACGTTCACCTCCGTGGGCGGGGTCCGGATCGGCGGCTGGCTCGCCCTGCCCGTCGAGGGTGTTGCGGAGCACGGATTCGTCATCGGCCACGGGTACGGGGGCCGGCAGGAGCCGGGGCCCGATCTGCCGCTGCCCCTGCCCCGGTCCGCCGCGATCCTGCCCTGCGTGCGCGGCATGGGCAGCCGCGGTCCGTGGCCGGGAATCCCCGATGTGGCCGACGCGCATGTCCGTCACGGCATCGGGTCGCGAGACACGTATGTCATCGGCGACTGCGTGGCGGATCTGTGGTGTGCCGCGTCGGCGCTGCACGAACTCGTTCCGGAGCTGGCCCCCGGGGGTGGTCCGGGGGCTCCCCGGCTCGGCTATCTCGGGGAGAGCTTCGGCGGCGGGCTCGGTGCGCTGGCCCTGCCGTGGGACGACCGGTTCGGCGCCGCGCAGCTGACGGTGCCCACGTTCGGCAACCACCCGTTGCGGCTCACGCTGCGGTGCGTCGGCAGCGGTGAGTCGTTGCGCGCGTATCACCGGGACCATCCCGAAGTCACCGAAGTGCTGCGTTACTTCGACGCTGCGACGGCCGCCGCGCAGCTGGACCTGCCGACGCTGGTGGCGGCAGCGCTGTTCGATCCCTCGGTGCCGCCGCCCGGCCAGTTCGCCGTACACAATGCGCTCGCCGGACCGCGTGAACTGCAGGTGCTGAGCGCGGGGCATTTCGAGTACGAGGGGCTCGTCGGGGAGGTGGCCCAGCTGCGGGGGAACCGGGAGCGGTTCTTCGGGGCGCATATGGGCTAGGGGTGTCCGGAGGGGGCGGGCCGGTCGGGCCGGGCTCGCGCGTCCAGGCACGCACAACTGCCGGGTCGGCCCGGCCTCACGCGCCGGACGGTCCGGGCTTCGCGGCTCGTCCGGCGCATGAGGCAGCCGCAGTCCGTTCGGCGGGCTCAGCCGCAGCCGCAGCTCGCCCGGCGGGCCAGGGATACCGGGAGCATCAGGGATACCGGCTCGCGTTCCCGGTCGCCCAGGTGCTGCACGAGCAGTTCCACCGCCTGCTCGCCCAGCTGCCGGATCGGCTGTCGTACGGTCGTCAGCGGCGGTCGTACGATCCGGCTCAGCGGGATCCCGTCGAACCCGGTCACGGCGAGGTCGTCGGGCACCCGCACCCCGCGCCGTTCCAGCGCGCGCAGCGCGCCCACCGCCATCTGGTCGTTGGCGAACAGCATGGCCTGCGGACGTTCGGTGTCACTCAGGCCTGCGTACCGGTCGAGCATGGCTTCCGCCGTCCGGGCGCCTTCGGCCTGCGTCATCATCTCGGCCCGCATGTCCGGTGCGTCCGGCACCGGGAGTCCGGCGTCGCGGCAGGCCTCCTGGAAGCCGCGGAACCGCGCCTCGGCGTCCGGTGACGCCACCTCGCCCCCGATGAAGGCGAGTCTGCGCAGCCCGTGGTCATCGATCAGGTGACGGGCCAGTTCGCGTTCGCCGTCGGCGTTGGCCACGACGATGTGGTCGAGGTGGTCGATCTCGCGCGGCCCGGCGAGCATCACCACCGGCAGCCGGCGCGAGATCACTTCGAGATCCTCGGTCGGCACGGTCTGCGCAAGCACCGCGAAGCCGTCGACCCGGCCGGCCACCTTCGCGACGAGGCTCTCGGGCCCGCCCTCCAGTGACGCGGCGATCAGCAGCGCGTACCCGTGTCGCCGTGCCGCGCGTTCCATGCCGCGGATGATCTGGTCGGAGTAGAGCATCACCGCGTCGTCGGCGTCGCTGTCCGCCTCCGCGTCGGCCTCGGCGTCCGGGTCGGCGTAGTCGGGGAAGCAGAGCCCGAGCACTCCGGTGGTGCGGCTGGCCAGGCCTCGCGCGTTCCCGCTGGGTACGTACCCGAGCTCGCGGGCCGCATCGAGGACCCGCTCGCGGGTCTGGGCGCGCACGGAGTCGGGGTTGCGGTAGACCCGCGAGACCGTCGCAATCGAGACGCCCGACCGCTCTGCGACGTCGTACACCGTTGGGGCACTCACCCGAACCGACCGTCCGCTTCTTCTTCCCGTACCTACACACTTTGAAAGCGCATTCACCCTAGATCGCACGCCACGCCACGAGCAAGGCCGCATAGAAAATAGACAGGCAACCTTGCAAGATGGCCTGTGCATCTTTTACGATGGACTCATGCGGGAACCATTGTCCGAAGCCACCACCGCCGAGCCGGGCGGCGAGCCCAGCGCGGAGCAGGTCGCGACGCAGCTGGCGTCCGTCGTCAGCCGCCTGCTGCGCCGGCTGCGCACCACATCGTCGGACAGCCTGCTCACCCCGACCCAGCGCGCGGTGCTCTCCCGCCTCGACCGGGAGGGCCCGGCCACCACGGCCGCGCTGGCCCGCGCCGAGTACGTACGGCCCCAGTCCATGCGGCTGACCCTCGGGGCGCTGGAGAGTCAGGGGCTCGTCGAGCGGGCGCCGGATCCTGTCGACGGCCGGAAGTCGGTCATGTCCATCACAGATGTCGGCCGGACCACGCTCGGCGCGGTCCGGGCCGCCAAGCACAACTGGCTCGCCGAAGCGATCGCTGCCGAGCTCGACGGGGCCGAGCGCCGTACCGTCGCCGAGGCCACGGCCCTCCTGGACCGCCTGGTCGAGCAGTGACCGCCCCGGAGCCGATGCCGACACCGGCGGCGGAGGCGGGCGCGGTGAAAGTCGAAGTGGAAGTGACAAGCGACCGGCCGGCCCCGCAAGCGACCGCGGCGGCCACCTCTACCGGCCTCGGCCGTCTTGCGGCCACTTCCTCCGGGCGCCCCGCAGCCACCTGCCCCGGTTTCAGTGCGCGCCTCACCGCACCGCTGCTCCTCGGCTCCCTGCTCAACCCGCTCAACACCACCATGATTTCCACGGCCCTGGTGGCGATCGCCCACACCTTCGGCATCGGTGCCGCCGACACCGCCTGGCTCATCTCGGTCCTCTACCTCGCCAGCGCCGTCGCCCAGCCCGTTCTCGGCAAGCTCGCCGACGCCCTCGGCCCCCGCCGCGTCTTCCTCGCCGGTCTGGTCGTCGTGATCGCCTCCGGCCTCGTCGGGACGTTCGCGCCGAGTTTCGGCTGGCTGATCGCATCCCGGCTGCTGCTCGGCATCGGTACGTCGGCCGCCTACCCGGCCGCCATGGCGGTGCTGCGCGACGAGTCCCGGCGGGTCGGCCGGGCCACCCCACGTCCCGTCCTGGCCCGGCTCTCCTTCGCCGCGCTCGGCAGCGCCGCCGTCGGGCCCACGCTCGGCGGGCTGCTCGTCATGGTCGTCGGCTGGCGGGGCATCTTCGCCGTCAATGTGCCCGTCGCCCTCATCGCGTTCGGTTTCGCGCTGCTCTGGATCCCGGCGGATCCGCCGCGCACGCGTGGAGCCGACGGTCGTGCGCCCCGGCTCGACCTGGATCCGCTCGGCATCGGCCTCTTCTCCACCGCCCTGACCGTGCTGGTCTTCTTCCTGCTCGATCTCGCCCACCCGATGTGGTGGCTGCTCGCGCCCTTCGCCGTGCTGACCGGTGTGCTGGTGTGGTGGCAGCTGCGCCGCCCGCGGCCCTTCATCGACCTGCGGATGCTCGCGAGCAACGCAGCGCTCGCCCGCACGTATCTGCGGCACGGACTGAGCTACCTGTTGATCTACTGCGTGATGTACGGCTATACGCAGTGGCTGGAGGAGGTACGTGGCTACTCCTCCGGCCACACCGGACTGCTGATGCTGCCGATGTCACTCGCCGCACTGGCCTGTTCGCTGCTCGGAGCCCGGACGAAGGGCATCCGCGGCCCGCTCGCACTGGCCTGTGTGCTGCTCACCGTCGGGGCCGCGGTGCTGGTGTTCCTCTCCGGTTCCACGCCGCTCGCCGTGCTGCTGCTCGCCGGCGCCTGCTTCGGCATCCCGCAAGGGCTGATCGGTACGAGCAACCAGGCCGCCGTCCAGGCGTACGCGCCGCCCGAGAGCATCGGGTCAGCCGCCGGACTCCAGCGCACCGCCCAGTACATCGGGGCGATCACCGCGTCCAGCCTGATCGCCCTTGCCTACGGTCGGTCGGCGAGCGACGGCGGGCTCCATCTCATGGCTGTGGTCTCCGTCGTACTCGGCCTGCTGCTGATCGTCCTGACCCTCACCGACCGCGCCCTGCGCACCCGCACCTGACCACCACAGGCACCACCCATCCCCCCCAGGAGGAGCGCCATCATGACCGCCACCACCCTCGACCAGAAGACCGCCCTGGTCGTCGTCGATCTTCAGAAGGGCATCGTCGACCTCCCCACCGCCCACCCCGCCGCCGACATCGTCGCGAACTCCGCGACCCTCGCCGACGCGTTCCGCGCCAAGGGTCTCCCGGTCGTCCTGGTCCGCGTGACCGGCGGCGCCCCCGGCCGCACCGAGGGCGCCCCCCGTTCCGGGCAGCCGGCTGCCGATTGGGCCGACATCGTCCCCGAGCTCGGCCCGCGCGACGGCGACATCGTGGTCACCAAGCAGCAGTGGGGCGCCTTCTACGGCACCGACCTCGACCTTCAGCTGCGCCGCCGCGGTGTCACGCAGGTCGTGCTGACGGGCATCGCGACCAGCATCGGCGTGGAGTCCACCGCCCGGGCCGCGAACGAGCACGGCTACAACGTCACCGTCGTCACGGACGCGGTCACCGACATGGACGGCGGCGCCCACGACAACAGCATCGAGAAGATCTTCCCGCGGCTGGGCGAGACGGACACCACCGAGGCGATCGTCAAGCTGCTGGGCTGAGCCCCGTCGAGCCGGACGGGTTCGGCCCGAGCCCGGTCACGGAGCGTCCCGGCGTCGGCTGATCTTGTTCCCCAGCCAGACCAGCGGGTCGTACTTGCGGTCCACCGCCCGCTCCTTCAGCGGGATCAGCGCATTGTCCGTGATCTTGATGTGCTCGGGACACACCTCCGTACAGCACTTGGTGATGTTGCAGTAGCCCAGCCCGTGTTCCTCCTGTGCCGTCGCCTTCCGGTCGAGTCCCGACTCGGCAGCGGCGTCCAGGGGGTGCATGTCCAGTTCGGCGATCCGCATCAGGAAGCGCGGTCCGGCGAACGCCGTCTTGTTCTCCTCGTGGTCGCGGACCACATGGCAGGTGTCCTGGCACAGGAAGCACTCGATGCACTTGCGGAACTCCTGCGAGCGGTCCACATCGACCTGCTGCATCCGGTAGTCGCCCGCCTTCACGCCTTTCGGCGGTACGAAGGCGGGCACTTCCCGCGCCTTGGTGTAGTTGAACGTCACGTCCGTCACCAGATCGCGGACCACCGGGAACGCCCGCAGCGGAGTGACGGTGATCGTCTCCTCCCGGCCGAACACCGACATGCGGGTCATGCACATCAGCCGCGGCCGCCCGTTGATCTCCGCGCTGCACGAGCCGCACTTGCCCGCCTTGCAGTTCCAGCGCACCGCCAGATCGCCCGCCTGGGTGGCCTGGATCCGGTGGATGATGTCGAGGACGACCTCCCCGTCGTTCACCTCGACCGTGAAGTCCTCCAGGCCGCCGCCGTCGGGGTCCCCGCGCCACACCCTGAACCGTGCGTCGTAGCTGCTCACTCGTACAGCTCCTCTTCGGCGAGGTACTTGACCAGCTCCTCCTTCTCGAAGAGGGAGAGCAGATCCGGGCGGATGGGTTCGGTCGTCCTCCGGACGAGTTCGATCTGGCCGCCCGGTTTCATGACGGCGTCGTCGGACAGCCGGCACAGCAGATTGGCCGGCCGCCAGGAGCGCTCCATCGTCGGACAGTCCTCGCGGGTGTGACCGCCGCGGCTCTCCGTGCGCTCCAGGGCCGCCCGGGCGATGCACTCGCTGACCAGCAGCATGTTCCGCAGGTCCAGCGAGAGGTGCCAGCCGGGGTTGAACTGCCGGTGCCCCTCGACTCCGGCGCGGTGCGCCCGTACCCGCAGGGCGGCCAGTTTCTCCAGGGCCTGTTCCATCTCGGGTGCCCGCCGGATGATGCCGACCAGGTCGTTCATCGTCTGCTGGAGTTCCTGGTGGAGGGTGTACGGATTCTCTGCCGTCGCCCCGTCCTCCAGGCCCTCCGCGCTGAACGGACGCAGGGCCTCCGCCGCTGCCTCGTCGATCTGCTCGTCATCCACCTCGGGGGCGGCGGACAGTCCGGCCGCGTACTCGGCGGCGTGCAGTCCGGCCCGCCGGCCGAAGACCAGCAGGTCGGAGAGGGAATTCCCGCCGAGCCGGTTGGAGCCGTGCATGCCGCCCGCGACCTCGCCCGCGGCGAACAGACCGGGCACGGCGACGGCCGCCGCAGTGTCCGAGTCGACGGCGATCCCGCCCATCACGTAGTGGCAGGTCGGGCCGACCTCCATCGCCTCCGCCGTGATGTCGACATCCGCCAGCTCCTTGAACTGGTGGTACATCGAGGGCAGCCGCCGCCGGATCGTCTCTGCGGGCATCCGGGTCGACACATCCAGGAACACTCCACCGTGCGGTGAGCCGCGGCCCGCCTTCACCTCGGAGTTGATGGCACGGGCGACCTCGTCGCGCGGCAGCAGCTCGGGCGGGCGGCGGTTGCGGTCCGGGTCCTCGTACCAGCGGTCGCCCTCCTCCTCCGACTGCGCGTACTTCTCCTTGAACACATCGGGGACGTAGTCGAACATGAACCGCTTGCCCTCGGAGTTGCGCAGTACGCCGCCGTCGCCGCGCACCGACTCGGTGACGAGGATGCCCTTCACCGACGGGGGCCAGACCATGCCGGTCGGGTGGAACTGCACGAACTCCATGTTCAGCAGGGGTGCGCCCGCCAGCAGCGCGAGGGCGTGGCCGTCGCCGGTGTACTCCCAGGAGTTCGACGTCACCTTGAAGGACTTGCCGATGCCGCCGGTGGCGAGGACGACCGCGGGGGCTTCGAGGACGAAGAAGCGACCGGACTCCCGCTCGTAGCAGAAGGTACCGCTGACCCTCTCGCCGTCCTTCAGCACTCGGGTGACGGTGCACTCCTGGAAGACCTTCAACCGGGCTTCGTAGTCGCCGTGTTCGCGGTAGTCCTCCTGCTGCAGCGAGACGATCTTCTGCTGGAGGGTGCGGATCAGTTCGAGGCCGGTACGGTCCCCGACGTGTGCGAGCCGCGGGTACTCATGGCCGCCGAAGTTGCGCTGGGAGATCTTTCCGTCCGGCGTACGGTCGAAGAGCGCACCCCAGGTCTCCAGCTCCCAGACCCGGTCCGGTGCCTCCTTGGCGTGCAGCTCCGCCATCCGCCACTGGTTGAGGAACTTCCCGCCGCGCATGGTGTCGCGGAAGTGCACCTGCCAGTTGTCCCCGGAGTTCACGTTGCCCATGGAGGCGGCGATTCCGCCCTCCGCCATGACGGTGTGTGCCTTGCCGAAGAGCGATTTGCAGATCACCGCAGTACGGGCGCCGCGCTCCCGTGCCTCGATGGCGGCGCGCAGTCCGGCGCCTCCGGCACCGACCACGACGACGTCCCACTGCTGCCGTTCGAGCTCTGTCATTCAGAAAAACCTCGGATCGTCGAAGGCGCCGGAGGCGACGAGATACACGTAGAAGTCGGCGAGCGCCACGCTGATCAGGGAGGACCAGGCCAGCAGCATGTGCCGGGCGTTGAGCCGGCCGACCCAGCCCCACAGCCGGTAGCGCACGGGGTGCTTGGAGAAGTGCCGCAGCCGGCCGCCGATGATGTGCCGGCAGGAGTGGCAGGACAGGGTGTACGCCCAGATCAGCACGATGTTGACCAGGAAGATCAGGGAGCCGAGGCCCATGTGGCCCCAGGCGTAGTGCTCGTCGCGGAAGGAGAGCACGGTGTCGTACGTGAGGATCCCGGCGACCGGCAGTGCGGCGTAGAAGAAGTACCGGTGGATGTTCTGCATGATCAGCGGGAAGCGGGTCTCGCCGGTGTACGTCGTGTGCGGCTCGGCGACCGCGCAGGCCGGGGGCGAGGCCCAGAAGCCCCGGTAGTAGGCCTTGCGGTAGTAGTAGCAGGTCAGCCGGAAGCCGAGCGGGAAGATCAGGATCAGCAGAGCGGGGGAGAGGCCCCACCAGCTGCCGAAGATCTCCCAGTTCGGGCCGTGCCGCATAGGGGCGCAGTTCTCCGCCAGGCAGGGCGAGTAGAACGGCGACACATAGGGGGCGGCGTAGTAGTCCGCGTTCGAGAAGGCCCGCCACGTCGAGTAGACGATGAAGGCGAGGAGCCCGCCCGCGGTCACCGCGGGCGCCAGCCACCAGCGGTCGGTCCGCAGATGGCGGGCGGCGATGGCGGCCCGCGAGGCGCCGTGCACACCGGACGGCCGGGCGCGTGCGCCGGGCCGGGCCGGCCCCTTCAGCTGTGGTGGATCCGTACCTGGTTCCGCACTTGGTTCCGTTCCGGTGGCCAAGGAACTCTCCTAGGGGGCGTGCCTGCCGCGGACGCCCAGACCCTCGTCGTCCGAGTCCGTCCACAGGGTGGCGTCGTACGGCGCCTCGGTGATCGTGATGACGTCGGTGACCGTGACGGCGCCGTCGGCGGGGTCGGTGCCACCGGCGGCGCCGGGCGGCCGTGGACCGGCTTCGGCCGTGCGCAGCTGCGCAAGGCTCCGCTCCAGCCGTCCGACGGTGCGGGCCAGGTCGTCGAGACAGTGCTGAACAGCTGTCAACTCATCGTGCAGTGACATGACTTGCTCTCACCTCCGCGGTCGCGGGTGGCAATGCTCATGCGCATGCGAGTGTCGCGCGTCACATCTCCTTTGGGAAGAGAGCGGGCCGTTCCGTCTTGACCGGACGCTCCGCCGCCCGGGTGAGGTTCGGGGCCGGTGCGCCGTGTCGGCGCCGACTCTCGCGCGTGGGCACCTTCAGTGGATGAGCGGAACCAGTGTGATCAACTGCAAATGCCACTAAAAGCACAATCCGGCCCATCCGTCTGCGGGTGGGCCGGGCCGGCCCCGGAGGTATCAGCCATGTCCCACGTCGGCGTCCCGCGCGGGACAGTCCGAAAGCGCCGCTCGCTCGCGCTCCTCGCGACGGGTGTGCTCACGATCCCCGCGCTGGCCGGGTGCACCAGTTCGGACAGAGTGACCACCGTCGCCATCGTGGTGCCGCAGGATGTCGCCCCCGCCGGCCGGGATCTGGTCGCCGACGGAGGCACGGTCAACTGGGCGATCGATGCGATGCCCACCACCTTCAATGCCTTCCAGGCGGACGCCGACGCCACGACCACGCGCATCACCGGGGCCCTGCTGCCGACGCTCTTCCCGCTGGACACCAAGGGCACCCCCCACATGAACTCCGACTATCTGGAATCGGCGAAGGTCATCGAGCGCGAACCCAAGCAGGTCGTGCTCTACCGGCTCAACCAGCAGGCCGTCTGGAGCGACGGCCGGGAGATCGGGGCCCCCGACTTCGTCGCCCAGTGGCGCGCGCTGAGCGGCAAGGACTCGGCGTTCTGGACCGCCCGCAACGCCGGCTACGACCGGATCGAGCGGATCGAGCGCGGCAAGACCGACCTGGAGGTCCGGGTCACCTTCGCCAAGCCGTACGGGGACTGGCGCTCCCTTTTCTCCCCGCTGTACCCGAAGCAGGTCACCAGCTCCCCGACCGCCTTCAACGACCGGGCGCGCACCACCCTCGCGGCCACCTCAGGACCGTTTCGGCTGCGCAGCGTGAACAAGAGCGCGGGCGCCGTCACCCTGACCCGCAACCCGCACTGGTGGGGCAGCCCGGCCAAGCTCGACTCGCTGGTCTTCCGGGCGGTCAAGCCGCAGGACCGGGTCCAGGCACTGGTCGGCGGCAAGGTCGACATCGCCGACATCGACGCCGCGGCGGCGCACCGGATCGTGGCCGCGGCGCGTGACAAGGGGGAGAACGGCCAGCCGCTCACCCACGGCCCGGGCTCCGAGATCGGCCCCGCCGCCGCACTGCGCTCCTGGGCCCTGGCGCACGGCTCCGACGAGAAGGCCGCGGCGGCCGCCCGGGCGAGTCGGGAGAAGACCCGGAAAGCGGCGGAGGTGTACGCCACCGAGCAGGACGGGCTGCGCGCCTATGTCGTACGCAAGTCGTTGGAGCCCGCCTACACGCAGCTCGCGCTGAACGGTGAGTCCGGGCCGCTCGCCGACGAACGGGTACGCCGCGCGGTGGCCCGTGCCCTCAACCGTCAGGAGCTCGTCGACACCGTACTGGGGCCGCTCGGCCTGCCCGCCGCGCCGCTCGGCAGCCACCTGGCGCTGGCCGGGCAGCCCGGATACCAGGACAACAGCGGCGCACTCGGCGAGCAGGACACCAAGAAGGCGCAGGCACTGCTGGCCGAAGCCGGCTGGACGCCGGGCGGCGCGACGAAGAAGAAGTCCGACGGTACGAAGGCGGGCAGCAAGGGCGAGAAGGTGAAGGGAGGCGAGCACGGCAAGGCGGAGCCGGCCGACAAGGCCACGAAGGCCGACAAGAGCGACGACAAGCCCGGCGACGACAACAAGCCGCGCGAGGACGAGGACACCAGCCCCGGCCACGTCCTCGCCCCCGCCCCGGCCGCCGCCGTCCAGAGCGCCGCCCTGCTGCGCCAGGCCGACGCCTTCACGTCCGCCGTTGCCGTCGCCGACACCAGCACCGCCGAGAGCTCCCGCGGCAAGGTCACCGGACAGAACCGCGGGCCGGGAGGTGCCGCCGGCGCCTATGCCCCCATGGGCACCGCGGCCCCCGCGGCTCCGGCCAAGGCCGCCGACTCCGTCCGCGACACGCTGGGCAAGGACGGCAAGCCGCTGACCTTGCGTTTCGTCCTGCCGTCCGGTCCCGGCTCGGAGTCTCTGCGGACCGTCGGGGAGAAGATTTCGGCCATGCTCGATTCGATCGGCATCCGCACGGAGATCATCAAGGTGGCGGACGCCGGCTACTTCAAGGACCATGTCGCCTCGGGCGCCTACGACCTGGCGCTGTACTCCTGGCCCGCCACCGCCTACCCGGCCACCGACGACCGGCCGATCTTCGCCAAGCCCGTGCCCGCCACCGACGGCTCGCTGCTCGTCGAGCAGAACTACACCCGCGTCGGTACGGACCACATCGACCAGCTCTTCGACCAGGCACTCTCCGAGCTCGACGAAGGCGCCGCCCAGGATCTGATGAAGCAGGCCGACGCCCGCATCTGGGCCGCCGCAGCGTCGATTCCGCTCTATCAGCGTCCGCAGCTGGTGGCCACCGGCAGGAAGCTCGTGAACGTCGGCGCCTTCGGCTTCGGAGTGCCCCACTACCAGGACATCGGTTTCAAGAAGCAGCAAGCGGCCGGTTCCCCCGCGAATCGTAAGAAGTAGCAGGTCAGAACCTCAACTGAAGCTCAGAACTGGCTCAAGTCTCTTGCCCGCCGCGGTCCCGGCGGGCAAGGTCATGAGCACCTGTTGACCCGGGTAGCCGCTCCATCCCCCCACCTCTGAGAGCCCCCACCCCGGAGCCCCAACTCCTAGCCCGCACCTCAGAGCCCCGCAGCTTCGGAGCCCCACCTCTGAAGCTGCTCAAGTCCCGAGTGCAGCCATCCCGCCCCGGGGATCATGGCCGTGACCACCGGTGAAATTCACCGGAAGACGTGACCACGGGGGCGGAAACAGGAAGAGGACACCGGCAGCCGTAGCGGTCGCTGCCGTCATGGCGACGGGCGTGAGCGCCTGTACGTCGAGTGACGGAACCACCCGCGAGCAGCCGCGGTCGGACGGTTCGCCGACGGCCGCCAGGACCGGCAAGGGCAACGTTCCCGTCACGGAATCACGGCCCCGGACCGGCAAAGGTGGCACGTACACCTGGTTTGACACCCGGCGTCGGTGGGTGCACAACGGAGTCACCGAGCCCCAGCACCTCACCGGCGCCAAGGGCGCCGGGTTCACCCAGCCGATGCGACGCCTGCGTACGGACACGGCGTCCGTACGGGCCGATGGGACCTCGCCGGACAACGACGCCGTGCTGCTCGCGCTCGGCGTTCACCTCGGTCCGGCGGAGAAGGGGGACGGGACGTCGGGGCTGGGCGAACCGGGAGAATATGCGCCTGTCGACAACGGAGGCGGTGAATTCAGCGGCGCTGCCGGACACCTTGTGGAGTTCAGCTCGGTACAGCTGATCGAGACCGATTTCCGCCACTCCTGCGGTCCTGGAAAGCACAGGGAAGAGATCGTCGGGCACGTGGTGAACTGGACTTCTTCGGGGTGCGGAGACATCAGGTGTGGAACGCCGCTGACCAAGCACGCATCGGCAGCGGCCCGTGAAGCGGTGCGCCTCTCCTGTCACTGGTAACACCTGCCCGGGAAGCCGCTACGGCGCCAGCCCCGTACCATGGGGGGTAGCCGTGGCGCGTCCGCCCGGCGGGCGTACCAGGACTTGAGACCGACTAAGACGCCTGATCCCACGATCCGAGAGAAGCGCAAGCCACCCATGCCCACGCGCCACGACATCCGTAACGTAGCCATCGTCGCCCACGTCGACCACGGCAAGACCACGCTGGTCGACGCCATGCTCAAGCAGGCGGGCGCGTTCGCCGCGCACGCCGCCGAGCACCTCGACGACCGCATGATGGACTCGAACGACCTGGAGCGTGAGAAGGGCATCACGATCCTGGCCAAGAACACGGCCGTCAAGTACCACCCGAAGGATGGCGGCGACGTCATCACCATCAACATCATCGACACCCCCGGCCACGCCGACTTCGGTGGCGAGGTCGAGCGCGGCCTGTCGATGGTGGACGCGGTCGTCCTGCTGGTCGACGCGTCGGAGGGCCCGCTCCCGCAGACCCGCTTCGTGCTCCGCAAGGCGCTGACGGCCAAGCTGCCGGTCATCCTCTGCATCAACAAGACGGACCGTCCGGACTCCCGGATCGCCGAGGTCATCGACGAGACGTACGACCTCTTCCTGGACCTGGACGCCGACGAGGACCAGATCGAGTTCCCGATCGTCTACGCCTGTGCCCGTGACGGCGTCGCCTCGCTGACCAAGCCGGAGGACGGTACCGTCCCGCCGGACAGCGACAGCCTGGAGCCGTTCTTCAGCACGATCCTCTCCGCGGTCCCGGCCCCGGAGTACGACGACGACGCGCCCCTCCAGGCCCACGTCACCAACCTGGACGCCGACAACTTCCTCGGCCGTATCGCGCTGTGCCGTGTCGAGCAGGGCGAGCTGCGCAAGGGCCAGACCGTCGCGTGGATCAAGCGTGACGGCTCGATGTCCAACGTCCGCATCACCGAGCTCCTGATGACCGAGGCGCTCACCCGTAAGCCTGCCGAGAAGGCCGGTCCGGGCGACATCTGCGCGATCGCCGGTATCCCGGACATCATGATCGGCGAGACCCTGGCCGACCCCGAGAACCCGATCGCGCTGCCGCTGATCACGGTCGACGAGCCGGCCATCTCGATGACCATCGGTGCGAACACCTCGCCGCTGGTCGGCAAGGGCGGCAAGGGCCACAAGGTCACTGCCCGGCAGATCAAGGACCGTCTGGACCGTGAGCTGGTCGGTAACGTCTCGCTCCGTGTCCTGGAGACCGAGCGCCCCGACGCCTGGGAGGTCCAGGGTCGTGGTGAGCTCGCGCTGGCCATCCTCGTCGAGCAGATGCGCCGTGAGGGCTTCGAGCTCACGGTCGGCAAGCCGGAGGTCGTCACCAAGCAGGTCGACGGCAAGACGCACGAGCCGATCGAGCGCATGACGATCGACTCCCCCGAGGAGCACCTCGGTGCGATCACGCAGCTGATGGCGACCCGTAAGGGCCGCATGGAGACGATGACGAACCACGGTTCGGGCTGGGTCCGCATGGAGTGGATCGTCCCGTCCCGCGGCCTGATCGGTTTCCGTACGGAGTTCCTGACGCAGACCCGCGGTACGGGCATCGCGCACTCCCTCTTCGAGGGCCACGAGCCGTGGTTCGGCGAGCTGCGCACCCGTCACAACGGTTCGCTGGTCGCGGACCGCTCGGGCTCGGTGACCCCGTTCGCGATGGTCAACCTGCAGGAGCGCGGTGTCATCTTCACCGAGGCCGGCACCGAGGTCTACGAGGGCATGATCATCGGCGAGAACTCGCGCGCCGACGACATGGACGTGAACATCACCAAGGAGAAGAAGCTCACCAACATGCGTGCGGCTTCCGCGGACACCACGGAGAACGTGGTGCCCGCCCGCAAGCTGTCGCTCGAGCAGTCGCTGGAGTTCTGCCGCGACGACGAGTGCATCGAGGTGACCCCGGAGACGGTCCGTATCCGCAAGGTCGTCCTGGACCAGAAGGAGCGCGGCCGCTCCGCGTCGCGCGCCAAGCGCTGACCCCGTACGACCCATTGACACAGGGCCCGGGCCCCCGCAGACACTGTGGGGGCCCGGGTTTTTCGTCAACTCGATTTCCTGCCCGAGGTGTCCGGATATCGGGCGTCGCTCTCCGGAACATGTGTTAACGGTCCGTTTCGCGGGTGTCTGTCTGGGATCGCTTTGTCCGGATTTCGGTCAACCATGCCTGGTCGATGTTGTCAAACCGAGACCCTTTAAGTGTGGTTTACAGCCCGGGCGTACTTAATAGTTGGCTCCATTGAGCTCGGGTCAATGGGTCACGCACTGTGGGGAGTGCCGACTCACGAGCACACTCGAGGCACTGAAACGATCACCGTCAGGGGTGTCGGTGTATCAAGCCAGTGCCTTTCTTGTAGTCAAAAGTGGACTCATGAGGAGGAAACCCATGCGTGGTGCCAAGAGCGCCAAGTGGGTCGCGGGAGCGGCCATCATCGCCCTGGCTGCGACCGCTTGTGGTGGCGGCAGTGACGAAGGCAAGGGCAAGGGGGGCGACAGCGGCAAGGGTGCTGTCAACGCCAACGGCATCTTCTCCGTCGAGGTCGGCGAGCCGCAGAACCCGCTGCAGCCGGCGAACACGATGGAGTCGAACGGCAGCATCGTCACCGACGCGATCTTCTCGCAGCTGGTCGACTACGACCCGGCCGGCAAGCTTGAGATGATCAACGCGGAGTCTGTCGACACCAAGGACAGCAAGCTCTGGACCGTCAAGCTCAAGAAGGACTGGAAGTTCCACGACGGAACGCCGGTCACCGCCGAGTCCTACGTCAAGGCGTGGAACTGGGCCGCGAACATCAAGAACGCGCAGACCAACGCGTCCTGGTTCGCCGACATCAAGGGCTTCACCGACGTCCACCCCGAGGACGAGAAGGCCAAGCCGAAGGCCGACGCCATGTCGGGTCTGAAGGTCGTCGACGACTACACCTTCACCATCGAGCTCAACAACCCGCTGCCGTACTTCGCGTACAAGCTCGGCTACACGGTCTTCTCGCCGCTGCCCGAGTCCTTCTACGCGGACCCGAAGGCTGCCGGCGAGAAGCCGGTCGGCAACGGCGCGTACAAGTTCGTCAGCTGGGACCACAAGAAGCAGATCAAGGTCGTCCGCTACGACGACTACAAGGGCCCCGACAAGGCGAAGAACGGTGGTGTGATCTTCAAGAACTACACCACCCTCGAGACCGCCTACGAGGACCTGAAGTCCGGCAACGTCGACGTGCTGCGCCAGATCGCGCCGAAGGACCTCCCGGTCTACCGGTCCGACCTCGGTGACCGCGCCGTGGACAAGGCGTACTCCGCCATCCAGACGCTCGGTGTCGCCATGTACACCAAGCAGTGGAAGAACACCGACCCGAAGGTCCTGCAGGGCCTGTCGATGGCGATCGACCGCGACACCATCACCAAGACGGTGCTCCAGGGCACCCGCGAGCCGGCCACGGGCTGGGTCGCCAAGGGTGTTCTCGGCTACCAGCCGAACGTCGCGGGTGACGTCACCACGTACAACCCGACGAAGGCCAAGGCTCTCATCAAGGAGGGCGGCGGTGTTCCGGGTAACAAGATCTACATCCAGTTCAACGCCGACGGCGGCCACAAGGAATGGGTCGAGGCTGTCTGCAACAGCATCACCCAGGCGACCGGCGTCGCGTGCGCCGGCGACTCGAAGGTCGACTTCCAGGCCGACCTGGACGCCCGTGACGCCAAGCAGGTCAAGTCGTTCTACCGCGGCGGCTGGGTGCTCGACTACCCGGTGAACGCGAACTTCATCAGCGACCTGTTCCGTACGGGTGCGGCCGGCAACAACGGCTTCTTCTCCAACAAGGACCTCGACAAGAAGATCAAGGCCGCGGACTCCGCTGCCACGCTCGACGAGTCGGTCAAGGGGTACCAGGAGATCGAGAAGGAGCTGGTCAACTACATGCCGACCATCCCGCTCTGGTACTACAAGGTCAACGCCGGTTACTCGGAGAAGGTCCAGAACGTCCAGTACGCCCAGGACGGCGACCCGATCCTGACCGAAGTTCAGGTCAAGAAGTAACCACCGACGTAGTCCGCGGGCCGGTGCGGGACCGACACTGACATCGGTCCCGGACCAGCCTGCACGCCGTGGCCGGGGGGCCCTTTCCCGTCACCGACGACCCCACAGGGGGTCGGTGACGGGGGAGGGCCCGTTGGCTGCCGCTTGCCACTTACATGGAGGCACCATGGGGCGCTATGTCGCACGACGACTGCTCCAGATGATCCCGGTCTTCATCGGGACAACCCTGCTGATCTTCCTGATGGTCTACACCCTGCCCGGCGACCCCGTGCGGGGACTCTTCGGGGACAAGGGCGCCGACCCTGCCACCCTTGCCGCCATGCGGCACCAACTGGGGCTGGACCAGCCGATCCTGCAGCAGTACTGGAATTACATGACAGGCATCGTCCTGCATTTTGATTTCGGCACTCAGATAGCCAGCGGTCGTCCGGTCACGGATGTCCTCGGTGACGCGTTCCCCGTCACCCTGCGACTGGCCGCCATGGCGTTCCTCATCGAGATCGTTCTCGGTATCGGCCTCGGCATGGTCGCCGGGCTGCGTGCCGGCCGTCTCGCGGACAACGCGATCCTGGTCTTCACTCTGCTGATCATCTCGATTCCGGTCTTCGTCCTCGGCTTCATCGTCAAGTCGGTGTTCGCCTTCCAGCTCGACTGGATCGCGCCGAACGTCTCGAACGATGCAACGTGGAGCGAGCTGATAGCACCGGCCGTCGTGCTCGGGTCGCTCTCCCTCGCCTACGTGGCACGACTGACGCGTACGACGATGGCCGAGAACCTGCGCTCGGACTACATGCGTACCGCTGTGGCCAAGGGGCTTCCCAAGCGCCGCATCGTCGGTGTGCACCTGATGCGCAACTCGCTGATCCCCGTCATCACCTTCCTCGGTACCGACCTGGGCGCCCTGATGGGCGGCGCGGTCGTGACCGAGGGTCTGTTCAACGTGAAGGGCGTCGGCGGCACCATCTACGAGTCGATCGTCCGGCGCGAGGGCACGACCCTGGTCGGCCTGGTCACCATCCTGGTGCTCGTCTACCTCTTCATGAGCCTGCTCGTCGACCTGCTGTACGCGGTCCTGGACCCGAGGATCCGTTATGCCTGACGTGATCAAGACCGCACCCGCGACCGAAGACCCGAAGACGGCAGTGGCGGAGCCGGTGGCCGTGAAGGCCGAGAAGGCCCGCAGCCTCTGGGGCGACGCGTGGGTCGACCTCCGCTCCAACTGGTACTTCGTCATCTCGTCCGTCCTCATCGTGATCCTGCTCGTCATGACGGTGTTCCCGGGGCTGTTCACCAGCGCCTCGCCGACCAGCAGCGACCTGGTGCATCACTTCCTCGGCAAGCCCGAGCTCGGCAAGGTCGGTTCGCCCGAGTGGCTGGGTTACGACGGTCAGGGCCGCAGTGTCTACGCGCGTGTCATCTACGGCACCCGGGCCTCGGTGATCGTCGGTATCTCCGTCACCGCGCTGGTGACCGTGTTCGGTGGCCTGATCGGCATGCTCGGCGGCTACTTCGGCGGCTGGGTCGACGCGCTCCTGTCCGGGTTCACCAACATCTTCCTCGGACTGCCCTTCCTGCTCGGCGCCATGGTGGTCCTGCAGGCGTTCACCGACCGCTCCGTCTGGGTCGTGGTCCTCGCCCTCGCGTTCCTCGGCTGGACACAGATCGCGCGTGTCATGCGCGGGGCCGTGATCACCATCAAGCAGTCGGACTACGTCCAGGCGGCCAGGGCTCTGGGTGCGGGCACGTCCCGGATCCTGTTCAAGCACATCCTGCCGAACGCCATGGCGCCGGTGATCGTCGTTGCGACCATCTCGCTGGGTGTGTACATCTCGGCCGAAGCCACCCTGTCCTACCTGGGTCTGGGGCTCGCCGAGCCGACGATCTCGTGGGGCATCGACATCTCGGGTGGCGCCAGTCAGATCCGCGTCGCGCAGCACATCCTGCTGTACCCGTCGATCATGCTCAGCATCACCGTTCTGGCGTTCATCATGCTCGGCGAAGCCGTCCGCAACGCCCTCGATCCGAAGTCGCGATAAGGAGGGCGTACGTGACTACCATCGACAAGACCGCAGAAGTCCCGTCCCCGCGCTCGGGTGACGACCACGTCGGCCCGCTGCTCGAAGTCCGTGACCTGCACGTGGAGTTCCACACCCGGGACGGTGTGGTCAAGGCCGTCAACGGCGTGAACTACAGCGTGGACGCAGGGGAGACGCTCGCCGTTCTCGGTGAGTCCGGCTCCGGCAAGTCCGTGACGGCGCAGGCCATCATGGGCATCCTCGACATGCCGCCGGGCAAGATCCCCCAGGGGGAGATCCTCTTCCGCGGCCAGGACATGCTGAAGATGTCCTACGAGGAGCGTCGGCAGATCCGTGGCCAGAAGATCGCGATGATCTTCCAGGACGCGCTCTCCTCGCTGAACCCGGTGCTCACCGTCGGCTACCAGCTCGGCGAGATGTTCCGGGTCCACCAGGGCCTGTCCAAGAAGGACGCGCAGGCCAAGGCCATCGACCTGATGGACCAGGTCAAGATCCCGGCTGCCAGGGCCCGGGTCTCGGACTACCCGCACCAGTTCTCCGGCGGTATGCGCCAGCGCATCATGATCGCCATGGCGCTGGCCCTGGAGCCGGACCTGATCATCGCGGACGAGCCGACCACCGCGCTCGACGTGACCGTGCAGGCCCAGGTGATGGACCTTCTCGCGGAGCTTCAGCGCGAGTACAACATGGGTCTCATCCTGATCACGCACGACCTCGGTGTCGTCGCCGACGTCGCGGACAAGATCGCCGTGATGTACGCGGGCCGGATCGTCGAGACCTCCCCGGTCCACGAGATCTACAAGCGCCCGGCACACCCGTACACCAAGGGTCTGCTGGAGTCGATCCCGCGGCTGGACCAGAAGGGCCAGGAGCTCTTCGCGATCAAGGGCCTGCCGCCCAACCTGCTCCGCGTGCCCACGGGTTGTGCCTTCAACCCGCGCTGCACGATGGCACAGGACATCTGCCGTACGGACATCCCGGCCCTGCGCCCGGTGACCGAGCAGGACGGCACCGAGCTGGTCGGCCGCGGCAGCGCCTGCCACTTCTGGAAGGAGACGATCCATGGCTGACATCAACAAGGAGCCCGTGGACGCCACCCCGAACGTCACCGAAGTGGCGACGGTCGACGCGGCCACCGAGGCGGAGGCCGTTGCCGCCATCGAGGCGCCGGTGCCGCAGGGCGAGCCGATCCTCCAGGTCCGTAACCTGGTCAAGCACTTCCCGCTGACCCAGGGCATCCTGTTCAAGAAGCAGGTCGGTGCGGTCAAGGCCGTGGACGGCATCTCGTTCGACCTGTACCAGGGCGAGACGCTCGGCATCGTGGGCGAGTCCGGCTGTGGCAAGTCCACGGTCGCCAAGCTCCTGATGACGCTGGAGCGGGCCACCGCCGGTGAGGTCTTCTACAAGGGCCAGGACATCACCAAGCTGTCCGGCCGCGCGCTGAAGGCCGTACGCCGGAACATCCAGATGGTGTTCCAGGACCCGTACACCTCGCTGAACCCCCGGATGACGGTCGGCGACATCATCGGGGAGCCCTTCGAGATCCACCCCGAGGTGGCGCCCAAGGGCGACCGGCGCCGCAAGGTGCAGGACCTCCTGGATGTCGTGGGTCTCAACCCGGAGTACATCAACCGTTATCCGCACCAGTTCTCCGGCGGTCAGCGCCAGCGCATCGGCATCGCCCGCGGCCTCGCGCTCAACCCGGAGATCATCATCTGCGACGAGCCGGTCTCCGCGCTCGACGTGTCGGTGCAGGCACAGGTCATCAACCTGATGGAGAAGCTGCAGGACGAGTTCAACCTCTCCTACCTCTTCATCGCGCACGACCTGTCGATCGTCCGGCACATCTCGGACCGGGTCGGCGTCATGTACCTCGGCAAGATGGCCGAGATCGGTACGGACGAGCAGATCTACGACCACCCCACGCACCCCTACACCCAGGCGCTGCTGTCGGCGGTCCCGGTTCCGGACCCGGAGGCCCGTGAGGGTCGCGAGCGGATCATCCTCACCGGTGACGTCCCGTCGCCGGCGAACCCGCCGTCGGGCTGCCGCTTCCGCACCCGCTGCTGGAAGGCCCAGGACAAGTGCGCGACGGAGGTGCCGCTGCTGGCGATCCCCGAGCGCTTCAAGTCCTCGGACACTCCGGCCGCGCACGAGTCGGCGTGCCACTTCGCCGAGGAGAAGGACGTCGTGCACGCGGCGTAGTTCTGCTCGAAGGCGCAGGTACGAAGGCGCCCGGAACCGATCGGTTCCGGGCGCCTTTCCCATGTCCCGGGAACCGGGCTCGCAGGTGGCTCGGGTCAATGGGCCGACGTGCTCGGTTCCCCGGGCCGGAGGGCCGGGTGGATCGCGGACCGATCGGATCCGTCTCCGCCCGGCCGCTTCCGGGGCGAGGGCAGGGGTGTCAGCCCCCGGCCTTGGGGTTCTCGGTGTTCTGCTCGGCCGGGCCCGGCGCGTCCTGGCCCGTACGCGCCCGCGGGACGGACGACACGGTCCCGGGGCCTTCCGGGTGGTGGCAGGCCGTCAGATGGCCGTCCCGGCTCCCCTCGATGCGTACCAGTGGCGGCGTCTCGCTCGCGCACTTCTCCGTCGCCTTCCAGCAGCGGGTGCGGAACCGGCAGCCCGACGGCGGGTCGACCGGAGACGGCACATCGCCGGTCAGCCGGATCCGCTCACGGGCCGGCACGTCGTCGGCGGTCGCCTCCGGCACGGCGGAGAGCAGCGCCTTCGTGTACGGGTGGCGCGGGTTGCCGTACAGATCGTCCCGGTCGGCGATCTCCACGATCCGGCCGAGATACATCACCGCGACGCGCTGCGAGAAGTGACGTACGACGGCGAGGTCGTGCGCGATGAACAGGAACGCGATGCCCAGTTCCTTCTGCAGCTTCTGGAGCAGGTTCACCACCTGCGCCTGGATCGACACGTCCAGCGCCGAGACCGGCTCGTCGGCGACGATCAGCTTCGGCTCCAGGGCCAGCGCCCGGGCCACCCCGATGCGCTGGCGCTGACCGCCGGAGAACTCGTGCGGGAAGCGGTTGTAGTGCTCCGGGTTGAGCCCCACCGTCTCCAGCAGTTCGCGTACGCGCGCCTCGCGACCGCCCGCCGGGTTGATGCCGTTGATCTCCATCGGTCCGGCGACGATCTTGCCGACGGTCTGCCGCGGGTTCAGCGAGGCGTACGGGTCCTGGAAGATCATCTGGATCTCGGAGCGGACCGGCACCAGCTCGCGCCGCGAGGCATGGGTGATGTCCTGCCCGCGGTACGAGATCTTGCCGCCGGTCGGCTCCAGCAGCCGGGTGATCAGCCGGCCCGTCGTCGACTTGCCGCACCCGGACTCGCCGACCAGGCCCAGGCTCTCGCCCTCGGAGACCGTGAAGTCCAGTCCGTCCACGGCCTGCACCGCGCCGACGGTCCGCCGGATCGGGAAGCCGCCCCTGATCGGGAAGTGCTTGGTGAGTCCGGCGACGTCCAGGAGGGGATCGGTGCTGCTCATAGTGGGGAAGTCCCGTCTCTTGTACGTCAGTTGGGCCGGGTGCCGGCGAAGTCGGCGAAGAACTCGGTGCGCTGCTCCGCGGTGAGGTGGCAGGCGGCCCCGCGTCCGGCCACCAGCTCCAGCGGCGGCTGGTCGGTCGCGCAGCGCGCGCCGCCGACCCGCTCGGTGAACGAGCACCGCGGGTGGAACCGGCAGCCGGTCGGCGGGTTGAGGAGGCTCGGAGGGGTGCCCGGGATCGGCGACAGCGGTACGTCGACCGGTCCCTCGAGAGTCGGCATCGACCCCAGCAGGCCCCAGGTGTAGGGGTGCTGGGGCGCCCGCAGCACCTCCTTCTTGGTGCCGCGCTCCACGCACCGCCCGCCGTACATCACCAGCACGTCGTCCGCGATGTCGGCGATGACACCGAGGTCGTGGGTGATGAAGATGATCGATGTGCCGGTCTCCTGCTGGAGCTCCTTGAGCAGGTCGATGATCTGGGCCTGCACGGTGACGTCCAGCGCGGTGGTCGGCTCGTCGGCGATCAGCAGCTCCGGGTTGCAGACCAGCGCCATGGCGATCATCGCGCGCTGGCGCATACCGCCGGAGAACTGGTGCGGATAGTCGTCGACCCGCAGATCGGGCTGCGGGATGCCCACCTTGGTGAGCATTTCGATCGCCCGGGCCCGGCTCTCCCGCTTGGAGGCGCCGGTGTGCTTGCGATACGTCTCGGAGATCTGTTTCCCGATGGTGTGGTACGGCGAGAGGGAGGCCAGCGCGTCCTGGAAGATCATGGCCATCTTGTTGCCGCGCAGCCGCTCCAGCTCCCGCTCCGAGGCGGTGAGCAGGTCCTGCCCGTCGAGCAGGATCTCCCCCTCGATCTCGGTGTGGTCGGGGTGGTGCAGGCCGAGGATCGTCAGGTTGGTCACGGACTTCCCGGAACCGGACTCGCCGACGATGCCGAGCGTGCGGCCCCGTTCGACGTCGAACGACAGCCCGTCGACGGCCTTGACCATGCCGTCATCGGTGGAGAAGTGCACGCGCAGATCGCGTACGGAGAGGAAGGGGGTGCTCATTGGATCTCTCCCTAGGCGAGGCGGACGCGTGGATCGATGAGGGCGTAGACGGCGTCGACGATGATGTTGAAGACGACGATCGCTGCTGCCGCGACCAGGACGACACCGAGCAGCAGCGGCAGGTCGTTGTCGAGGACGGCCTTGATGGAGAGTGCGCCGATGCCGTGCAGTCCGAAGGTCTTCTCGGTGATGATCGCGCCGCCGAGGAGCAGGCCGAGGTCCAGTCCGAAGATGGTGACGATCGGCCCCATGGCACCGCGCCAGGCGAACCGGAAGAAGACGGTGCGTCGGGACAGGCCCTTGGCGCGTGCCGTGCGCACGTAGTCCTCGCTCAGCGTCTCGACGAGCTGGGAGCGGGCCATGCGCGTGTAGTTGGCGGTGAAGATGAGCGCCAGTACGAACCATGGCAGCAGCAGTCCCTGGAA
Organism: Streptomyces sp. NBC_00353; assembly: GCF_036108815.1. NCBI lineage: Bacteria > Bacillati > Actinomycetota > Actinomycetes > Kitasatosporales > Streptomycetaceae > Streptomyces > Streptomyces sp. NBC_00353. Next base: position 4,217,227 of record NZ_CP107985.1, on the reverse strand, counting down.
CCAGCCGGCCGGGTCCTCGGTGAATGGGACGTCCTTGGGGCGGCTGAGGATGTGCCACTGGTCCGCCAGGTAGTACATGGCGACGACACCGACGATGTAGATCTGCATCGAGGAGAAGATGAGGGAGGCCGAGGAGGCCACCTTGTCGACCGCTTTGCCCTGCCGGACCGCGGCCAGCATGCCGGTGCCCACGCCGAAGATCACGAAGATGACGGCACTGCCCACCGAGAGGGAGAGGGTCGTCGGGAAGCGGTCGATGATCGTGCCCAGGACCGGTTCACGGTTGTGGAAGGAGTACCCGAGGCACGGTGCGGGGCAGTGCCCGAAGGAGGTGTAGTCCCGGCCCACGAACACGGCCTGGAGCCAGTGCCAGTACTGCACGGGCAGCGGGTCGGAGATGCCGAGGTTGCGCTTTACCAGTGCCAGCGTCTCGGGCGTGCACACCTTGCCGCAGGCAACGCGGGCCGGGTCGCGGGGTGCGACGTAGAAGAGGACGAAAGTGATGGCACTGATGATCAGCAGGATGACCAGTGCGCCGATTGCCCGGCGGATGAGGAAGCGGAACATGGCGATGGATTTCCCTGGCAGACGCCGACGAGTGGGAGGGGAGCGGGCGGGGCACCGCAGGGGTGCCCCGCCTCGGGAGTGTGGGCGTCAGGCCTTCACGAACAGCTTGTAGAAGACGGCCGAGGACCACAGCGGGTGGAACATGGCGCCGCCGACCTTCGAGCCGTACAGGTAGAAGCGGCGCTGGAACGTCTCGGGGATGATCGGCGCCTCCTCCGTCATGATCCGCTTGTCCAGCGCTGCCCAGGCCTTGCCGGCCGCGGCCGGGTCGGCGATGGTGACGTTCTTCTTGATCGCCGCGTCGACCCAGTCGACCTTCAGCTGCGAGATGTTGTTGGAGCCGTTGGCGATGGTGCCGCCGTCGAACAGCGGCTGCACCAGCGTGTAGCCGGTCGGCCAGTCCGGGGACCAGCCGAACCACATCACGTCGAACTTGTTGTCGATCTGCTGGACCTGGTCGTAGTAGCTGGTCGAGTCCAGCGGCTTGATGACCGGGTCGAAGCCCGCCGCCTTGAGGGCGTTCTCGATGACGACCTTGGTCTTGTCGTAGGTGTTGCTCTGCGGGAAGGCGTAGACGACCTTCTGGCCCTCCTTGCCCGCCTCCTTCAGCAGCTTCTTGGCCGCCTCGGGGTCGCCCTGCGGCTTCTTCAGCTTGCCGTAGACGTCGTCATGGGCGTAGCCGAGGATGTCCGGGCTGAGGATGGACGTCGCGTAGTCACCGGCCGACGGGCCACCGTAGATCTTGCGGATCTGCTCCAGCGGCCAGGCGTGGATGAGCGCCTGACGCACCTTCAGGTCGGTGATCCGCTTGGTGTTGATGGCGTAGTAGTAGATGCCGGTCAGCAGGCCGTTGAAGGTGCGCTTCTTCAGCTCGGGGTCGGTGAGGACCTTCTGGATGCGCTCGGCCGGGACACCGCTGTACGCCATGACCGCGTACTGGTCGTCGCCGTCGTCGGCGATCATACGGTCCGTCGCCGGGAGCGATTCCGGACCGAACTCGTACACGAAGCTGTCCGGGTAGGCGTTACGGATCGAGTCCGTGTTCGGGTCCCAGTGGGGGTTGCGCACCAGCGTCATCGACTTGTCGACGGCGTGGCTCTTGACGCGGTACGGACCGCACGAGACCGGGTCCTTGTCGTACCTCTCCTTGCTGTCGCCCTTGACCGGGACGGCACCGTAGGAGCTCATCGCGAGGGTGAAGTTGAAGTCCGGACGGGCCTCGGCGAGCTTGAAGGTGATGGTCTTCGCCGCGGCGTCGGTGACGACCGAGTCGAGGTGCTTGCCGCTGAACGGGCCCTTGTACTTCGACCGGAAGTCGGTGCTGCCGGTCAGTGCGGTCTGGGCGTATCCGGCGCCCTCGGTGGTGAAGCTGGCGAAGCCGCGCTCGATGCCGTGGCGCACGTCCTCGACGGTGAGCTCCTTGCCGTCCTCCCACTTCAGACCGTCCTTCAGCGTGAAGGTCCAGGTCTTTCCGCCGTCGCCGATGGTGCCGGCGTCGGTGGCGAGGTCACCGACCAGCTTCATCGATCCGTCCGCCGCGATCTTGTAACCGGTCAGGCAGCGGATGAAGAGGTCACCGACCGCGGAGTTCCAGGAGAAGTAGATGCGCTGCGGGTCGAGGTGGGAGAAGTCGTCCGGGGCGATGCCGCGGATCGTGCCACCCTTCTTCGCCCCTTCGACCTCGGGTGCGGGACCGGTGGAGTCCTCCTTGGTGCCGACGACGACGGCGCCGGTGTACTTGTCGGCACCGCCGTGCCCGCCGCCCTTGTTGCTCTTGCCGGCCGTGCTGCCGCTGCTGCAGGCGGAGAGGACCATCGAGCCACCGGCCGCGACCGACGTGGCGATGACGAAGTTTCTGCGGGAAAGGGACATGGCTTCCTGCCCTGGTCGATTGAGAGGAACGATGGATCCGGCGGGCCCCGTCGCCCGGTCGGAGGGAGTACGGTTCAGCGCTTGGTCTTCGGGTCCAGTGCGTCACGCACCGAGTCGCCCAGGAGGTTGAAGGCGATCACGAAGATCACCATCGTGACGCCGGGGAAGAGCATGAACGTGATGTCGCTCTGGTAGACGTCCGATCCGCGCTGGATCATCACGCCCCAGTCGGGTGTCGGGGAGGTGAGCCCGACACCGAGGAAGGCGAGGCCCGCCTCGGCCGTGACGTATGCGGGCAGCGCGAGCGTCGCCTGGATGAGGATCGGCGTCCAGAGGTTGGGAAGCAGTTCCTTGAAGATGATCCGCGCCGGCGATGCGCCGGTGACCTTGGCCGCTTCGATGAACTCGCGTTCGCGCAGGGCGAGTACCTCGCCACGCAGCAGACGCGCGATGGACGCCCAGCCGAAGGCGGTCATCACCGAGATGAGACTGACGACGGTCAGCCAGACCGGGGTGTTCTCCTCCGGCGAGACCAGGATCGAGATCATCACCGGCCAGAAGGCGATGAAGAAGAGCGTGGAGGGGAAGGCCAGCAGGATATCGATGACCCGGCCGACGAGGTAGTCGGTCTTCCCGCCGAGATAGCCGGCCGTGATACCGACGGCGATTCCGATCGCCGTCACCAGCAACGTCGTTGCCGCAGCGATGAGCAGCGAGTTGCGCATGGCGTAGAGCAGAAACGTGAAGACGTCCCGGCCGAGTCCGGGCTCGATGCCGAACCAGAAGTCGCCGCTGATACCGCCGTTGGGCAGAACCGGGGAGCCGAAGTCGTCGAGCAGGCTCGTGTCGTTCTGACCGTACGTCGTGTACGGATCCTTGCCGTACAGCTTGGCGATCAGCGGGGCGCAGAGGGCCACCACGAAGAAGGCGACGACCACATAGGCCGAAATCATGCCGGTGCGGTCGCGCTTGAAGCGCCGCCAGGCCAACTTTCCCGGCGAACGGCCCTCGCCGCCCTTGGGAGCCGAAGGATCCGGCGTCGGCAGTGCCTTCGCATCCACTACCTCAAGAGGAGCGGTTGTGTGCGGGGTTGGAATCGTCATGGTGCTCCTGGCCCGAGGGTCGAAGGACTCCGCAGGGCAACACCTACGGGCTACTCGGACTTTTTCAACGCAATTCACGGAGGGTCAATGAATGTCCGGTTGACTTGAGGCGCTCTTTGGGACCTTGACGGATACATGGCCAATGATTGCCCTCCGATTTGCCGCCCCTTGACTCAATCGAAAGGATGTTCGTTGCATGCGAGGAGGAAACCGGCAATGAGTCCGATATGCGGGCGGCACCGTCTCGGAATTCGTACATCCGGCCAATCGGATGCGCGGACGATGCGCGTTCGATGCGCGGCCGTTATCACTCCGCTGCTCACCGGAATGCGCCCGCGGCGTTCCTGCTGCGCTCGGATGGGGGGTGTAAATGTGCAGAAAGTGATCGATCAGGTGATATTTGACTCCACGTGAGACGGAGCTCGATGAGGAGGCATTCCATGCGCGGAGCCACACAGGCCAAGTGGGCCGCATGTGCCGTGACCGTCGCCCTGGTGGCGACGGCCTGCGGTGGCGGCGGCGGGGGCGGCGGCGGTGGCGGCGGCGCCAATGGGATCGTCAGCTCCTCCTGGGGTGACCCGCAGAACCCGCTGGAGCCCGCCAACACCAACGAGGTGCAGGGCGGCAAGGTCCTCGACATGGTCTTCCGGGGACTGAAGAAGTACGACCCGAAGACCGGTGCGGCGACGAACATGCTCGCCGAGAAGATCGACACCACCGACTCGCAGAACTTCACCGTCACGGTGAAGGACGGCTGGACCTTCAGCAACGGCGAGAAGATCACCGCGAAGTCGTTCGTGGACGCCTGGAACTACGGCGCCCTGCTGAAGAACAATCAGAAGAACGCCTACTTCTTCGGATACATCGACGGTTACGACAAGGTCCACCCCGACACCGGCAGTGCCAGCGCGACGAAGCTTGCCGGCCTCAAGGTCGTCGACCCGATGACCTTCTCGGTGAAGCTGACGCAGAAGTTCTCCCTCTGGCCGGACACCCTCGGCTACCCGGCGTTCGCCCCGCTGCCCCAGAGCTTCTTCACCGACCATGCAGGCTGGCTCGCCAAGCCCGTCGGCAACGGCCCGTACACCATCGAGAAGTACACCAAGGGCTCCTCGATGAGCCTGCGCAAGTGGGACAAGTACCCCGGTGACGACAAGGCGCAGAACGGCGGCATCGACCTCAAGGTCTACACCGACAACAACACCGCCTACACCGACCTGATCGCGGGCAACCTCGACCTCGTCGACGACGTACCGGCCTCGCAGCTGAAGAACGTCAAGGCGGACCTCGGCGACCGGTACATCAACACCCCGGCCGGCATCATCCAGACCCTCGCCTTCCCCTTCTACGACAAGAAGTGGGACACCCCCGGCGGCATCAAGGTCCGACAGGGCCTGTCGATGGCGATCAACCGCGACCAGATCACCGACCAGATCTTCCAGAAGACCCGCACCCCTGCCTCCGACTGGACGTCCCCGGTCCTCGGCGTGGACGGCGGCTTCAAGGAGGGGCTGTGCGGGGCGCCGTGCGAATACAACGCGGCGGACGCCAAGAAGCTGATCCAGGAGGGCGGCGGCATCCCCGGCGGCCAGCTGAAGATCTCGTACAACGCGGACACCGGCTCGCACAAGGAGTGGGTCGACGCCGTCTGCAACAGCATCAACAAGGCGATGGGGAACAACAAGGCCTGCGTCGGCTCCCCGGTCGGCACCTTCGCCGACTTCCGCAGCCAGGTCTCCCAGCAGAAGCTCACCGGCGCCTGGCGCGCGGGCTGGCAGATGGACTACCCGCTGATCCAGAACTTCCTGCAGCCCCTCTACTACACCAACGCCTCGTCCAACGACGGCAAGTGGAGCAACAAGAAGTTCGATTCCCTGGTCGACAAGGCCAACGCCGAGTCCGACAAGGCCAAGGCCGTCTCCACCTTCCAGGACGCGGAGAAGGTCCTTGCCGAGCAGATGCCCGTCATCCCGCTCTGGTACCAGAACGGCAGCGCCGGCTACTCGGAGAAGATCACCAACGTCGCGCTGAACCAGTTCAGCGTCCCGGTGTACGAGCAGATCAAGGTCAAGTAATCCCGCAGGGCCGGATGGCCGGTGCGCTGTGCCGCACCGGCCATCCGGCTTCCTCATCCCCGCGCCACCGACCCCCCGCGACCGACGGAGTCTTCATGGGACGTTATGTGATCCGGCGGCTGCTGCAGATGATCCCGGTCTTCTTCGGCACCACGCTGCTGATCTTCCTCATGGTGAACGTGATGGGCGACCCCATCGCGGGTCTCTGCGGCGATCGCCAGTGCGATCCGGCGACCGCCGCCCAGCTCCGCTCGGAATTCGGCCTCGATAAGCCGGTCTGGCAGCAGTACGCCACCTACATGGGCAATGTCTTCACCGGCGACTTCGGCACCGCGTTCAACGGCCAGAAGGTCACCGAGCTGATGGGCACCGCCTTCCCCATCACCATCCGGCTCACCATCGTCGCGATCGTCTTCGAGGTCGTCATCGGCATCACCCTCGGCGTCATCACCGGCCTGCGCCGCGGCCGGCCCGTCGACACCACGGTGCTGATCCTGACCCTGGTCGTCATCTCCATCCCGACCTTCGTCACCGGTCTGCTGCTCCAGCTACTCCTCGGCGTGGAGTGGGGCGTCATCAAACCGTCCGTCTCCCCGGAGGCGCCGTTCAACGAGCTCCTCGTCCCCGGGCTCGTCCTCGCCTCGGTCTCGCTGGCGTACGTCACCCGGCTCACCCGGACCTCGATCGCCGAGAACGCCAGCGCCGACTACGTCCGTACCGCCACCGCCAAGGGCCTCCCCAGGCGCCGGGTCGTCCTCCGGCATCTGCTGCGCAACTCGCTGATCCCCGTCGTCACCTTCATCGGTACGGACGTGGGCGCCCTGATGGGCGGGGCGATCGTCACGGAGCGCATCTTCAACATCCACGGCGTCGGCTACCAGCTCTACCAGGGCATCCTGCGCCAGAACTCCCAGACCGTCGTCGGGTTCGTCACCGTCCTGGTCCTCGTCTTCCTGGCGGCCAACCTGATCGTCGACCTCTTGTACGCCGTACTCGACCCGAGGATCCGCTATGCCTGAGCAGACGCCGGACGAAGCGATCTCCCCGGGCGGGGCAGGAGCCGCCATGGATCTCGCCCTGGCGCAAGGGGAGACGCTGGAGAAGACACCGGGCGGCCCCGAGGGCACCGGACCGGCCGAGAAGCCCCGCAGCCTCTGGTCCGACGCCTGGCGCGACCTGCGCCGCAACCCGGTCTTCATCATCTCCGCCCTGATCATCCTCTTCCTGGTGATCATCTCGATCTGGCCGTCGCTGATCGCGGACCAGGACCCTCTCAACTGCGACCTGGGCAAGGCCCAGGAGGGCTCCCAGCCCGGCCACCCGTTCGGCTTCGACGGCCAGGGCTGCGACGTCTACACCCGTACCGTCTACGGGGCCAGGACATCGGTCACCGTAGGCGTCTGCTCCACCGTCGGAGTCTCGATCCTCGGCGGCATCCTGGGCGGGCTGGCCGGCTTCTTCGGCGGCTGGTGGGACTCGTTCCTCTCCCGTATCACCGACATCTTCTTCGGCATCCCGGTCGTCCTCGGCGGCCTGGTCTTCCTCTCCGTGGTGACCAGCTCGACCGTCTGGCCGGTGATCGGATTCATCGTGCTGCTGGGCTGGCCGCAGATCGCCCGAATCGCCCGTGGCTCGGTCATCACCGCCAAGCAGAACGACTACGTCCAGGCGGCCCGCGCGCTCGGCGCCTCCAACTCCCGGATGATGCTCCGCCACATCGCTCCCAACGCGGTCGCCCCCGTGATCGTCGTCGCGACCATCGCCCTGGGTACGTACATCTCGCTGGAGGCGACCCTCTCGTTCCTCGGCGTCGGCCTGAAGCCGCCGGCCGTCTCCTGGGGCATCGACATCTCGGCCGCCTCCCAGTACATCCGCAACGCCCCGCACATGCTGCTCTGGCCCGCCGGAGCGCTGGCGATCACCGTGCTCGCGTTCATCATGCTCGGCGACGCGGTGCGCGACGCCCTCGACCCCAAGCTGCGCTGAGGAGCCCGTTGCCATGTTGCTCGAAGTGCGCGATCTGCACGTGGAGTTCCACACCCGGGACGGGGTGGCCAAAGCCGTCAACGGGGTCAACTACTCGGTGGCCGAGGGCGAGACGCTCGCGGTCCTCGGCGAGTCCGGCTCCGGCAAGTCGGTCACCGCACAGGCGATCATGGGCATTCTCGACATGCCGCCGGGGAAGATCAGCAGCGGCGAGATCATCTTCAAGGGCCGCGATCTGCTGAAGCTCAAGGCCGAGGAGCGCCGGAAGATCCGCGGCCAGGAGATGGCCATGATCTTCCAGGACGCGCTGTCGTCCCTCAACCCCGTGCTCAGCGTGGGGGACCAGCTCGGCGAGATGTTCGTCGTGCACCGGGGGATGTCCCGCAAGGACGCCCGGACGAAGGCCATCGAGCTGATGGACCGGGTCCGCATCCCGGCCGCGAAGGAACGCGTCGGGAACTACCCGCACCAGTTCTCCGGCGGCATGCGCCAGCGCATCATGATCGCCATGGCGATGGCGCTGGAACCCTCGCTGATCATCGCGGACGAACCCACCACCGCCCTCGATGTGACCGTCCAGGCCCAGGTGATGGACCTGCTCGCCGAACTCCAGCGCGAGCTCAACATGGGACTCATCCTGATCACCCACGACCTGGGCGTGGTCGCGGACGTCGCCGACTACATCGCCGTGATGTACGCGGGCCGGATCGTGGAGTCGGCCCCCGTCCACGAGATCTACAAGGCCCCCGCCCACCCATACACCAAGGGCCTCCTCCAGTCGATCCCACGGCTGGACCAGAAGGGCCAGGAGCTGTACGCGATCAAGGGGCTGCCGCCCAACCTGCTGCACATCCCGCCCGGCTGCGCCTTCAACCCGCGCTGCCCGCTGGCCCAGGACATCTGCCGTGGTGAGGTGCCGCCGCTGTTCGAGGTGGCCCAGCACCGCGAGAGCGCCTGCTACTTCTGGAAGGAGACGCTCGATGCACGCTGAGCAGGGGAGCACCCGCGCGGGCGGCGAACCCATTCTGGAGGTCCGCGACCTCGTCAAGCACTATCCGCTGACCCAGGGCATCCTGTTCAAGAAGCAGGTCGGTGCGGTCAAGGCGGTCGACGGCGTCTCCTTCCAACTGGCCGCGGGCGAGACCCTCGGCATCGTGGGGGAGTCCGGCTGCGGCAAGTCGACCGTCGCCAGGATGCTCGTCCACCTGGAGCAGCCGACGGCCGGCTCGATCACGTACAAGGGCGAGGACGTCACCAAGCTGTCCGGCCGCGCGCTGAAGGCCGTACGCCGGAACATCCAGATGGTGTTCCAGGACCCGTACACCTCGCTCAACCCCCGGATGACGGTAGGCGACATCATCGGGGAGCCCTACGAGATCCACCCCGAGGTGGCGCCCAAGGGCGACCGGCGCCGCAAGGTGCAGGACCTGCTCGATGTCGTGGGTCTCAACCCGGAGTACATCAACCGTTATCCGCACCAGTTCTCCGGCGGTCAGCGCCAGCGCATCGGCATCGCCCGCGGCCTCGCGCTCAACCCGGAGATCATCGTCGCCGACGAACCTGTCTCGGCCCTCGACGTCTCCGTGCAGGCACAGGTCATCAACCTGCTCGACCGGCTGCAGGCGGAGTTCAACCTGAGTTACGTCTTCATCGCGCACGACCTGTCGATCGTCCGGCACATCTCCGACCGGGTCGGCGTGATGTATCTGGGCCGATTCGCCGAGATCGGTACGGACGAGCAGATCTACGACCACCCCACGCACCCGTACACGCAGGCGCTGCTGTCGGCGGTGCCGGTGCCGGACCCGATGGCGCGCGAGCACCGGGAGCGGATCATCCTGCACGGCGATGTGCCGTCCCCGGCCAACCCGCCGTCCGGCTGCCGCTTCCGCACCCGCTGCTGGAAGGCCCAGGAGCGGTGCGAACTGGAGGTGCCGCTGCTCGCGGTCCCCGCGGTCTTCCGGCTGACGGACACCCCGGCCCATCACGACTCGGCATGCCACTTCGCGGAGGAGAAGCAGGTGGTGCCGCCCGGCGAGGAGCCGGAGGGGCCGGGAGAAGAGCCCGAAGAGCCCGAAGAGCCGGGGGAGCCGGGGGAGCCGGGCACCGGCCCCCGCATTCGTTAACGCACGGGCAACTCGGCCGTCGCACGTCCGATATACGAACGCGCCAGCATGAACGGCGTACGGCCGTGCGGGTGCCGTGAACCGGCCGGGAGGGCTTTCAAGTCCTCCCGGCCGGTTGCCTGTCGACCACGGCCTGCGGCGTCCGGCCGGTCGGCGGAGCTACTCGCTCAGCCCCAGCGACCGCTTCAGGAAGTCCACCTGCAGCAGGAGCAGATTCTCCGCCACCTGCTCCTGCGGAGTCATGTGCGTCACCCCGCTGAGCGGCAGCACCTCGTGCGGTCGCCCGGCCGAGAGCAGCGCCGACGACAGCCGCAGGGAGTGCGCGACCACCACATTGTCGTCCGCCAGACCATGGACGATCATCATCGGCCGGACCTGGTCCGCGGCCTCGGACAATCCCTCGTCGGTGAGCAGCGAGTTGTACGCGTACACCTCGGGCTGTGTGGTCGGGTCACCGAGATAGCGCTCGGTGTAGTGGGTGTCGTACAGCCGCTGGTCGGTCACCGGAGCACCCACGACCGCCGCGTGGAAGACGTCGGGCCGCCGCAGTACGGCCATGCCCGCGAGGTATCCGCCGTACGACCAGCCGCGGATGGCCACCTTGGTGAGATCCAGCGGGAACCTTTCGGCGAGCGCGTGCACCGCCTCGACCTGGTCGTCCAGGGTGAGGACCAGGTTGTTCTTGATCGCCTTCTCCCAGGCGGGGGAGCGCCCCGGAGAGCCGCGGCCGTCCGCGACGACCACCGCGAAGCCCTGGTCGGCGAACCACTGCGAGGTGAGGTGCGGATTGTGGGCGGCGACGACCCGTCGGCCGTGCGGTCCACCGTACGGATCCATCAGGACCGGAAGCGGACCGTCCGACTCCTGATAGTCGGTGGGGAGCAGCACGGCGCACGGAATCCGGTGTGCGCCCCCCTCGGTGAGCTGCACCCGCGGCGACAGAACCGGCTCCTCCGCATATGTCGCGACCGTGGCGATCTGCTTGCCGTCCCGCAGCACCCGCACCGCGGCGCCGGGCCGCTCCAGCGAGGTGGAGACCAGCACGGTCACCCCGCCCGCCCGGACCGCCGAGTGCACCCCCGCCCCCTCGGAGACCCGCTCCACGCCCAGCTCGTTGACCCGGTACACATGGCTCTCGCCGATCTCCGGCTCCGCGGCCTCCTCGCCGGCCGACGCCGCCACCAGGACATCCGATTCACCGATGTCCAGGACCGCCAGGATCTGCAACTGCGCCCCGGTCAGCGGCCGGTCGCCGACCGAGAGCACCCGCGCCCCGCCCTCGTCCACGATCCGCACCAGCCGCCCGTCCGGCGCCCACGCGGGCACCCCGGCGAAGAGGTCCAGCCACACGGGGTCCTCGTCGACATGGACCGTCCGCGTCGTACCGCTCTCCGGGTCCACCGCCAGGAAGAGCTGACTGCGCTGGTCACGGGCCTGGACGAGGATCAGCGGGGCACCCTGGGACGACCAGTGCACCTGCGCCAGATACGGATAGCGCGACCGGTCCCACACCACTTCGGTACGGGTGCCGTCCAGTCCCAGCACCAGGAGCCGCACGTCGGCGTTGGGCGTCCCCGCCGCCGGGTACGCCACCTCGGCGGGCTTGCGGTCCGGGTGTGCCGGGTCGGCGATCCACCATCGTTTCACCGCGCTGTCGTCGACCCGGGCGACGAGCAGCCGGTCCGACTCCGGCGACCACCAGAAGCCGCGCGAGCGCTGCATCTCCTCGGCCGCGATGAACTCCGCGAGACCGTACGAGATGTGCGCGTCCTCCGGCTCCGCGAGCGCCCGGTCCCCGTCGCCCTCCGCCGCCACGACCCGCAGTGCGCCCTTCGACACGTAGGCGACATGGCGCCCGTCGGGCGACGGCCGGGGGTCGAGCACCGGGCCGGGGACCGGCAGCGCGCGCGTCGAACCGGCCCGCAACTCGGCGACGTACACCTTCCCGGAGAGCGCGAACGCCGCCAACTCGGCCGCCGAGTCCACCGCGTAGCCGACGATCCCCGAGGACCCCTCACGGCTGCGCTCGCGCCGCGCCCGCTCCTGCGCCGACAACTTCTCCGCCGAACCGCCCAGCAGCGTCCCGGGATCGGCGACGACCCGCTCCTTCGGCGTGCCGTCGGCCGCCAGGTCCAGCACCCAGAGCTTGTTGGACCGGTCCGTGCCGGAGGCCGACCGCAGGAAGATCACCCGCTCCCCGTCCGGCGAGACGGTGAACGCACGGGGAGCGCCGAGGGTGAACCGCTGAGTCCTGGCGTGCTGTCGGGGAAACGAAAGCTTCTGCAAGGTCATAACCCCGAACCCTAGGGCCTGATGCGGCGTCGGTCCCCGGACCCGACAGAGCGCCCGACCACCCGGTCGTGCGCCCCTCGTGCTGCTGTGCCCCGATCAATGCGGTGCCACGGATAGTTATGATCCGTAGCGCTCGGTGGGTAAGAACCTGCTGGCTCCATGCGTGCTGCCCGTCCCGACCGTACCGATGGAGGTGAACCGCCGTGGCACTCTCGATTTCGGCGGTGGTGCTGCTGGCGATCGTCGTCTTCCTGCTGATCCGGAAATCCGGACTGAAGGGCGGACATGCGGTGGTCTGCATGCTGCTCGGTTTCTATCTCGCCAGTTCGTCCATTGCGCCCACCATCTCGGAACTGACCACGAATGTGGCCGGCATGATCGGGGGCATCAAGTTCTGACCCGGGGCCCGGGCCGCCGTCCACGGTCGTACCGTGGGCCGGCCGGCTCGTAGGGTGGGTCCCATGACGGACCTTCCCGCCCGTCGTCTGCTCCTGGTGCACGCGCACCCCGACGACGAGTCGATCAACAACGGCGCCAGCATGGCCCTGTACGCGGCCCAGGGCGCCCAGGTCACCCTGGTGACCTGCACGCTCGGCGAGGAGGGCGAGGTCATCCCGCCCGAGCTCGCGCACCTCGCGGCCGACCGGGACGACGCCCTGGGCGCCCATCGCATCGGTGAACTCGCCGCCGCTATGAAGGAGCTCGGGGTCACCGACCACCGGTTCCTCGGCGGACCCGGCCGGTTCCGTGACTCCGGAATGATGGGCGCCGAGCAGAACCACCGGCCCGGCGCCTTCTGGAACACGGACGTCGACGACGCCGCTGCGTACCTCGTGGAGGTGATCCGCTCGGTGCGCCCGCAGGTCCTCGTCACGTACGACCCCGACGGCGGCTACGGGCACCCCGACCACATCCAGGCGCACCGTGTCGCGATGCGCGCCGCGGATCTCGCGGCCGATCCCGCCTACCGCCCCGGCCCCGACGCTCCGCAGGCATCCCCGGACACCTCGCCGCACACCATCGACAAGATCTACTGGAACCGGGTGCCGCGCTCCGTCGCCGAGCAGGCCTTCGCGCGGCTGCGCGCCACGGCCCCCGACGCCTTCCCGGCGATCGCCGCGATCGACGACGTACCGGGTGTGGTGAACGACACGCAGATCACCGCGGAGATCGACGGCGCGGCCCATGCGGCGGCCAAGACGGCGGCGATGCGGGCACATAGCACCCAGATCGCCGTGGACGGTCCATTCTTCGCCCTTTCGAACGATCTGGGACAGCCCGTCTTCACCACCGAGTACTACGAGTTGGTACGCGGAGCCTCCGGAGCACCCGAGGGCGTACGGGAACACGATCTCTTCGCAGGGGTGCCGGGCGTACCGGGCGCATCGGAAGCACAGTCGGGAGCACGTCCATGAGCAACGGCAAGCAGCGCCCGCCCCGCACCGATGCCCCGTCCGGAGAGCCCGTGCCCACCGGCCTTGCCGCGCCCTTGAACCCCGGCCGCATCGGCGCCTACCTGGGCCTCGCGGTCCTCGGAGTGCTCGTCGGGCTCGCCGGCGCGTTCGTCCAAGCCGCCTGGTTCCCCGGCGGTTTGCTGCTCGCCCTGGTGGCCTGCGCCGGACTGTTCTACGGCGGCCGGCTGCTCACCCGCACGCAGATCGGCGCCCTGGCACCCGCCGCGGGCTGGCTGATTTCGGTCGTCGTTCTGCTCGGCGGACGGCCGGAGGGCGACTACGTCTTCGGCGACGAACTGGGCCTCACCCTCTTCATGCTGGGCGGGATGGCGATCGCTGTGATGTGTGCCACCATGTCGCGGTCGCCCCGACAAGGCGCCGACAGCGGTCGACCTGGCAAGTAATGTGCCACGTCCGATCCCGTAATGCCCCCTGTTCGTCCGGGGGGTGCGTCGCCGTCTCCCCCGGTCGCGGGGTGTCCGGCGGCGGCGGCCAGTATGGTGGTTCGCGCGCCGAGCCGTCCCCTGGCCTGCGGCATGGGGGAAGTACGGGCGGCGGAGCCAATCGGGAGAACCTGCTTTGAGTCGTGAAACTGACAGTTCGTCCTCCGGGCCCCAGGGGCGCGGGGGAGCCGCGTACCCGTCGGGTACGCCGCCGTACGGATCACGCCAGTATCCGTCGCTGCACCCTTCGCAGGACGCCCCTGAGGAGTCCCCGGAGTCTGCGGATGCGCCTCAGCCGGAAGAGCCGAGGACCGAGACGACACTGACGACGCGTATCCGGATCAATATCCCGGGCTCGCGTCCCATCCCGCCGGTCGTCATGCGTACGCCGATGAGCGAGGCCGAGGCGGATGCCTCGCGTGAGCGCACAGGCAGCACGCCGCGTCCGGGCGGGCCCGCATCCAACGGCGCACCGGGTGCACAGGGTGAACCGGCCGATGAGGCGCGGGACGGATCGGCGACCGCGGAACCGGCCGCCGACAAGCCGTCCAGAGAGAAGAGCGGCAGCGACTGGTTCGCCCCGCGCAAGGCTCCGACGAACACGTCGGTGGTCGGCGGCGCGGGCGTGCCGGCCGGCGGTGGCCCGGGCGTGGGCACGGGTGCCGGTACGGACATGGACGCCGGCAGATCTGCCGGATCCGCCGGACCGACCCCGCCGCGCGCCGACCTTCCGTACTTCTCGGAGGGTCCGCAGCGCGGGGGCGACCAGGGGGCGCCCCGCCCCGGTGCCCGTGACGAGTTCGGCGGGGACGAGATTCCCGGGCCGCGCGCCACGCCGAACCTCGGTATGCGTACGCCGGGCCCGTCCGGTGCCACCACCGGTCCGGTCACCGGCAAGTCGCCGCTCACCCCGAACTTCGGTGGGGCGGAAGGATTCGCCGGCCGCCCCGGTGGTCCGTCCGGCCCCGGTGCTCCCGGTGGCGTACCTCCGCGGATGTCCGACGACACGGCCGTCCTGACGCCGCAGTTCGCGGCGCCCGCCGCCGGTCCCGGGGGCAATGTCTCCGGGGACACGCTCACCAGTGGCATCCCGGTCGTCCCGCCGGAGCACCGCGCGCCGTCCGCCCCGTCGACGTTCACGCGACCGGGTGGTCCCGGCGGTCCCGGCGTGCCGGGTCCCGGCCTGACGCCCCCTCTCCCGGACAGCCCGATGGGCACCGGACCGGGTGGGCCGGGTGGACCGGGCCGCCCCGTCGCTCCGTCGCCCGCCGCCACCCGCCCTGCCCCGGCCCCCGTGAAGAAGGGCCGCTCCAAGCTGGTCCTGCTCTGCGCGGGAGTCGTGGGTCTGGCCGGAGTCGCGTACGGTGCGGGCCTGCTGATGAACCACTCCGAGGTTCCCAAGGGCACCACCGTCCTCGGCGTCGACATCGGCGGCGGCACGAAGGAGCAGGCCGTCGCCAAGCTGGACGAGGCGCTCGGCGAGCGCGCCAAGGCCCCCCTCCAGCTGTCCGTGGACGGCAAGAACACGCAGCTGGCCCCGGACAAGGCCGGTCTCTCGCTGGACAGCCAGGAGACCGTGCGCGGTGCCGCGGGCAGCGACTACAACCCGGTGTCGGTGATCGGCTCCCTCTTCGGCGGCGAGCGGAAGGCCGACCCGGTCATCCCGGTCGACAAGGAGAAGCTCGGCGTCGCGCTGACCGATCTGGCGGGCGCCTCCGGCTCCGCCAGCGACGGCACGATCAAGTTCGAGCCGGGCAAGGCCGTCGAGGTTCCCGGCAAGGCGGGCAAGGCGCTGGACGTCGACCGGTCGATGATCTCGGTCCGGGACGCGTACCGCGCCCAGGTGCAGACGGGCAAGCCGGCCACGGTCGAACTGCCGGTCGCCACCCGCGAGCCCACCATCGACCAGGCCGAACTGGACCGGGCGATGAAGGAATTCGCGAAGCCCGCGATGTCCGGCCTGATCACCATCAAGGCCGGGCCCAAGCAGATCCAGTTCGGCCCCGCGAAGTCGCTGCCGCAGATCCTGTCCATGAGGGCGGTCGACGGCCGACTGGTCGAGTACTACAACAAGACCGCGATCGACACCCTCTGCGACGGTGTCTTCGACGGCATCATGATCACCAAGGGTGACGGCAAGAAGCACCAGCTCAGTGCGGATGACGTGGCGCACGCCATGCAGACCGCGCTGCTCGGCAGGACCACCGCCGAGCGCACCGCCACGATCGCCCTCGACGGCAACGGATAGCACCACCCGTACCGCCGCAGTACGCACGGCACCCGCCTCCGCCCGGACCTCCGGCCGGGGGCGGGTGCCGTGCGTACGCCACGGCGGCGGCGCAAGGGCGGTGTCACGCGTCCGGCATGACATCTGTCATCCCCGATTCACGACCCGTGACCCTGCCGGGCGGACACCCCGCTCCGCCAGGCTGGGCGCATGACAACGACAGCCACCGAAGCCACCACCGCGCAAGCGGCCGTGGTCAGCTTCGACCAGGTCAGCAAGGCATACGGGGACGTGCGCGCCGTCGACGGGCTCTCCCTCGACCTGCACCCCGGCGAGACCGTGGCGCTCCTCGGCCCCAACGGCGCCGGAAAGTCCTCCACCCTCGATCTGCTCCTCGGCCTGCGCACCGCGGACTCCGGCACGGTCCGGCTCTTCGGCACGTCCCCGCAGGAGGCGATCGCCCGGGGCCGGGTCGGCGCGATGCTGCAGAGTGGCGGCCTGATGGAGGACGTCACGGTCGAGGAGATCGTCCGGCTCGTCTGCCATCTGCACCCCCGCCCGTACCCGGTCTCCGACGTCCTGGCCCGTGCAGGCATCGCGTCGATCGCCGACCGGATGGTCAACAAGCTCTCCGGCGGCCAGGAGCAGCGCGTGCGGTTCGCGCTCGCGACCGCAGGGGCCAACGACCTGATCGTCCTCGACGAGCCGACCACCGGCATGGATGTCACCGCCCGCCAGGCCTTCTGGGCCACCATGCGCGAGCAGGCCGAGCAGGGCCGTACCGTCCTGTTCGCCACGCACTACCTCGAAGAGGCCGATGCGATCGCGGACCGCGTCCTCGTCCTCCACAAGGGCCGGCTCCTCGCCGACGGCACCGCGGCCGAGATCAAGGCGAAGGCCGGGGCCCGCCGGATCTCGTTCGAGCTGGAAGGCCCGATCGACGAAGCGGCCCTGCGCGACCTGCCGTTCCTGTCCACGCTCGACATCAGCGGCAACAGGGTCCGTATCCAGTCGCACAACGCCGACGCGACCGTCCACGCGGTCTACGCGCTCGGCCTCTACCCGCGCGAACTCGAAGTCGCAGGACTCGGCCTGGAGCAGGCCTTCGTCGCCATCACCGAGGCCGAGGAGGCCAGGACCGCATGATGAATTTCTTCTCGTGGACACTCATCAGGCTCGAAGTGACCCGCACCCTGCGGAACAAGAAGTTCATGTTCTTCTCGATCATCTACCCGTCGGTGATCTACCTGCTGATCTCCGGCACGCAGAACACCACCGACAAGGTCCCGCACACCGACCTGACGCTGCAGGCCTTCTTCATGGTCTCGATGGCCTCGTTCGGCGCGCTGACCGCCGTACTGATGGGCAACAGCGAGCGCATCGCCAAGGAGCGCGAGAAGGGCTGGGTCCGCCAGCTGCGCCTGACCGCACTGCCCAGCCGCGGCTACGTCCTGGCGAAGATCGCCAGCGCCGCGATGGTCACCCTGCCGTGCATCGTGGTCGTCTTCCTGGTCGCCGCTGCCGTCAAGCACGTGCGGATGGACGCCTGGCAGTGGTTCGCGCTGGTCGGGGTGATCTGGGCCGGCTCGCTGGTCTTCGCCGCACTCGGGGTCGCCATCGGCTACCTCGCCAGCGGCGACGCGGTCCGCCCGATCACCATGATCATCTACTTTGCGCTGTCGATCCTCGGCGGCCTGTGGATGCCCAGCGCGACCTTCCCGCAGTGGCTCCAGAACATCTCCGAGTGGCTGCCCACCCACGCGTACGCTTCTCTCGGCCAGGCCGTCGAGATGGGCGGCTCGCCGCACGCCAAGGACGTCGGCATCCTCTGCGTCTACTTCCTGCTCTTCGCGGGCGCCGCGGCCTGGCTCTACCGGAAGGACACCCTCAAGGCGTGAACGACGACGCGACGTTCGTAGGGATCGGGCGCCCGCCGACCAACCGCCGCCAGGTGGGCATCAAACTGCTCTGGATCGGCATCTGGCTCGCGTTCATGAGCGCCCCGGTCAACGACCTCGTCGACGGCGACCACACGCCGTGGGCCACCGCGCTGGGCGCCCTCGGCCTGGTGGTCTTCGTCGGGACGTACCTGGTCCTCGTCTTCCGCCACACGTCGAAGGCGCTGGACCGTCGCCGGGTCGGGACGACCATCGCCTTCCTCGGCGCCCTGGCCGTCGCGCTCTCCCTGACGCTGGGCAACCCGTGGCTGGTCCTCTTCGTGTACGTCTCCGTCACCGTCGGGGCCACTTTGCCCCTGCGGACGGCCGGGTGGCTGATCCCCGCCGTCACCGCCGTACTCGTCGGCATCGGCCTGACCGGTGACCACCCGCGCGAGATCATCACCGCCCTGGTCGTCCCCGCACTTCTCGGCGGGTTCGCGATGACCGGCGTCCGGCAGATGATCCGTACGACGATCGAGCTGCGCGAGGCCCGCGCCACCGTCGCCCAGCTCGCCGCCAACGAGGAGCGGCTGCGGCTCGCCCGCGATCTGCACGACCTGCTCGGCCACTCGCTCTCGCTGATCACGCTCAAGAGCGAGCTGGCCGGACGGATGCTCCCCGACCACCCCGACCAGGCGGCGCTCCAGGTCGCCGACATCGAACAGGTCAGCCGTCAGGCCCTGGTGGACGTACGCAGTGCGGTCACCGGCTACCGGCGGCCGACGCTCCCCGGTGAACTGGCCGGTGCCCGTACCGCACTCGCCGCCGCCGGCATCACCGCCGACGTCCCGACCGATCCCCCCGACGACCTCCCCGAGAAGCCGGAGGAAGTCCTCGCCTGGGCGCTGCGGGAAGCCGTCACCAATGTCGTACGTCACAGCGGCGCCCGCCGCTGCACCGTCACCCTCGCCCCACGCCAGACGCTCGGCGGCCGGATCCTGGAACTCACGGTGGCGGACGACGGCCGGGGCGGCTCCGGTACGAAGCCGGGCAACGGCCTCACCGGTATCACCGAGCGCCTCGCCACGGTCGACGGCACGATGACCACCCGGCCCACCGGCTCCGCTTCCGGTAAAGGCTTTACCCTCACCCTCAGTGTTCCGCTCGGATCCGACCTAGGATCCGGGGAATGAGCATGATCAGACTCCTCCTCGCCGAGGACCAGTCCATGGTGCGCGAGGCCCTCGCGGCGCTGCTCGGTCTGGAACCCGACATCGAGGTGGTGGCCCAGGTCGCCCGCGGTGACGAGGTGCTCGCCGCGGCCCGCGAGCACGCCGTCGATGTCGCGCTCCTCGACATCGAGATGCCGGGCATGACGGGCATCGAAGCGGCGGGACTGCTGCGGAGCGAACTCCCGGCCGTGAAGGTCGTCGTCGTCACGACGTTCGGCCGCCCCGGCTATCTGCGCCGCGCGATGGAGTCGGGCGCGGACGCCTTCCTGGTGAAGGACGCCCCCGCCGCGCAACTCGCCGAAGCGGTACGCAAGGTGCTCGCCGGAGAACGCGTCATCGACCCGACGCTGGCGGCGGCCGCGCTCGCCGACGGGGCGAGCCCACTGACCGAACGCGAACGCGATGTCCTGCGCACGGCGGCCGACGGCTCCACCAACGCGGAGATCGCCACCGCGCTCCATCTCTCGCAGGGCACGGTCCGCAACTACCTGTCCACGGCGATCCAGAAGATGGCGGCGCGGAACAGGGCGGAGGCGGTACGGATCGCGAGCGAGAAGGGCTGGCTGTAGCTGCCCGGAGTCAGGCCCCGCGGGATGGGACCAGGCGGTCCGGGCCGACGGCCCCCTGTACACGACACCGCCGATTCGGAGATCCTCTGTAACCGTGACCGACAAGACAAGCGATCCTGCGTGGCCCAGGGGAATCAGCGCCCTCACCCTGTTCGTCGAGGACCTGGACACCACAGAACGTTTCTACCGGGAGGTCTTCGGGCTGCCGGTGATCTTCGAGGACGACAACTCGGCCGTATTCGGCTTCGGGGACACCCTCATCAACCTGCTGAGGACCACCGAGGCGCACGAGCTGATCGAGCCCGCGCGCGTCGCGGCCCCCGACGCCGGATCCCGCTTCCAGCTCACCCTTGCCGTGGATGACGTGGACGCGATGTGCGAGGAGCTGGCCGCACGAGGCGTGACGCTGCTGAACGGGCCGATGGACCGCCCCTGGGGAATCCGGACCGCCAGCTTCCGTGACCCCGGTGGCCACATCTGGGAGATCGCGAAGTGACCGGGGAAGCATCACCGAACGGCGAGATCAAAGCACTGCTCAGAGCCCTGGACGGGCAGCGACGCCACATCACGGGAATCCTCGACGGGCTGGACGCGGATGCGCTGCGGCAAGCCGTGCTGCCGTCCGGATGGAACTGCCTGGGACTCGTGCAGCACCTTGCGCTGGACGTCGAACGGTTCTGGTTCCGTGCCGTCGTCGCCGGTGAGAAGGACGTCATCGGGGCCCTGGACGACAGCGACGACGCCTGGCAGGTGGGTCCCGGTCTGTCGGCCGCCGACGTCCTCGGACGGTACCGCCACGAGACGGACCTGGCGGACGCCGTCATCGCCGCCACAGCTGCGGACACCGCCCTGGCCTGGTGGCCGCACCACCTCTTCGGCGAACCGCACCTGTACAACCTTCGGGACGTTCTGCTGCACGTCATCACCGAAACCGCGTGCCACGCAGGCCACCTCGACGCGGCACGGGAACTCATCGACGGCCGACGCTGGATGGTGCTGACCTAAGGGCCGTCCTGGCGGAGGGCGCGCACCATGACGGCGAACAGAGGGCTGTCGGGAAACGGCAGCTGATCTCCTATGTGGGCGTATCCCCACGTCTCGTAGAGCGCCTTGACCCGGGGGTGTTCCCGCTCGCACAGCAGCGTGACCCGTTGCTCCGTGCGGCGGCTGAGCAGTTCCTCATGAATGGCGTGCGCGGCGCCTGTGTCCCGCCACGGCTTGCGCACCATCAACTCGAACAGGGCGAGCGTGCGTGACCCGGTCTCTCTCGTGAAACCTTCGGGCAGGGGGGTGGTCATGTGTGTCCACCAGCGGGCGTCCTCGGGTAAGGGTGCGGCGTAGGCGTAGCCGACGGGTTCGGAACCGGCATAGCCGATCACCGCTTCCCAGCCGGTGCCTCTGGAGTGATTCGTCAGTCGTTGATCGAAACGCTCAAGGCTGGTGAACGGCACATGCAGTTGACCGGCGTACACCTCCGCATACACGTCCAGGAGGACGTGGCGGATGCCCGGCAGCTCGCTGTCCGTGCAGTGCCGCAGATCGAGGGTCATTCGGCGGTCTCCTTCACGGCCGTGTGCTGCAGCCATTCGCGTGCGAGGGAGGAGGGGTGCGTGGTCAGCCGACGGCGGAAGTCGTCGAGGAGACTGCTGATGCGGTGGCTCCCGGGCGCAGTTCCGGCTGTGGTGAGCGCGCGGTCGGCGGTCGCGCACGCCGCCTCGATGTCGTCCTGATCGAGCTGAGCGAGGGCGAGTTGGGCGGTGTAGTAGACCCGGTTCCGGGTGAGCTCGGGGCTGAGCCGCGCAAGTGCCTGATGGGTGCGGGCCTCGGCCTGCTCGGGTCGGCCGAGCCGCTGGTGAACGATCCCGGCCAGGCCGTGCAGTTCCGCCTTGTCGTAATAGGCGAGCCAGGTGGGGCGATGGGCCGGATCGGTGCGGGCGAGCGCGTCCTCGGCGTGGCCCAGGGCACGGAGTGCGGCCTGTTTGTCACGGATACGCGCGTGGGACAGGGCGATCCGGACGTGGGCGTGGGACGCGTACAGAGGATCGCGCCGCGCCATGCCCGAGTCCCGTGCTGCCTGCGCGGCATGAAGGGCCTCGATGGGGCGTCCGCGTTGCCCCGCAAGCATGGCGACGTTGTTCCACGCCCGGTGAACGGCTTCGGGATCTCCGGACAGGCCGGCCAAGGTGACAGCACGCTCCAGATGCTGCGCGGCCCGCTGCTGGTGGTGGGAGTCGAGAGCGGCCCAGGCTGCGGTGCTCGCCGCGTTCGCGGCCGTGGCATAGAGCAGGGAACGTACCCGGGCCGAGGCGCGGCCGCTGTTGAGCAGGGACAGGGAATGGTTCATCCAGCCCAGGAATTGGGCTTCGATACGACTGGTGCCGCCGAGCCTGTTCTCTTCCTGATACAGAGCGTCCAGGGCCTGGTCGATGCGTCGGACGTCGCTGAAGCCGATGCTGTTCCGCGCTGCGGGCAGGACAGCGCCTGCGGCGACCACCGCAGCCCTGGTGGTGAAGGCTCGTCGCTCCACGGAATCCTCCGGTGTCGCTCGGACGGCAGCCGAGGAGGAGCCCTGCCGGGGGACGAAGCCGAGCTCCTCGGCCGTGCAGCCGAATTCCGCCTCCAGAGCCTGCCGTTGACGGCTGTGCGGCCAACGGGTTCTTCCGGTCAGGTAGTTCCGGATATGCCGGTCCTGAAGGGTTCCGGGCCGGCCGGTCAGCCGCTCGATGTGCTCATTGAGCCGGGCTGCGAGTTCGTGCTGCATCAGACCCGCAGCATTCATACGATCGGCCAGTACGGCGTTGCCGGTCTTTCCCGTCATGAACTCACGGTAGCGACAACCGGCACCGGCAGTGGGGCGATCGGGCGCCAGAAATTTCCGGTCGTCCGTAAGCGGACCGCATCCCGAATTGCCTTCTGCGGAGGTTCATATGGGGATCTCCTTGGAGCACCATTCCTCGGAGATCTGAAGGCAATCGGGTGTGCTCCCGGCCGCCGGTAGGAGGACCCGTGACCGGGACCGAACCTCACGCCGCTCCACAGCACGCGGCCGCCGGCACCGGCATCGATATCGACGCGATCGCCCGGGCCGTCGACCATGCGCTGGCGAAACGCCCGGCACGTCCCCGACGCGACGTCATCGACACGGGGACCAAGGAACTGATCGGACATCTGCGGACCTTGATGGCCGTCGAGGACTACGGCTACGACCAGGAGGGCCGTGGCGGCGTCCGGGCGCTGTTCCGTGTCGCGTACCGGAACCTCGATGTCGCCGTACGGCCGGACGGTGCCACGTCCGACGCCGTTGCCTTCACGTACTGGCGGATGATCGCGAGCCTGACCGCGGCGTTCCGCGACCTGTACGCGGCCCTGCCGGAGGAACCGACACCCTGATCCGGTCCGGCCGCCGCGACGTGATCCCCGCGGCCGGCCGCCGGGGAGTGAGCTGCGGCGAATCGGGCAGCTGATCGTCCACCGTGACGTGAGGCGCAGTCGCGGACGAGTTCAACTCAGCCTCTGCGCAATGCCGTTGGGGGTCTACGTGGTCGTGCGCCTGCGGGCCAGTTCTCTGCTCTCCTCGGGCAGCGCGTCGGCGACCAGCAGCCGCGGCAACAGTTCCGGTTCGAGCGTCATCGCGCGGAAGGCCAGTGCCACGCTCACATCGTGGCCGGGCCGGTGCACGATCTCGACCGGGTCGTCGGCCCGGATCTCTCCCGGCTCGATCACGCGCAGATACGCGCCCGGCAGTGCCGCCTGCGTGAACCGTTTGATCCAGCCCTCGCGCTCCAGCCAGCCTTGGAACGTGGCGCACGGGATCCGTGCGCACGACACCTCCAGGACCACGTGGGGCCCGATGCGCCAGCGCTCACCGATCAGGGCGCCGTTGACGTCGAGGCCGAGTGTCGTGAGGTTCTCGCCGAAGGCGCCGCCGGCGAGCGGCCTGCCCAGCTCGGCCTGCCACCCGTCGAGGTCCTCGCGGGCATAGGCGTAGACGGCCTGGTCGGAACCACCGTGGTGCTTCACGTCGTACACGCGGTCGCCCACGAGACCGACCGTGCCGGTGCCCTTCGGGCCGGGGGCGATGACGGAGACGGGACCCTGAACCGGCCGCTTGTCGATCCCGGTCGCGCTGAGGCCCTTCCACGGGTTGGGCCGGGGCCTGCCGACATTGACGGAGAGCAGCTTCATGCGGGCGAGGCTACGGTCCTCTGCAGGCCGGGGCGACATATTTAGCCACCGGAATCGAGTGGTGATACGAGGGTGATGGTCGCTCTGCAGGACTCGGCGGTCCGTCGTAGCGGGTGGCGACGGAGCGGCGTTGCTTCAAACGGTTGACGGCCATGGGTGCGGCTGATGCGGTCATCGCAACCAGTGGGGTGGGAGGTGATGTCCTGGCAGAAGTCCTGCCGTACGAAGGAAAGGCACACGACTGTGCGATCCATCGGAGCCCGCGCGACCCGCCGGACGATCCTGGCCGCCGGGGCCGCAAGCGCCGTGTCCCTGTCGCCCCCCGCGAACGCCGCCTCGACCGTGCGCACTTCCCCGACAGCGTCCGGCGCGGCGGCGCGGGCCGCCCGGCAGTTGCGCGCCCTGGAGCGGGAGCACTCCGCCCGGCTCGGCGCCTACGCCCATGACACCGCCACGGGCCGCACGGTGGTGTACCGACCGGACGAGCGCTTCCCGATGTGCTCCTTGTTCAAGACCATCGGCGCGGCGGCGGTCCTTCGTGATCTGGACCGCAACGGCGAGTTCCTGGCCCGCCGCATCCGCTACACCGCGCAGTACGTCGAGGCCTCGGGCAACTCGCCGATCACCGGCAGGGCCGAGAACCTCTCCCACGGGATGACGGTCGCCGACCTGTGCGCGTACTCCATCACGCACAGCGACAACACCGCGGCCAACCTCCTCCTCCGAGAACTGGGCGGCCCCGGCGCCGTCACCCGCTTCTGCCGCTCCATCGGCGACCCGGTCACCCGCCTCGACCGCTGGGAGCCCGAGCTGAACTCGGCGGAGCCATGGCGCGAGACCGACACCACCACGCCTCGTGCCGTCGGACGCACCTACGCTCGCCTCGTCCTGGGAGACGCACTCGTTCCCTGCGACCGTCGGCTGCTCACCGGCTGGCTGCTCGCCAACACCACCAGCGGTGAACGCTTCCGCGCCGGGCTTCCCGCCGACTGGACCGTCGCCGACAAGACCGCCGGCGGCAGCTACGGCGGCAACAACAACGTCGGCATCGCCTGGCCCCCCGGCCGCCCGCCGGTCGTCCTGGCCGTGATGACCACCAAGCCCGATCGGGACGCTCCCGCCGACAACCCCCTGGTCGCCGGAACGGCGGGCGTTCTGGCTGCGGCCTTGAGTCGACCGCCGACGGCTGCACCGGGGAGGTGGCCCATGCCACCGGCCTGACCAGCACGGATTTCGGTTTCGCGTGATCCGTGGTGCTGGCACACTCATGCGTCATGACGACTGGACACAGCGCGGACGCGACCTTGTGCGTCGGTGCGGAGGACCCGGTGCTCTCCACCCGGCTGAGCGAAGAGCTGACCGCGTTCAACAACGATGCGACCGGCGCCCACGACGACCGCGGCCTCTCCGTTCGGGTCACCGATGAGGCGGGCGAACTGGTGGCCGGGCTGGTCGGCTGGACCTGGGGCGGTTGTGCCGGGATATCGGAAGTGTGGGTGCGGGCCGACCGGCGCCACGAAGGTTGGGGGGCCCGCCTGGTGCGCGCCGCCGAGGACGAGGCCGTGGCGCGCGGCTGCACGTCGATGATCGTCTCGTCGATGTCCTTCCAGGCGCCCGGCTTCTACCGTCGGCAGGGCTATCGGGAGACCGGCAGCGGCGGAGGGATCCCGGGCGGCCACACCCGTCATCATTTCTTCAAGGAGTTGGGGCGGACGGAGACCGTCAGGGGCGCTTAGTCGAGTCGAGATGGGCGAACACCACGACGTTGTCCTTGTAGTCCTTGGCCTTCCTGTCGTAGGTGCCGCCGCATGTGATCAGCCGCAGCTGCGCGTTCGGAGTGTCGGCGTACACCAGCTCGTCAGGGAAGCTCGCCTTGCTGAACTTCTCGACGGAGTCGACCTTGAACGTGGCGACGCTGCCGTCCGCCCTCGTGATGTCGACTGTGGCGCCTTGCTTCACGAACTGGAGCTGAAGGAACACCGCCGGTCCGGTCGTCGTGTCGACGTGACCGGCGACGATCGCCGCGCCGCGCTCACCGGGTGTCACTCCGCCCTTGTACCAGCCGACCAGGTTGGTGTCGTTCGGCGGCGGGGCGTTGAGCTGCCCCTTCGCGCCGAGGGACAGCGGTGTGAAGGGTGCCTTGACCGCGATCGACGGGATCTGAAGCTTCGTCGGGTTGGAACGCGGCATGAACAGCCCCGTCGGGGTGGGGGAGGCGGCGGCCGACGGAGCGGGAGGGGCGGCGGGGCCGGCGGCGGGGGCGGGGGCGGGAGCTGCCACCGAGGGCGCGGTCAGCGGCTTGTTGTCCTCGGCAGTGCCGAACGAGTTGAAGATCATGAGCAGGCCCAGTCCGGCTGCTGCTGCGGGCCAGAGCAGGGTGCGGCCGAAGGTGGAAGAGCTGGTGCCGGATGGAGAGGGGTTCGAATCGGACGACTGCGGGGCGGCCATGGGAGCGTGCCTTTCTTCCGTGCGTCATCAGTCGGTCGGGCGGTGGGTCGGTCAGCCGGTGGGGGCGGGAAACGCAGCCGCCGCGGCCGCCGCCCCGAGGGACGGCGACCGCGACAGATGCGGCAACCCGCTGGCCGTTCAGTTCGTCCAGGTCAGTTCGTTCAGGCCACCGCACCGCCCGTGGCCTGACGGCGACGCATCTTGTACGCACCGACGCCGAGCCCACCGATCAGCAGTGCCGAACCGGCTGCCAGACCGCTGCCGGCGGTCACGGCCGTCCCGCCACCACCGGTGCGGACGCCGCCGCTCGGCCTGTCGCTCTCGCCGCCCCTGCCGCTCTCGCCGCCCCTGCCGCTCTCTTCGCCACCGTCGTCGCCGTAACCACCGTCGTCGCCGTAGCCGCCCTCGTCGCCGTAGCCGCCCTCGTCCCCACGGCTGCCGCCTTCTCCACGGCCGCCCTTGTCGCCGTGGCCGTCGTCGGACACGACCATGGCCATGGCGCCGCCACCGGTGCGGACGCCACCGCTGGGCTTGCTGCCGTTACCGCTGCTGCCCTTGTCGCCGTGCTTCTCGAGGTAGCCGCTGCCCTTCTTGTCATCGCCGTGCTTCTTGTCACCGCCGTGCTTCTCGAGGTAGCCGCTGCCCTCCTCGCTGCCGTAGCCGCTGCTGTCCTCGCTGCCGTCCTCGCTGCCGTCCTCGTCGCCGGCCTCGTCGCCGTGCTTGTCCAGGTAGCCACTGCTGTCCTCGTCGACGAATCCGGTGCCGGCGTCCTCGCTGTCGCCACTGCCGTCCTCGCTGCCGTAGCCTCCCTTCCCGCCGTGGTCGGACTTCCCGCCGTGGTCGGACTTGTGGCCGTGGTCATCTTCACCGGCCGCCTTCATGGCCAGGGCGCCGCCACCGGTGCGGACGCCACCGCTGGGCCTGTCTCCGTCGCTGCCGCGGCCGCCGCCTTCGTCGCCGCCGCGGCCGCCTTCGTCGCTGCCACTGGCGGCTTCATCGCTGCCACTGGCGCCTTCGTCGCCGCCGCGGCCGCCTTCGTCGCCGCCGCGGCCGCCTTCGTCGCTGCCACTGGCGCCTTCGTCGCCGCCACGGCCGCCTTCGTCGCTGCCACGGCCGCCTTCGTCGCCGCCGCGGCCGCCTTCGTCGCTGCCACGGCCGCCGTCTTCGCCGCCACGGCCGCCGTGGCTGTTGCTGCTGTGGGAGGAGCCGTCGCCGTCCCGGTCGGCCACGGTCATCGCGAACGCAGCTGGTGTCGTGATCGCCAGGACCGCACTGATGGCGGCCGAAGCGAACAAGGTGCGGGCAGAGCGCATCTGAACACGTTCCTTTCGGCGCAACTGCGGTGAGTGACTGGCTGTCGACTCGGTGTGACGCAGTAGCGACGTGTTCCACCGTCAATCGAAAAGCGACTCAGCGCCATTAGGCAGCTCCGCGCCGGAGCTAATGCGTGGTCTCTTCGGGTGGTGAAAAGCGAATAATCACCCATTGGACTGTATGCAACGCCGCGCCGAGGTTTGGGGCCCGCCGGCCCACTCGTTTGCTGACTGCACCTCATGGTGACGGGTCGTTCGCTGGAGCTGGTGGCGCCCGTGCCGAGCACTCGAACTTGCCTGACTCCGCAGCGAGTTGGGGGTGCCTGACCCTGACTCGGCCCCTGGCCGGACCGTCGCCCCGGCTTCCGGCCTTGCGATCCGCGCAGAAAATCGAGGGCGTTCGGCGGTTCCGGCTGGAAATCCGGTCATAAATGAGTTGTCCGCCGGGGTGGCTTCCTGCTGTACTCCCGGCATCAGCCGACCGGTCATCGGTCAATCGAGAACCAGGAGACGATCATGCGCGGAACTCTCATGTTCATTCAGGCGGAAATTGTTACCGATCTTGAGGACATGAAGCTTCGTGCACATGCTGAACCTGGGAATTCTGGCGCATGTCGACGCCGGTAAGACAAGCCTGACCGAGCGGCTGCTCCACGCCGCCGGGGTCATCGACGAGATCGGCAGCGTCGACGACGGGAACACCCAGACCGATTCCCTCGCGCTCGAACGACAGCGCGGCATTACGATCAAGTCGGCCGTCGTCTCGTTCCCCATTGACGACATCACGGTCAATCTGATCGACACACCCGGTCACCCGGACTTCATTGCCGAGGTGGAGCGGGTTTTGAGCGTGCTCGACGGCGCGGTGCTGGTCGTCTCCGCCGTGGAGGGCGTGCAGGCGCAGACCCGCGTGCTGATGCGGACCCTGCAGCGGCTGCGCATTCCCACGCTCATCTTCGTTAACAAGATCGACCGCGGCGGTGCACAGTACGCGTCCGTTCTGCGGACCGTCTCCGACAAGCTGACCCGGGACGTGGTCGCGATGGGGTCGGTCGACGGGCTGGGGACGCGGAGCGCCCGCTGCACGCCGTACACGGACTCCGACGCCGGCTTCACCTCCCGGCTGACCGAGCTGCTCGCCGACCGCGACGATGCTCTCCTCGCCGCGTACGTCGACGGCGGCGCGTCGCTCCCGTACAGCACGCTCCGCAGCGCTCTGGTCGCGCAGACCGGGGAGGCACTCGTCCATCCGGTCTTCTTCGGATCGGCCATCACCGGGACGGGTGTGGACGCTCTGATCGGTGGGATCAGGGAGCTGCTGCCCGCGGCCGAGGGCGACGTCGACGGGCCGGTCTCGGGCACCGTGTTCAAGGTCGAGCGCGGTTCGAGCGGCGAGAAGATCGCGTATGTCCGGATGCTCTCGGGAACGGTACGGACCCGCGACCGGCTGCCGTTCGGCCGGGACGGCGGACGTGGCGACAGCGACGCGCCGGACGGGCGAGGCGGGCGCTGCGACGGCAAAGTCACCGCCATCAGCGTCTTCGACGAGGGCTCCACCGTCCGTGCCTCGTCGGTCCGCGCGGGGCAGATCGGGAAGCTCCAGGGGCTCGGCGACATTCGGATCGGCGATTCGGTCGGCGTCCCGGGCGCCGCCACGACCGGTCACTTCTTCGCCCCGCCGACGCTCGAATCGGTCGTCGTTCCCCGCGCCCCGGCCGGCCGGGGCGAACTCCATCTCGCACTCGCCCAGCTCGCCGAACAGGACCCGCTGATCAATCTGCGTCAGGACGACATCCGGAAGGAAGTGTCCGTATCGCTCTACGGTGAGGTGCAGAAGGAAGTCATTCAGGCGACGCTGGCCGACGAATTCGGGATCGACGTCACCTTCCGGGAGACCACCACCATCTGTGTGGAACGGCCGATCGGCAGCGGATCCGCTTTCGAGGTCGGGGACACGGAGCACAACCCTTTCCTGGCGACCATCGGACTGCGTGTCGATCCCGCCCCGATCGGCAGCGGAGTGGAATACCGGCTGGAGGTGGAGCTGGGATCCATGCCGTTCTCATTGATGAGGGCGGTCGAGGAAACGGTCCGTTCGGCGCTGCGGCAGGGAATTCACGGCTGGCAGGTCACCGATTGCATTGTCACGATGACGCATTCCGGCTACTGGCCCCGGCAGAGCCATTCGCATGCCGTATTCGACAAATCCATGTCGAGCACGGCCGGGGATTTCCGCAATCTGACACCGCTGGTCCTGATGGCCGCGTTGCAACAGGCCGGCACCACGGTGTACGAGCCGATGCACCGGTTCCGGCTGGAGCTTCCGGCGGACACGCTCGGCCCGGCCCTGCCCGTAATCGCCCGCCTGCGCGCCGTGCCGCGGACCCCGGCGGTGCAGGGCGCGTCGTGCGTGCTGCAGGGTGAGATGCCGGCGGCTCGGGTCCATGAGCTGCACCAACAGCTTCCGGCGCTCACGCGCGGCGAAGGCGTCCTGGAAACGGCCTTCGACTCGTACCGGGCGGTGGTCGGTACGGTCCCGGACCGTCCGCGTACCGACCACAACCCGCTCAACCGCAAGGAGTACCTGCTGCACACGGTGCGCAGGATCGCCGGGCAGGGGGATCCCCGGTAGCCGGTGCCAGGGCGGGAGGGGAGCCGCGCAGGTCTGGCGTACCCCCGGACCTGCGCGGCTCCCCTTCCGACCCGATGTAGGGCACCCTTGGCTGCCGCCCACCGCCGCCCGCAGGGAGCCAGTGCACCGTTGTCCACAGCTGAGATCGCACACGAGCAGGACCATCTCGACATGCTCCACGCCCGCGTGGAAGCCCTCCGCGACCATGCCCGGAACCAGCTGACCGGCGTCCTCCGGGAGACCGGCGGGACCCGGCAGGGGCGGCTGGAGCGCGAGGCGTCCGCCGCCCGGTACGCCGGGCAGGTCGCGCGGTACGACGCTGCCGAGAACGGGCTCTGCTTCGGGCGGCTCGATCTGCGGGACGGCGATCGGCACTACATCGGGCGCGTCGGACTGCCCGCCGAGTCCGCCGACGACGATCCGCTGCTGCTGGACTGGCGCGCACCCGCCGCCCGCCCCTTCTACGTCGCCACGCCCGCCGCCCCGCACGGCGTCCGCAAGCGCCGCCACATCACCACCCGCGGGGACCGGGTCGTCCGGCTCGACGACGAGGTGCTCGACCGCGACGGGGTGCCGGTCGGCGAGCTGACCGGCGAGGCCGCGCTGCTCGCCTCGCTCGACGCCGGCCGCACCGGCCGCATGCACGACATCGTTGCCACGCTCCAGGCCGAGCAGGACGCGATCATCCGCTCCGACCGTCGCGGGGTCCTGGTGGTGCAGGGCGGCCCCGGCACCGGCAAGACCGCGGTCGCGCTCCACCGGGCCGCGTATCTCCTCTACACGCACCGGCAACTGGCCTCCCGGGGCGTGCTGGTCGTCGGACCGAACCCCACCTTCATCGGGTACATCGGCCAAGTGCTGCCCGGTCTCGGCGAGAACAGCGTGCTGCTGTCCACCGTCGGCGAGCTGTTCCCGGGCGTCCGCGCCGACCTGACCGAACCGTGGGAGACCGCTGAGCTCAAGGGGCGTACGGAGATGGCGGCCGTGATCGCGGCGGCGGTCCGGGACCGGCAGGTGCCGGCGGGCACCGGGCTGGAGGTCGAGTTCGACGGCGATGTCGTCCGCCTCGACCACGAGGAGTGCGTACGCGCCGCCGACGCCGCCCGCGCAACCGGACTGCCGCACAACAGGGCCGCCCCCCTCTTCCGGCGTGAGATCGTCGCCGCGCTGGCCCGGCGGTCCGTCGAGGACACCCGCCACCTCGCCGACCGGCTGGAGGCGGACATCGCCGAGGTGCTCGCCGAGGCCGATCTCGACCGTGCCGTACGCGCCGACCTGGACGCCCTGCCGGGGCTGCTCGACGAGGACGACTCGGCCGCTGCCCAGGAACGGACCGAGGCGCAGGACATCGCCGACGTAAGGCGGATGCTCGCCACCGACGCCCACGTGCGGGCCGCGCTCGACGCCCTGTGGCCGCCGCTCACCGCACAGCAGCTGCTGACCGACCTGTACGGCGACCGTGCGCGGCTCGCTTCGGCAGCGCATGAACTGGCCGATGCGGAAAGGGAGTTGTTGTACCGGACGACGGGGGACGGCTGGACTGCCGCCGACGTGCCGCTGCTCGACGAGGCCGCCGAACTGCTCGGTCAGGACAACCGTGCGGCCGAGGCCGCCGCCGCGGCCGAACGGGCGGAGGGTGTCGCGTACGCGCAGGGTGTCCTCGACCTCGCGGCAGGCGACGACGAGGACGGTGAGGGCGAGGAGCGCCTCACGGGCATGCTCGACGCCGAGACGCTCGCCGACCGTCACGAGGAACGCATGGTCCGGACCGTTGCCGAACGCGCCTTCGCCGACCGGGACTGGGTCTTCGGGCACATCATCGTCGACGAGGCGCAGGAGCTGTCCCAGATGGCCTGGCGGCTGCTGATGCGACGCTGCCCGACCCGCTCCATGACCCTGGTCGGCGACGTCGCGCAGACCGGCGACGCGGCGGGTGCCAGTTCGTGGGCGTCCGCGCTCGCCCCGCATGTCGGCGACCGGTGGCGGCAGGTGTCCCTCACCGTCAACTACCGCACCCCCGCCGAGATCATGGCATCCACCACGGAGGTTCTCGCGTCGCTCGGCCCGGGGCTCCAGCTGCCGCGCTCGGTACGGGAGACGGGGGTGGAGCCGTGGCGCATGCGCACCGAGCCCGGCCTGCTGGCCCGCACCCTCGCCGACCGGGCGGCGAAGGAGGCCGCCGCGCTGGAGGACGGCCGGCTCGCGGTACTCGTACCTGACACCCGCCGTGACGAACTGGGCGCCGCGGTCGCCGAGTCGGTCCCGGGCGCGGTGTACGGGGACGAGCCCGACCTGGAGAGCCGGGTGGTGGTGCTGGGGGTGCGCCAGGCGAAGGGCCTGGAGTTCGACGCGGTGCTCATCGCCGATCCGACGGAGATCCTGGCCCGGTCGACACGCGGTCCGAACGACCTGTACGTGGCACTGACCCGGGCGACACAACGCCTCGGGATCATCCATGGGGGTCCGGCCCCCGCGGTGCTGGAGCGAACGGTCACGGAACTCACCTGACGGTGGGAGACAGAGCCCGTCAGGGGATCGCGAGCCGGACCCGTTCCGTCACGACCGCCAGGTCCTCCTCGATCGCGGCCGCCGCCGCCGTGAGCGCGGGCAACACCGCCTGACGCACGTCGTCCAGGGTGCCCCGGCTGGCATGGGCGGAGACATTCACGGCGGCGACCACCCGGCCGGTGCGGTCGTGCACCGGCACCGCGATCGACCGCAGCCCCTCCTCCAGCTCCTGGTCGACCAGGGCGTGACCGTCCCGTCGCGCCTGCGCCACGGCCTCGGCGAGATCGGCGGCGTCGACCCGGGTGAACGGTGTCAGCGGCCGCACCGAGGCGCGGGCCAGCCGCTCGGCCGCCTCCTGCTCGGGCAGACCGGCAAGCAGCACCCGGCCCATGGAGGTGGCGTACGCCGGGAAGCGGGTGCCGACCGTGATGTTGACACTCATGATGCGTACGGTGTGCACCCGGGCGACGTACATGATGTCGTCGTCGGCCAGCACCGCGACGGACGCCGAGTCGTGCACCTGCTCCACCAGCCGGGCCAGATGGAGCTGCGCGATCTCCGCGAAGGTCAGCCGGGAGAGCCGGGCATAGCCCAGTTCCAGCACCGTGGGCAGCAGCGTGAAGCGGCGTCCTTCACCGGCAGGGGCCGCGTACCCCAGTTGCTGGAGGGAGAGCAGCGCCCGGCGGGCGGTGGCGCGGGCCAGGCCGGTGGCCTCCGCGGCGCCGGACAGGGTGAGCCCACCGGGCGCTGATCCCAGGGCGGTGAGCACGGCCAGCCCCCGGGTCAGGGACTGCAGGAATTCCGGACCCAGCTCCGCCTTGGTGGCGCGCGAGGTGTCCGGGCCGCCGGGCACGGGCGGCGTGGCCGCCGGTGCGGGGGAGACCAGTGCCGCCTCCATCCGCGCCCCGTACTCCCGCAGCCGGGGCAGGGCGTGCTCGGCCAGCGACCGGGCGCTGTGCCTGCTGGTGTGACTGACCACGCTGAGCGCGCACACCGTGCGGCCGTCGGGGGCGTGCACGGGGACCGCGACGGCGACCAGACCGGGCTCGATCAGCTGGTCGTCGGCGGCCCAGCCGGCGCTACGGGCGTCGGCCACCCGCTGCCGGAAGACCGACTCCACCTCGTCGGGGGCCGGTGGTGCCGGGCGGGGCGGAACGGCGGGGAAGCCGGCGTCACGGGGGTCGTCGCGCAGCCGGGTGCGCCAGGCAGCTTGCTGCTCGGGGCTCCAGTCGGAGGCGAAGAGGGCACCCGGGGCGCACCGCTCCGCGGGCAGCAGGTCGCCGATCTGGAAGGCCAGAGCCATGGTGCGCCGTCGGGTGGACTGGCTGATGAACCGCACCCCGGCGCCGTCCGGCACCGCGAGGGAGACCGACTCGTCCAGCTCGTCGGCCAACGCGACGGCGAGCGGTTCCAGGGCGTCGGGGAGACCGCAGCAGGTGAGGTAGGCATTGCCCAGCTCCATCAGGCGCGGCGCGAGCAACACGTCGCGGTCGTCCTCGATGCGCAGATATCCCAGGTGGGTGAGGGTGGTGACGATGCGGTCGACGGTGGAGCGTGCCAGGCCGGTGGCGCGGACGAGATCGCCGGGGCGCATCCGCGGTCCGGGGTGCGCGGCCAGGGCGCGCAGCACGGCCAGACCGCGCTCCAGCGGTCCGACCGGCTCGCCGCCGGGTGCTGCGGCGTCCGCCTCGGATGCGGTCGCGGCATGCGGCATGCGGTCCTCCTCGTCGAGCCTCCGGGGTGTGCGGAAACCGTACCCGTCGGACCCTGCGGTCGCGCGGGGCGGCCGGGCCCTGCGCACCCGCTCCACCTGCGCCGACGGGGTGAGGGGCGCCCGCCCCGGCAACGCCTGCGGTGCGCGGCCCTCTTCGCCCCCGCACCGCCGCTGCGTCAGCAGGAGCTCAGTCGATGTGCAGGCCCGCGTAGTTCTCGGCGAGCTCCGCGGCCGCGTGCCGGGACGACGACACGCGGTCCAGCTGGGAGACCTGGAGCCGGGTCTCGAATTCGCTCTGGCCCGGGTCGGTGTGCAGGGTCGTCGTCATGAAGTACGAGAAGTGCTCCGCGCGCCACACCCGGCGCAGACAGGTGTCCGAGTACTCGTCGAGCAGCTCGGCGGAGCCGCTGTCCTTCAGGTGGGCAAAGGCCCGGGCGAGCACGACGACGTCGGAGACCGCGAGGTTGAGCCCCTTGGCACCGGTGGGCGGCACGATGTGCGCGGCGTCGCCGGCCAGGAAGACCCGGCCCCAGCGCATGGGCTCGGTGACGAAGCTGCGCATCGGCAGCACGGCCTTGGAGGTGATCGGGCCGCGTTCGAGCCGCCAGTCGCCGTCGGTCGCGAAACGGGCGTCGAGCTCGTCCCATATCCGGTCGTCCGGCCAGTCGGCCGGGTCGGTGCCGTTCGGGACCTGCAGGTAGAGCCGGCTGACCGTGGTGGAGCGCATGCTGTGCAGGGCGAAGCCGCGCGGCGAGTGGGCGTAGATCAGCTCGTCGCAGGACGGCGGGACGTCGGCCAGGATGCCGAACCACGAGTAGGGGTAGACCCGCTCGAAGGTGCTCATGACGCTGTCCGGGACCGCCCTGCGGGTCACGCCGTGGAACCCGTCGCAGCCCACGACGTAGTCGCACCCGAGAGTCCGGTCCCGGCCCTGGTGGGTGTAGTGGATGACGGGCCGGTCCGTGTCGGCTCCGACGACCTCATTCACCTGGGCCTCGAACAGCAGCGGGGCGCCGTCCGCCACCTGAAGGGCGATCAGGTCCTTGACGACCTCGGTCTGGGCGTACACCCACACCTTGCGGCCGCCGGTGAGCGACGGGAAGTCGATGCGCTGTGCCCGGCGGTTCCAGCGCAGCTCGATGCCGTCGTGGACCAGACCCTCGCGGTCCAGTCGCTCGCCCGCACCGGACTCCCGCAGCACGTCGACCGTGCTCTGCTCGAGGATGCCTGCGCGCTGGCGCTGCTCGACGTAGGTGCGGTCCCGGCTCTCCAGAACGACGCAGTCGATGCCGGAGTTGTGCAGGAGCCGGGCGAGCAGCAGCCCCGCGGGGCCGCCGCCGATGATGCCGACGGTGGTGTGGTCCATGGCGGTCAGTTCTCCTCTTCGAGAATGCGGTTCGCGATGGCGAAAGCGGCGTTCGCCGCGGGCACGCCGCAGTAGACGGCCGACTGGAGCAGGACTTCCTGGATCTCCTCCGCAGTGAGACCGTTGCGCCGCGCGGCCCGCACATGCATCGCCAGTTCCTCATGGTGGCCGCGGGCCACCAGCGCGGTGAGGGTGATGCAGCTGCGGGTTCTGCGGCTCAGTCCGGGCCGGGTCCAGATCTCACCCCATGCGTAGCGGGTGATGAAGTCCTGGAAACCGGCAGTGAAGTCGGTGGTGCGGGTGATCGCCCGGTCGACGTGCTCGTCGCCGAGCACGGCACGGCGCACGGCCATACCGGCGTCGTGCCGGGAGGCGTCGTCGGCAGGCGGTGCGGCATCGGCCGCGAAGTGTCCCAGCAGTGCGGCCAGTACGGGCACCGGACGCTCGATGTTGGCGAGGTGCGCGGCGTGCGCCACCTCGGTCAGGGCCGCGCCGGGGATGCCGTCGGCCAGCTCGCGGGCGTGCGCGACGGGCGTCGCCAGGTCCTCGCGGCCCGCAACGACCAGGGTCGGCGCGGTGATTCGAGGCAGCTCGGCCCGCAGGTCGAGGCCGGCGAGTGCGTCGCAGAGCCCGGCGTAGGCCCCGGGATCGGCCGCGGACAAGTCGTCGACCATCGCCCGGGCGGCCGGGGTGGCCGCGAAGGACGGGGTGAACCAGCGGGTGGGGGCGGTCTCCGCGACCGGGCCGGTGCCCTCGGCTCGCACCAGCGCCGCGCGGTCGGACCAGCCCTCCGGCGGGCCGAAGCGGGCCGAGGAGCAGAGGATCGCGAGTGAGGTGACCCGCTCGGGGTGGTGCACCGCGAGCCAGGTGCCGACAGCGCCGCCGAGCGAGATGCCGGCGTAGCCGAACTCCTCGATGCCGAGCGCGTCGGCGAGGCCGAGGACCAGCTGTCCGAGGTCGGCGACGGTGCCGCCTTCGGGCAGCAGGCCGGCCGGGGAGCCGCCGTGGCCGGGCAGGTCCCAGCGCACCACTCGGTGGGTCCGGGCCAGCGACGGGATCTGGGGGTCCCACACGGCCAGCGAGGTGCCGAGCGACGGGCCCAGGATCAGCGGCGGGGCGGAGTCCCGGCCGTCCACGCGGTGGTGCAGCAGACGCTGCGCGGGGGCAGAAGTGCTCATGCGGTCTCCTCGTCCTGGTGGTGGGGCCGCCCGGCGGGCGGTGGGTCGCGGACGGCTCGCGGCCGCCGGTCGGCGCATCGGGTGGCTGCCCGGCGCCGTCGATGCCCGACGCCACGTCAGATCGGTTCCTGGGCAACGCCGGTGCGGCGTCAGGTCGGGTTCCGGGCGGCGCCGGTGCGGCGCAGGGCGCGGTCCACGAGGGCGCCCGCGGAGCCCGCGTACCGCGTCGGGTCGGTCAGTTCGCGCAGCCGGTCCTGCGGGAGGACGCCGACGATGCCGGGCTCCTCCCGGAGGGCCTCGTCGAGTTCCATGCCCTGCTCGACGGCGCGGCGGGAGGCCCGGGACAGCGCCTGCCTGGCCGCGCCGCGGCCGGTCAGGGCCGCCAGCACCGCGGCGAGCCGCTCGCTGATGATCAGGCCGCCGGTGGCATCGAGGTTGTCCCGCATCCGGCGCGGGTGGACGCGCAGGCCTTCGGCCAGTTCGGCGGCGTCGCGGGCGGCTCCGCCGACCAGGCGCAGGGCCTGACGCAGGGGCTGCCACTCGGCGTGCCAGGCGCCCGCCGGACGCTCGTCCTCGGCGGCGAGCCCGGCGTAGAGCACGGACGCGAGGGCGGGGACCTGTCGGGCCGCGGCGGCGATCAGCGTGGCGCGGACCGGGTTGGCCTTGTGCGGCATGGCGGAGGAGCCGCCGCCGCTGCCCTCGCCGAGTTCGCCGATCTCCGTACGGGACAGCAGCAGGACGTCCGCCGCGAGTTTGCCCAGTGCTCCGGCGGTGAAGGCGAGGGCGCCGGCCAGGTCGGCGACGGGGGTGCGCAGGGTGTGCCAGGGCAGCGCGGGCTCGGCCAGTCCGGTCTCGGCGGCGTAGCCGGCGAGCAGCCGCAGGCCCAGGTCCGGTCCGGGATCAGGATCGGCGGTCGGGCCGTGGGCCTCGGCGAAGGCGTGAAAGGCCGCCAGGGTGCCCGCCGCTCCGCCGAGTTGTGCGGGCAGCGCTGCCCGCACGGCCGCGAGGCGTTCGTGGGCGTCGAGCACCAGCGAGCGCCAGCCGGCGGCCTTGAGGCCGAAGGTGGTGGGCACGGCGTGCTGGGTGAGCGTGCGTCCGGCGATCGGTGTGTCGCGGTGCTCGGCGGCGAGCCGCGCCAGGGCGTCGGCCGCGCGTCCGAGGTCGGCTAGGACGGGTTCCAGAGCGCGGGCGGCGACCAGCATGGCGGCCGTGTCCAGGATGTCCTGGCTGGTGGCGCCGCGGTGCACATGGGCGGCGGCCTGCCGGTCGTGCTCGGCGACGGCCGCGGTCAGGTCGGCGACGAGCGGGATGACGGGGTTGCCGCCGGAGCGGGCACGCAGCGCGAGATCCCGGACGTCGTAGCGGGCGGTCTCGGCGGCCGCCGCCGTGACGGCCCGCGCCGCCGCGACGGGGGCGAGGCCCAGCGCGGCCTGCGCGCGGGTCAGCGCGGCTTCGGCATCCAGCATCGCGCGGACGTACGCGGCGTCGCCGGTGGCGGCCTCGACCGGTGACCCGGCCTGCCCCGGGGAGAGCAGGCCGAGGTCCTCCGCGGGGTCAGTCGAAGGCAAGGAAGACCGTCTCCTCGTGCTCACCGTCACCCTGCAGCCGGATGTCGAAGCGGTGCAGCCGTTCTCCGTGCGTGACGGCGAGGAGCGTGGCGCGGCGCTCGGGCTCCAGGCCGGCCAGCAGCGGGTCGGTCGCGGTGTCGGTGAGGCCGGGCAGGTAGATCCGGGTGTGCAGATGGTGCAGCAGACCACGGGCGAAGACGACCACCGAGAGGTAGGGGACGCCGCCGGGCGGCAGCGTACGCAGCTCGTAGTGGCCGTCGGCGTCGGTCCCGACGCGGCCGAAGCCGGTGAAGCCGACGTCGCTCCGGCCGATGACCTCTCCGGTGACGGGGTCGCGGCGCAGCGAGCCGGGCGCGCCGCGGCGTGAGCCGTCGGGTGCGGGCTGCCAGATCTCGATGAGGGCGTCGGGGACGGGAGCCCCGGCGCCGTCGTAGACATGGCCGTGGACGGTGAGGGCGTCGGGGTGTCCGGCGGGGGCGATCTCGCCACCCTTGGCGAACGGCAGCGCGTAGCCGTAGAACGGGCCCACGGTCTGCGACGGGGTGGTGGACATCAGCGGCCCTCCTCGATCCAGGTGGCGGCCGGACCGTCGAGGACGATGTCCCAGCGGTAGCCGAGCGACCATTCGGGGGTGGACAGGTCGTGGTCGTACGTCGCGACGAGCCGCCGGCGCGCGGAGTCGTCGGTGACGGACTGGAGGATGGGGTCGTGGGCGAAGAGCGGGTCCCCCGGAAAGTACATCTGGGTGATCAGACGCTGGGTGAAGGCGTTGCCGAAGAGCGAGAAGTGGATATGGGCAGGACGCCAGGCGTTGACGTGGTTGCGCCAGGGGTAGGCGCCAGGCTTGACGGTGACGAACTCGTACGCGCCCTGATCGTCGGTCAGGCAGCGGCCCACGCCGGTGAAGTTGGGGTCGAGCGGGGCGGGGTGGTCGTCGCGCTGGTGGGCGTAGCGGCCCGAGGCGTTGGCCTGCCAGACCTCGACCAGCTGGCCACGCACCGGGCGGCCGTCGCGGTCCAGCACCCGGCCGGTGACCCTGATCCGCTCGCCGAGCGGCTCGCCCCGGTGCCGGCGGGTCAGGTCGTGGTCGAGGGCGGTGACATCGGTGACGCCGAAGACCGGGCCGGAGAGTTCCACGGCCTCGGGGTCGTGCAGGGCGACCAGCGGCTTGCCGGGGTGGCGCAGGACGCTGCTGCGGTAAGGGGCGTAGCCGCGGTCGGGATGGCTCCTCCCGGGAGCGCCGGCGGCCACGGCCTTGGCGTAGGCCTCGCGCCGCTCGGCTATCTCCTCGGAGATCCGAGCTTGGGTCAGAGGGGTGGTCATACGGTGTTTCCTACCTTTCCAGGACCAGGGCGAGGCCCTGTCCGACGCCGATGCACAGGGCGGCGAGGCCGGTTCCGGAGCCCGCTGCGGCGAGTTGGTGGGCGACGGCTCCGGCGATACGGGCACCGGAGGCGCCGAGCGGGTGGCCGATGGCGATGGCTCCGCCGCGCGGGTTGACGACCGCGGGGTCGAGGCCGGGCCATTCGGCCAGGCAGCCCAGGGACTGGGCGGCGAAGGCCTCGTTGAGTTCGAACGTGGTCAGGTCACCGAAGCCGCGGCCGGCCCTGGTCAGAGCCCTCCTGACGGCCTCGACGGGGCCGAGGCCGAAGTACTGCGGCTCGACGGCGGTGACGGCCGAGGCACGGACGCGTGCCAGCGGCTCACGACCGGTGGCCTTCAGGCCCTCCTCGTCCACGAGCAGCAGCGCGGCGGCACCGTCGTTGAGCGGAGAGGCGTTGCCGGCGGTGACCGTGCCGTCCGGGCGGAAGACGGGCTTCAGCCCGGCCAGCGACTGTGGCGAGGTGTTGTCCCGAATGGTTTCGTCGCGGGTGAGGCCGACGCCCTCGACGGGCACGACCTCGCCGTCGTACAGGCCGTCCTTCCAGGCGCGGGCGGCCTTCTCATGGCTTGCCACGGCGAAGGCGTCCTGCTGCTCGCGGGTGATGCCGTACCGGTCGGCGATCAGCTCGGCGCCCTCGCCGAGCGGGACGGTCCACTGCGGCTCCAGGCGCTTGTTGACCATGCGCCAGCCGATCGTGGTGGAGAAGAGCTCCTGGTTGCCGGCCGGGAAGGCACGCGAGGGTTTGGGCAGGACCCAGGGAGCGCGGCTCATCGACTCCACGCCGCCCGCGACGGCGACGGAGGCGTCGCCGACCGCGATGGCGCGGGCGGCCTGGACGACGGCTTCGAGGCCGGAGGCGCACAAGCGGTTGACGGTGCTGCCGGGGACGGTGACGGGCAGTCCGGCGAGCAGCACGGCCATCCGGGCGACGTTGCGGTTCTCCTCGCCGGCGCCGTTGGCGTTGCCGAAGAGGACGTCGTCGATCCGAGCCGGGTCGAGGTCCGGTGTACGGGTCAGCAGGGACCGCAGCACTCCGGCGGCGAGGTCGTCGGGGCGCACCCCGGACAGGGCGCCCCCGTACTTGCCGACCGGGGTGCGGACGGCGTCGACGATGTAGACGTCGCGCAGCTGACGGGTCATCGCGCGCTTCCCTCGACGGCCGCGGCGATCCGGACCGGGGCGGCGGTCAGGCGCTTGACCTCCTCGGCGGTGACGCCCGGGGCACTCTCCACCAGGACGAGGCCGTCGTCGGTGACGTCCAGGACGCCGAGGTCGGTGATGATGCGGTCGACACAGGTCCGGCCGGTGAGCGGCAGTGTGCACTCCTCGACGATCTTCGGGCTGCCGTCCTTGGCGGTGTGGGTCATCGTCACGATGACCCGCCGGGCCCCGTGCACCAGGTCCATGGCCCCGCCGATGCCGGTGACCAGCTTGCCGGGAACGGCCCAGTTGGCGAGGTCGCCACGGGCGGAGACCTGCATGGCGCCCAGCACGGCGGTGTCGATGTGGCCGCCGCGGATCATCCCGAAGGAGAGCGCCGAGTCGAAGAAGGAGGCGCCGGGCAGGACGGTGACGGTCTCCTTGCCGGCGTTGATCAGGTCCGGGTCGACCTCGTCCTCGCGGGGGAACGGACCGGTGCCGAGGATGCCGTTCTCCGACTCCAGGACGACCTGGACGCCGGCGGGGAGGTGGTTGGGGATCAGTGTGGGCAGCCCGATGCCGAGGTTCACGTACTCACCGTCGCCCAGCTCGCGGGCCGCGCGGGCGGCCATCTCGTCTCGCGTCCAGGCCATCAGGCCGACACCTCCCTGGTCGTGCGCTTCTCGATCTTCTTGTCCACGGCCTGTTCGGGAGTGAGCGCCACCACCCGCTGGACGAAGATGCCCGGCAGATGGACCTGGTCCGGGTCGATCTCGCCCGGCTCGACCAGCTCCTCGACCTCGGCGATCGTGATCCGGCCCGCCATGGCTGCCGGCGGATTGAAGTTGCGGGACGACTTGTTGAAGACGAGGTTGCCGTGCCGGTCCCCCCTGGCGGCCCGGACCAGTGCGAAGTCGGTGGTGATACCCCGCTCCAGCACGTACTCGACACCGTCGAACTCGCGGGTCTCCTTGCGCGGCGATGCCACCGAGACGCCGCCCGCACCGTCGTAGCGCCAGGGCAGTCCGCCGTCGGCGACCTGCGTGCCGACGCCGGCCGGTGTGAAGAAGGCGGGGATGCCGCAACCGCCGGCGCGCAGCCGCTCGGCCAGGGTGCCCTGAGGGATGAGCTCGACCTCCAGCTCACCGGCGAGGTACTGCCGGGCGAACTCCTTGTTCGCGCCGATGTAGCTGCCCGTGACCCGGGCGATCCGGCCCGCCGAGAGCAGGACCGCGAGACCGGAGTCCATCGCGCCGCAGTTGTTGGAGACCACGCCCAGTCCGCCGGCTCCGGTGTCGTACACCGCCTGGATCAGCGTGTTCGGTACGCCGCTGAGGCCGAAGCCACCGACTGCGAACGACGCACCTTCGTGGACATCTGCCACGGCCTGTGCGGCCGAGGCGACCACCTTGTCCATGCGCCCGCCCATCCATCGTGTTCGCCAGATGAACTTAAGTTCATATTGCTCCCGATTCTGATCCCACGACGCCT
This sequence comes from Streptomyces sp. NBC_00353, assembly GCF_036108815.1. NCBI lineage: Bacteria > Bacillati > Actinomycetota > Actinomycetes > Kitasatosporales > Streptomycetaceae > Streptomyces > Streptomyces sp. NBC_00353. The sequence continues at coordinate 4,174,474 of NZ_CP107985.1, read as the reverse complement.
GGTTCGTCAACGTCTCGGGGCGGCACAGCCCCCGTTGCAGAGGCCGGAGTGGGCCTCCTGGTCTCGCGTTCGCAGAATGAACAATGGTTCGCGAGGTGGCGTGAGTTTCGGGAAAATCAACGGCCATGTCAATGGTTCGGACACCGAATGTGCCGCGCCGGATGAGGGCGCGCGAGGAGCCCGTAGGGGATCCTCCGGGACCGGGGGTGTGAAGGCCGCCGCGCTCGCACGCTGTCCGGCGGCGCGCAACCTGGCGTCGCGCCGGGGGTGACCTCGGTCTGCCGGAAGCCGGCGGTGGATGCGACGGCCTGCGTGCGGGCCGTCGTCCGGGCCCTGCTCGCCGCAGTCGGGACGACCCGGTACCGCCGCCCTCTGCGCCTAGTTCAGCAACGCCCTCGCCGCGCGCGCCCGTCCTCTGATCGCCTCCGCAGCTGTCGGCTCCACCACCCCGACCAACTCCGCGTACTCCTCCATCTCGGCCGCCCCACGAAGGAACTCCCCGCTCTGTACGAGCAGTTGAGCCCGCTCGTACCGCAGCCTCGCCGGATGGGACGGCAGCAGCAGCGACAGTTCCACCGCCCACAGCGCCACCCGCGTGCTCTCCGGGCGGACCGCCGCCCACGCCCTGATGTTGTTCAGGATCCGCAGCACGACCTCCAGCGGGCGGGCCGGCACCAGCATCGACGGTTCCAGCGGCGCTCCGGTCGCCCCCGTCACCAGCAGCTCCGCGTCCTGCCCGGTCATCGGCCGGCCACCGGCGAACGGATCGGCCAGCACCCGTTCGGCCGGATCGCCGAACCCGACGACGAAATGCCCCGGCAGCGCCACTCCGTACACCGGGGCGCCCGCCCGCCGCGCCACCTCGATCCACACCACCGACAGCAGGATCGGCAGTCCGCGCCGGCGCCGCAGCACGTGGTGCAGCAGTGACGAATCCAGTCGCTGGTAGTCCGCCGAGGAGCCGGCGAACCCGCACCGCTCGCCGAGCAGTTCGGCCAGCGCCGAGGCCCAGGCATGCCCGCCCCGTACCCCGTACGGAAGCAGGCCCGCCAGCCGGTCCAGCTCGATCTGCGCCGCGTCGATCCCGGCCGCGTCCAGTGCCGGGTCGGCCTCCGCGGCCAGCAGCAGGCAGAGCAGCGCCAGGTCCGGCCGTTCGGCGCGCGCCTCCTCGGCGAACTGCCGTCGGAGCTCGTCCCGCCCGGAGCCCGACGGGTTCTCGGGGTCCGGCGGATCCGGGGGGTTCGGGGGGTTCATGGGGGACACGTATGTACCTTCCCCGGTTACGCCGACCGGAAGTGGTGATAGAGGTGATGCGTCTCGAACCCCATCCGGTCGTAGAGCGCACGCGCCCCCTCGTTGTCCTCCTCCACCTGCAGCCAGGCCGCCGACGCGCCCTCGTCCAGCGCCTGGCGGGCCAGGGCGGTCATCACGGCGGTGGCGAGACCCCGGCGGCGGTACGCGGCACCGACCTCGACGGCCATGAAGCCCGCCCAGCGCCCGTCCACCACACACCGCCCGATCGCGGCGGGCGACTCGCCCTCCGCGTCACCCGGCACGGTCGCGAACCACACCGAGGGTCCGCTGCCCAGCACCTTCAGTACATGAGGGCCGGGGGTGTCGAACCGCTGGTAGCGCGAGAGCCATCCCTCGTCGATCTCCCGGCTCAGCCGCACCGGCGCGATGTCCGCGTCCAGATCGCCGATCGGGGCCAGCGCCGCGATCCGTACCTGCGCCGTCACCTCGCGCCGCCACCCGTGGCTCTCCAGCTCCGCGCACAGCTCCTCCTGCGTGCCCTCGGCGCCGGTCGCGGTCTGGATGTACGCGGGCAGGCCCCGGTCGGCGTACCACTGCTTCACCTGGGCGAGCGCCTCGTCGAGCGGGATCCCCGGGGCGCCGAGCGGCAGTACGGAATTGGCGCGCCGGGTGAAGCCGGCCGCGGAGCGCAGCTGCCAGCCACCGAGCGGCTCGCTCTCCACGGGCTGCCAGGCGCGGGCGCAGACGGGGGCGAGCTCCGCGAATGTCGCCGCCGGACCCCGGCGCCGGGCCGGTGCGGACGGCACGACCTTGCCCGCCACCAGCGACGACTCCGCGATATGGACGGACTCACCGCTCTTCGGTGTGACCGACAGCACACCGGCGTCCCACGATGTGAGAACACCTACCGTGTCGGTGAACTTCGACCCCGCCGCGTCGCCCTCGGAGTGGCGTCGGACTGATACCCGTTTGCCCACGTCAGCTGGTGTAATTCGGACCTCAAGCCGTCCGCCCATGGTGAATTCCACAGCTCTGTCCGCCCCTCCTGTTCGGTTCGTGCCCAGGAACGGAGATACTAGGCGTGGGCATCGACGACGCCGCGCTCCCGCGCGAGAGCCAACGCCCTACCGAGGAGGAACGACAGCGTGACCTACGTCATCGCGCAGCCTTGTGTCGACGTAAAGGACAAGGCCTGCATCGAAGAGTGCCCCGTCGACTGCATCTACGAGGGCCAGCGGTCCTTGTACATCCACCCGGACGAATGCGTCGACTGTGGAGCCTGTGAGCCGGTATGCCCGGTCGAGGCGATCTTCTACGAGGACGACACCCCGGAGGAGTGGAAGGACTACTACAAGGCGAACGTCGAGTTCTTCGACGACCTCGGGTCGCCCGGTGGTGCCTCCAAGCTGGGCCTGATCGAGCGCGACCACGCGTTCATCGCAGCACTGCCGCCGCAGAACCAGTAAGCGGCGACCGGCACGTGCGCCGCCCCGGTCCCGTACGGCTCGTCACCGTGCGGGGCCGAGGTGTTTTCCGGCCCGGGCCACCGGCAGTCCCCGAACCACCCGAAACACCCGCATCACCCTCGTAACCCTCGTACGAGAAAGCAGAGATCCGTGTCCGCAGCAGTCTCCTCCCGCCTCCCGGTCTTCCCCTGGGACAAGCTCGCGCCCTACAAGTCGACCGCTGCGGCCCACCCGGACGGCATCGTCGACCTGTCCGTCGGCACCCCCGTCGACCCCGTGCCCGATCTGATCCAGCAGGCGCTCGTCGCCGCCGCGGACAGCCCGGGCTATCCGACGGTGTGGGGAACGGCAGAGCTCCGTGACGCCCTCACCGGCTGGGTGGAGCGGCGCCTCGGCGCGATCTCCGTGGCGCACGAGAACGTGCTGCCGGTCGTCGGCTCCAAGGAGCTCGTGGCCTGGCTGCCGACCCAGCTGGGCCTCGGTGCGGGCGACAAGGTGGCGTACCCGCGGCTCGCCTACCCGACGTACGAGGTGGGCGCCCGGCTCTGCGGCGCCGAGCCCGTCGTCTACGACGACCCGACCGAGCTCGACCCGGCCGGCCTCAAGCTGCTCTGGCTCAATTCGCCGTCCAACCCGACCGGCCGCGTCCTGTCCAAGGACGAGCTGACCCGGATCGTCGCCTGGGCGCGCGAGCACGACGTGCTGGTCTTCAGCGACGAGTGCTACCTGGAGCTGGGCTGGGAGGCCGAACCGGTCTCCGTGCTCCACCCCGACGTCTGCGGCGGTAGGTACGAGGGCATCGTCGCCGTCCACTCGCTCTCCAAGCGCTCCAACCTCGCCGGATACCGCGCGGCCTTCATCGCGGGCGACGCGGCCGTCCTCGGCGAGCTGCTGCTGATCCGCAAGCACGGCGGAATGATGACGCCCGCCCCGGTCCAGGCGGCCACCGTCGCGGCGCTCGGGGACGACACGCACGTCGCCGAGCAGCGGACCCGGTACGCGGACCGGCGCGCGGCACTGCGGGCGGCGCTGGAGGCCCACGGCTTCCGGATCGAGCACAGCGAGGCGAGCCTCTACCTGTGGGCGACGCGCGACGAACCGTGCTGGGAGACCGTGGCGTACCTCGCGGAGCTCGGCATCCTGGTGGCCCCGGGCGACTTCTACGGACCGGCGGGCGACCGCTTCGTACGCGTGGCGTTCACGGCGACGGACGAGCGCGTCGAGGCAGCGGTCAAGCGGCTGTCCTGAACCGGACGACAGGACCGGCACCGCGTGATCTGCACCGCATGATCCGAACGACACGCGAGAGGGCCTCGGGAGTGCGCACCCCGAGGCCCTCTCGCGTGTGCCGTGGCGGCTGGATCAGCCGATCGGCAGGCCCTGGGTGGGCAGGCCCTGCGTCGGAAGCCCGTGGGTGGGCAGGCCCTGCGTCGGCAGGCCGCCGCCGACGAGGCTGTCCGTGGGCAGACCGCCCTTGGCCGTGGCACCGGTGGCCCCACCGACCAGTTCACCGGCGCTGCCCGTGGCCTCACCGGCGGCCTTCTGTGCGGCGGGGGCGACCGTGCGGCTCGTCTTGGTGACGGTCTTGCCCGCGGCCGGAAGGGACGTCCCGGCGATCTTGCCACCGGTGGCGCCCGCGGCCTTGGTGCCCTGCTGCGACGCGCCGTCGAGGGCCTTGCCGAGGCCTGCGCCGTCGACCGTGGTCAGACCGCCGAGCTCGGGGGTCTGCGGGAGCTCCGCGGCACCTGCGGCGCCGGCCGCACCGACCACGGGGGCTGCACCCGCCGCGATCAGCAGCGCGGCACGGGCGATCCGACGGGTCAGGGGGAGGGACATGATGCTCCTTCGACGGTGTGGATTCTGTCTGTCCGTTGACCGGACGCAGTGACAACCGTCGTGGGGGAGGGAGAGGTTGCGGTGTGCCGAGGTAAAGAGTCGGTAATGCGTCACATAATCGGCAACGGAGGAACCCGGGCAAACATTGCATTCGCCGAGTGTTCGATGAACCGTCACTTCTCTTTGTTCCCAAGGGATTTGGGTAACGGAGGGAGAGGTGTCGAAAGGGTGCGGTGACCACCGGTTCCGGAAAGGCCGGATGGCCCGTACGAGGGACCTTCCGTACTAGCGAACGAGCCGCATACGGACCTCTGCGGTGCCCGATTCCGCACGCTCCGTCCGCCAGCCCGACCCGGCCTTCCACACCCGGCCCGCATACGCGACCTCGTCGATGTCCAGCGCCTCGGCCTGCGCCACCGCCCAGTGCGCCAGCTCCCAGCCGCGCTGCACCGTGCCGCCGTCCCCGGCGGTCCGGGTGGACTTCACCGGCACCGAGACCGTGCCCGCCGCCGACGCCCCGCCGGACGTCCCGCCCGCCGACGCCGTATCCTTCGCCGCGCCCGCGGCGGGCAGCACGCCCTTGCCGAAGGTCCGCACCAGTTCCGCGCGCACCTTCGTCGCGTCGGCCACTGCGACCGCCGTCCGCGTCGGCGTGCAGTTCAGCGCCGTGGGCGTACGGCCGGTCAGCGCGGCGGCCAGCAGCGCGGCATCCGGCTCGTGCTTCGCGTACGCCTGCGGGTAGCCACTGCGCTGCACGCGCTGCGCCGCGACGGTCAGCGGCAGCCGCGAATAACCGGGGACCTCGGCCAGATGCTGATAGAACTCCCCGGCCGAGTAGACCGGGTCCAGGATCTGCTTCTCGGTGCCCCACCCCTGCGAGGGACGCTGCTGGAACAGCCCGAGTGAGTCACGGTCGCCGTGCTGGATATTGCGCAGCCCTGATTCCTGCAGCGCCGTCGCCAACGCGATCGTCACCGCACGCTCCGGCATCCCGCGGGAGGTCCCGACCGCGGAGATCGTCGCGGCGTTCGCGGCCTGCTCCGGGCTCATCCGGTATGTATGCCCCCGGCCCGCCGAACCGTCGGCGGACTGCACCGTGCACCGCTCGCCACCCTTGTTGCCGGTGACGTACTGCACGGTCAGGTAGCCGGCCACGGCGAGAAGCACGGCAAAGGCTGCCCCGATACGGAAGGGGCGGCTGCGGCGGGTGTGTCGGCGGGTGGAGGAGGCGGTCCGGGGCACGGCCCCACCGTACTGGAGGGGCCGAGCGGGCCCGAGACCGAAGTCCCTTAGGGTCGGTTCCATGCCCGAAAGCACGCTTGACCTCACCCTGGACGGCCCCGCGCTCACCGCCCGGCTCGTCGACTTCCCGTCGGTCAGCGGGGACGAGAAAGAGCTGGCCGACGCGATCGAGACGGCTCTGCGCGCCCTCCCGCACCTGGCCGTCGACCGGTACGGCAACAACGTCGTGGCCAGGACGCAGCTGGGCCGCGCCGAACGCGTGGTGCTCGCCGGACACATCGACACCGTCCCGATCGCCGACAACGTTCCGTCCCGGCTCGACGAGAACGGCGTGCTCTGGGGATGCGGCACCTCCGACATGAAGTCCGGCGTCGCCGTCCAGCTGCGGATCGCCGCCACCGTGCCCGAGCCCAACCGCGACCTGACCTTCGTCTTCTACGACAACGAAGAGGTCGCCGCACACCTCAACGGGCTCGGCCATGTCGCCGACGCCCACCCGGACTGGCTGGAGGGCGACTTCGCCGTCCTCCTCGAACCGTCCGACGCCCAGGTCGAGGGCGGTTGTCAGGGCACCCTGCGGGTCTTTCTCAGTACCGAAGGGGAGCGAGCGCACTCCGCACGCAGCTGGATGGGGTCCAACGCCATCCACGCCGCCGCCCCGATCCTCGGCCGCCTCGCCGCGTACGAACCGCGCCGGCCGGTCATCGACGGGCTGGAGTACCGCGAGGGCCTCAACGCCGTACGGATCGAGGCGGGCGTCGCCAACAACGTCATCCCGGACGCCTGCACCGTCGTCGTCAACTACCGGTACGCCCCCGACCGCAGCGCCGAAGAGGCACTGGCCCACGTCCACGAAGTCTTCGCGGACTGCGGCGTCGTCGAGTTCACCGTCGACGACCACTCCGGAGCGGCGATGCCCGGCCTCTCCCACCCGGCGGCCAAGGCGTTCATGGCGGCGGTCGGCGGCACCGCCCAGCCCAAGTTCGGCTGGACGGACGTCTCCCGCTTCGGCGCGCTCGGCGTCCCCGCGGTGAACTACGGACCCGGTGACGCACTCCTCGCGCACAAGCGCAACGAGCACGTGGCCGTCGACCGGATCACCCACTGCGAGGAGCGGCTCCGCTCCTGGCTCACCGGCTGACCCACAGCATTCCCCTGTGCGTAACCTCCGTAGATCTACCCTGACCTGACACACAACGTCGGCATGTCGTCGGAGGGAGCAGGTCATGGGCAACCCCGAGGAAGCGCACGTCCCCGAGGAGCAGCGGCTCGGACCGGTACTGCGCCGCAGGGAACAGGTACAGCCCGGCACCACCGATCAGCGGCTGCTGGACACCGAGGGCGACTCCGAGTGGGTGCACACCGACCCATGGCGGGTGATGCGCATCCAGTCGGAGTTCGTCGAAGGATTCGGCGCCCTCGCCGAGCTGCCCAGCGCCATCAGCGTCTTCGGCTCGGCCCGCAGCCCGGCCGGCGGACCGGACTACGAGGCGGGCGTACAGATCGGCAAGGCGCTGGTCGAGGCGGGCTTCGCGGTGATCACCGGGGGCGGGCCCGGAGCGATGGAAGCGGCGAACAAGGGGGCACGGGAGGCGAAAGGCGTCTCGGTCGGCCTCGGCATCGAGCTGCCCTTCGAGTCCGGCCTCAACCCGCACGTCGACATCGGCGTCAACTTCCGCTACTTCTTCGTCCGCAAGACGATGTTCGTGAAGTACGCGCAGGGCTTCGTCGTCCTGCCCGGCGGCCTCGGCACCCTGGACGAACTCTTCGAGGCGCTCACCCTCGTCCAGACGGGCAAGGTGACACGCTTCCCGATCGTGCTCTTCGGCACCGCGTACTGGTCCGGGCTCGTCGACTGGCTGCGGGACACGGTGGTGGCGCAGGGGAAGGCGTCCGAGCGGGATCTGCTGCTCTTCCACGTCACGGACAGCGTGGAAGAGGCGGTCACCCTGGTGACGAAGGAAGTCGGCCGGTAGGACGGCACGCCGGCGCCGGACGGGCTTGTTCGAGCCCCTCCGGCGATCGAGGCGCGGGGTCCGGGGCCGGAGCCCCGGTTTCGGGAAGGGACGGGGGGCCTGCCGCAGGCCCCCTGCCACCTCATGCGCCGGCTACGCCAGTCCCCTCCGCGCCACCGCCGGCGCCCGATGTCCGGCGATCGACGCCACCATGTCCAGCACCTGCCGCGTCTCCGCCACCTCGTGCACCCGATACACCCGCGCCCCCAGCCAGGCCGACACCGCGGTCGTCGCCAACGTCCCGACCAGCCGTTCCTTCACGGGCCGGTCGAGCGTCTCCCCGACGAAGTCCTTGTTGGACAGCGATACGAGGACGGGCCAGCCGGTCTCCGTCATCTCACCGAGCCGACGCGTCGCCTCCAGCGAGTGCCGGGTGTTCTTCCCGAAGTCATGGCCGGGGTCGATCATGATGCCGTCCGGCCTGACCCCGAGCTCCACGGCCCGCTCGGCCAGCCCCTCCGTCACCCGCAGGATGTCCGCCATCACGTCGTCGTACACGACCCGGTGCGGCCGGGTCCGCGGTTCGGCGCCGCCCGCGTGCGTGCACACCAGCCCCGCCCCGTACCGCGCGGCGACCTCCGCGAGCCTCGGGTCGACGCCGCCCCACGCGTCGTTCAGCACATCCGCACCGGCCTCGCAGACCGCCTCGCCGACATCGTGGCGCCAGGTGTCGACGCTGATGACGACATCCGGGTGGCGGCGCCGCACCTCGGCGACGAACCCGACCGTGCGTCGGGCCTCCTCCTGGGCCGTCACCTCCTCGCCGGGACCGGCCTTCACCCCGCCGATGTCGATGATTGCGGCGCCGTCCGCGACGGCCTGCTCGACCCTGGCGAGCGCGGGCTCGTCGCGGAAGGTCGCGCCCTGGTCGTAGAAGGAGTCCGGAGTACGGTTCACGATCGCCATGATCACCGGCTCGTGCGCCCCGAATTCGCGCCGCCCCAGCCTGAGCGCACCGCTTCGCATCCCGTGTTTCTCCTCTGGTAGATCGCCCCGTGGGTCGCCTGCGACCCTAACTGTCGGCACCGCATGGCACGATCGGAGCCGGACAGGTTTTCGCTCCCGGGGAGATGCGCGTGTTCTGGTTCTTGCTGCTGGCGATGGTGGTGGTCGTGGCCGCGGTCACCCTCGCGGTGGTCGGCGGAGGGAAGAGTGCGGTCCTGCAGGACGTGGCGCCCGAGCAGCTGACCGACCCGCTGCCCGTGAACCGGCCGGTCGGCCGCGCGGACATAGAAGCGATGCGACTGCCCGTGGTGGCCCGCGGCTACCGGATGACGGACGTCGACGACGCCCTCGGCCGGCTCGGCGCCGAGCTCGCCGAACGGGACGCGCGGATCGCCGAGCTGGAGTCGGCGCTCGCCGGCGCGCAGGCGACCGCAGCGGGCGGCAAGGGGCTCTTCAAGGAGCCGCCGCGCCCGCCGCGCCTCGAGCGGTCCCCGTGGGAACCGCCGCACCCGCCGCGCCCCGAGCGGTCGCACCCGCCGCGCCCCGAGCGGTCCCCGTGGGAACCGCCGCACCCGCCGACGCCGCCCGGCCCCCCGTCCGGACCTTCCGGGCCGCAGTCCGGGTCCCGGCCCGGCGAGGAGCCGCAGCGATGAGCGGCGTCGAAGCCGCGGCCGACGGCAGGCTGCGCTGCTCCTGGGCACTGTCCACCGACGACTACCTCGTCTACCACGACACCGAATGGGGCCGCCCCGTCCACGGCGACGACGCCCTGTTCGAACGGCTCTGCCTGGAGGCGTTCCAGTCCGGACTGTCCTGGCTGACGATCCTGCGCCGCCGGGAAGGGTTCCGCAGCGCCTTCGCCGGGTTCAAGATCCCCGCGGTCGCCGAGTTCACCGACGCCGACAAGGAACGTCTCCTCGCCGACGCCGGGATCATCCGCAACCGCGCGAAGATCGAGGCGACCCTTGCCAACGCCAAGGTGCTGGCCGACTGGCCGGACGGCGAGCTGGACGCACTGATCTGGTCGTACGCCCCCGACCCGGCCACCCGCCCCGCCCCGCGCACCCTCGGCGACGTCCCGGCGGTCACCCCGGAGTCCACGGCCCTCGCCAAGGACCTCAAGAAGCGCGGCCTGCGCTTCATCGGCCCCACGACGGCCTACGCCCTGATGCAGGCATGCGGCCTGGTCGACGACCACTTGGCGGACTGCGTGGCCCGGGGTACCGCGGCGTAGCGGAGAGCTACTTCCCCAGGTACTTCGGCTTCGCCTTGTCCAGGAAGGCCTGCACCGCGATCGTGTGGTCCTCCGACGCGCCCGCCTTCGTCTGGAGCTCGTCCTCCTTCTCCAGCGTCTCGCTCAGCGTGTGGCCGGCGCCGTACGCCAGGGATGCCTTGAGCGCGGCGTAGGCCACCGTCGGACCGTCCGCCAGCCTGCGGGCCACCGCCAGGGCCTCCGCGGCGAGGTCGTCGGCGGGCACCACCTTGTTCGCGATGCCCAGCTCGTAGGCGTCCTGTGCGGAGATCGAACGCGGGAAGAGCAGCAGATCGGCCGCGCGGCTCTGACCGATCAGCCGGGGCAGCGTCCACGAGACGCCCGAGTCGGCGGTCAGGGCGACCCCGGCGAACGAGGTGTTGAAGGACGCGCTGTCGGCCACCACCCGGTAGTCGCACGCGAGCGCGAACCCGAAGCCGGCACCGGCCGCGACACCGTTGACCCCGGCGACGACCGGCTTCTCCATCCCGGTGATGGCCCGTACGACCGGGTTGTAGTGCTCCTGCACGGTGCTCAGCGCATTGCCCGTGCCGGACTCGCGGGTGGCGGCGAGTGTGGCGACGTGTTCCTTGAGGTCCTGGCCGACACAGAAGGCGCGCCCGGTCGCGGTGAGCAGAACGGCCCGTACGGCGGTGTCGGCGGCAGCCGACTGCAGCGCGTCACGGAGCGCGACCTTGGCCGCCGTGTTCATGGCGTTCATCGCGCCGGGCCGGTTGATCGTGATCGTCGCGAGACCGTCAGTCACTTCGTAGAGCACCGTGTCGGCCACGTTGTCCGCCATTTGCTGTCCCCTTTGCGCCTCGGGCAATGCCTGTCGAGGCAAGCATGGCCGACATCACGGAGGGCGAACATGTGACCTGCGTCTAACAATTGCACCCCGATGCAGGGGTGAAGGCGACGGAGTATCGCAGTCGGATCGCCGAATTGAGTGGTTTTGAGAGAGCGCGTTGCGCAAGCGATGCAGACCGATGTTGGTCATCGGGGTCTGTGATGCGGGATAATGGCCAAGAAGCAATGTGTTCGATGCCGGTGACACAGCGCCTGTCATGGGGCCGCCGGTTGATATGAGCTGGTTTCAGGAAGGGGAACGAGCATGGCGGCCATGAAGCCGCGGACGGGCGACGGCCCGCTCGAGGTGACAAAGGAGGGGCGGGGCATCGTCATGCGCGTTCCGCTCGAAGGCGGCGGTCGGCTTGTCGTGGAGCTGACGCCGGACGAGGCCGATGCGCTCGGCGACGCCCTCAAGAAGGTCGTCGGCTGACGCAGAGGCGCCCACACTTCACCACTGCCCCGCCACGGAGCCCGTGCCGGGGCAGTGGTGCGTCCGGGCCACTTCGCAGCCCCGGGTACGGGGCGAGGACCGGCGGACGGTCAGCCGCGCCGGACCGCGCACAGCAACCCGTCGCCCACCGGCAACAAAGTGGCCATCAGCTCCTGGCTCTCCCGCACCGCCCGCAACAGCTCCCGCAGCCTCAGCACCTCCGCGGGCTGCGCCGCCGAGTCGACCGTGCGGCCGTCCGCGAAGACACCCTCGAAGCAGACCAGACCACCGGGTCGCAGCAGGCGCAACGATTCAGCGAGGCAGTCCAGGCTCTCCAGCCGGTCGCCGTCGCAGAACACCAGGTCGTATCCGCCGTCCGCGAGTCGCGGAAGTACGTCGAGGGCGCGTCCCGGGATGAACCGGGCCCGATTGGCGGCGAACCCCGCGGCCCGGAACGCCTCGCGGGCGAACTGCTGGCGCTCCGGCTCCGGATCGACCGTGGTCAGTACGCCGTCGGGTCGCATCCCGTGCAGCAGATAGATGCCGGAGACGCCGGTTCCGGTGCCGATCTCGGCCACCGCTTTGGCGTCCGTCGTGGCAGCGAGCAGGCGCAGCGCGGCGCCGGTGCCTGGCGACACCGAGCGGAGACCTGCGTCCCGGGCCCGGTCCCGGGCCCAGCGCAGTGCTTCGTCCTCGGCGACAAAGGCGTCGGCGAACGCCCAGCTCGTCTGCCGGTTGGCGGTAATGACCCTCTCCTGTCCCCGTAGTTGGCGCAACGGTGACTGTATCCGCTGTACCCGGGAACCCGCAGATGGGACCGGGCGTTATCAAGGGGCAGGGGAAAGCGCGTGGACGGGGCCCGCAGATCGGGCCCGGGAATCCGCGGCGGCGGTTCCGGGGTGGCCCCCGGCCCCAGCAGGAAAAAGGCTTATCCGGAGCTAACGGGCGAGGTGGCTATGGTAGGGGCTCCACTGGACACCACCAGAGCCGACAGGGGAGGTGCGGCTGCGCCTGTGGATCGGGGAGGAGTGCTACGGCGCTTCCTCAGGTCGGCGGGTGAGCCGAAATCCGTGACCAACATTGCTGACCGTTCTTCCAGCGACTCCGCACCGACCGCGACCTTCGCCTCAGATGCGGACTCCCAGGCTTGGATGCCGCCCTCATGGGAAGAGATCGTCAGCACGCACAGCGGTCGTGTCTACCGCCTTGCCTACCGACTGACGGGCAACCAGCACGATGCCGAGGACCTCACCCAGGAGGTCTTCGTCCGGGTGTTCCGTTCGCTGTCGACCTATACGCCCGGCACCTTCGAGGGCTGGCTGCACCGCATCACGACCAACCTGTTCCTGGACATGGTGCGTCGTAAGCAGCGGATCCGTTTCGACTCCCTCGGCGACGACGCCGCCGAGCGGCTGCCGAGCCGTGAGCCGTCCCCGCAGCAGGTTTTCAACGACACCCACTTCGACGCGGACGTGCAGCAGGCGCTGGACACCCTTGCGCCCGAGTTCCGCGCCGCGGTCGTGCTCTGTGACATCGAGGGACTTTCGTACGAGGAGATCGCCGCGACACTCGGCGTGAAGCTCGGCACCGTGCGCAGCCGCATCCACCGCGGACGCTCGCATCTGCGCAAGGCGCTGCAGCACCGTTCCCCCGAGGCCCGCGCCGAGCAGCGCTCGCTGGCGGGCGCGATGGTGGCGGGGGAGGGCGGATCGGCGTGAGTGGCACGGGTCCGACCCCTGCGGAACAGCATCTGGGGGACCGGCTTGCCGCGCTTGTCGACGGTGAGCTCAAACATGACGTCCGTGACCGGGTGCTCGCCCATCTCGCGACCTGCGCCAAGTGCAAGGCCGAGGCTGCTGCCCAGCGGCGGCTGAAGAGCGTCTTCGCACAGTCCGCCCCGCCTTCGCCGTCCGAGGGGTTCCTCGCCCGGCTTCAGGGCCTTCCCGGGGGACCTGGTGGTGACGACGACAGCCAAGGAAGACCATTCGGCGGCTCCGGGCGCTTCGCCGACGGACTCTTCCCCGCGATCCAGCCTCCCGGCAGCCGCACCGATTCAGCTTCGGGGAGCTCGCCGCTCGACCGCTTCGGCTATCTCCCGACACCGCACGCCTCGGCCGCGGTGCTTCCGGATGCCGCGTCGCGCTCCGCGTTCCCCATCCATGAGGTGGGCCGGGACGCGGACCGTTCGCCGTGGCGCGGTCGCAGGTTCGCCTTCGCGGCGGCCAGCGCCGTCTCGCTGGCGGCCATCGCGCTCGGCGGTGCCCTGCCGACGGACGCCGGTCCCGACGCCCCGGTCCGTGCCGAGGGCGCCGGAAACAATGTGACGCCCCTCGGCGCCGACGCACGCGCCGAGAGCGGCAGCGTGACCAGCCGCCGTGGTGGCGGCATCGGCACATCGGCAGCGCCCCACAGCAGCCCCACCGTCGCCGCCGCCACGCCGTTCCAGCAGCCGAGCGGCCGTGTACCCGCAATGCTGGGCACGGGCCTCGTCACGCCCAACCCCTTCATGGTCCCGGTGCTGACCAATGTGTCCGCGTCGCCGCTGATACGCCCGACTGCTACCAGCCCCCTGTTCGCCCGGGCGCTCGGCAGCGGACTGACCCCCTCCTCCTCCGCGCCCTCGCCGACCTCGTCCTGGACGCCCACATCGGCCTCGGCCCTGCCGAGCTCCGCCGATCACGCTCTGCCGCTTTCTCCCCGGCGCTGACCGGGGTCTGCGCAGCCATTCGCAAACCTGGTTGAATCCCGGGAGGAATGCCGGGAGGGATGTCCCTCGCGGGCGTGCAGAGGGCCAGTTGCGGCAGTTGCGGGGAGAACATGGACGACGGAAAGCCCACCGGGCCGAAGGCGAAGTGGTGGAGCCGTCCCACGTCGGGGCACACCACCACTTCAGCGCCGGAGAGTGCAGCCGCCGCGGTGGATGCACCGGTCGAGGACGCGCGGCCCGCGGACACACCCGCACGGCCCGAGCCGGTGGCGCCCGGGCAGCCCGTGGCACCCGAGCCGGTAACTCCCGCGGAGTCGATAACACCTGAGTCCGTGGCACCCGAGCCCGTGACGCCCGCGCAGTCCATGACACCCGAGCCCGTGGCGCAGGCTCCCGCAGCCCCGGCCCCCGCACCGGCGGCCCACGCATCCGCCGCCCCGGCCCCGGCGGTGAAGCCACTGCACGAGCCCGATGAGTACAGCACCCCGCCGTACGGCGGCCCCGGACCCTGGGCGCCCGCACCGCCCGTACAGCGCCCGGTCCCGACGCCGGCCCACGGCACCCCGGTACCCGCGCCGTACGCGGGCACGAACGGCGCGGACATGCCCGCCGGGCCCGCGCCCGTCCCCACCCCGGGCCCTGTCCCCGCAACGGCCTTCACGCCCCCGCCCCAGCCGCCCCAGTCCACGCCCTGGCTGCAGTACGACCCCTGGGGCGGGTACCGGCAGCCGCTGACCCAGCCAGGCCGGCCGCTCGGCTCCGACGGCGGACGGGGGAAGGACCGGCGCGGCTCGCTGCTCGTCGGCGCGCTCCTGCTCGCCCTGGTGGCGGGCGGCATCGGCGGTGGCATCGGGGCCTACATCGAGCGCAACGGCGGCCTGACCACGGTCGAGCTCCCGCAGGCCGCGAAGAACAGCGGCGGCCGCGCCCCCGACAGCGTCGCGGGCATCGCCGCCAGCGCCCTGCCCAGCGTCGTCACCCTCCACGTCAGCGGCACCACCGAATCGGGCACCGGCACCGGCTTCGTCCTCGACAACGAGGGCCACATCCTCACCAACAACCATGTGGTCGCCCCGGCCGGCTCCTCCGGCGACATCACCGTGACGTTCAGCGGCGGCGAGACCGCGAGCGCCGAGATCGTCGGCAAGGACAGTGGCTACGACCTCGCCGTGGTCAAGGTCAAGGGCGTCTCCGGGCTCAAGCCGCTGCCGCTGGGCAACTCCGACAACGTGCAGGTCGGCGACCCGGTCGTGGCCATCGGCGCCCCCTTCGACCTGTCCAACACCGTCACCTCCGGCATCATCAGCGCCAAGGACCGGCCGATCACCGCGGGCGGCGAGAAGGGCGACGGCAGCGACATCAGCTACGTGGACGCGCTGCAGACCGACGCCCCCATCAACCCGGGCAACTCCGGCGGCCCGCTGGTCGACACCGACGCCCATGTCATAGGCATCAACAGCGCCATCCGCGCCGCCGACAGCGGTTCGACGACCGAGGGCGGCCAGGCGGGCTCCATCGGCCTCGGCTTCGCCATCCCGATCAACCAGGGCAAGCGGGTCGCCGAGGAGCTGATCAACACCGGGAAGGCCACCCATCCGGTGATCGGTGTCACATTGGACATGAAGTTCACCGGTGACGGTGCCAAGGTCGGGGCGAAGGGTGCCGGGGGCAAGCCCGCGGTGACGCCGGGCGGTCCCGGCGCGAAGGCCGGCATCAAGCCGGGCGACATCATCACCGAGGTGGACGGCCAGCGGGTGCACAGCGGCGAGGAGTTGATCGTGAAGATCCGCGCACACCGCCCGGGCGACCGTTTGGACCTCGGTCTGACCCGCAGTGGTAAAGACCTGTCCATGACTTTGACTCTCGGGTCCGCAACGGGCACGTGACGGCACCGGGACGCTACCGCCCGGACAGGTCCGCCGGGTACCGTGGGCCGGGGCCGGATCTCATCCGGCCCGGTCCATGGTCTCGGAGAACACGAGGAGCAACCAGGTGTTCAATGACATAGGCGCACTCGAGGTGGTGACGCTCGTGATCCTCGGCGTGCTCGTCTTCGGCCCGGACAAGCTGCCCAAGGTCATCCAGGACGCCTCGCGCTTCATCCGGAAGATCCGTGAGTTCTCCGAGAGCGCCAAGGAAGACATCCGTACGGAGCTCGGCCCGGAGTTCAAGGACTTCGAGTTCGAGGACCTCAACCCGAAGACGTTCGTCCGCAAGCAGCTCATGGACGGCAACGATGATCTCGGGCTGAAGGAGATCCGCGAGAGCTTCGACCTCCGCAAGGAGATGGCGGAGGTCACCGACGCGGTGCACGGGCGCGAGACCACGTCCGTGGAGTCCGCGGGCGGCGTGTCGGGCAGCGCGGCGATCACCGCGGCGAACGGCTCCCCGGGCGCTCCCGACCTGCTCAAGAAGCGTGAACAGCCCGCGAAGGACGACCGTCCGCCGTTCGACGCAGACGCCACCTGACACCGGTCAATCCCGACTCGTCCGGACGGTATGGCTATTCTCCATCTGTCCGGTTGCGAGGCTGCCCGAGGGGGGCGGGCCACTCCGGACCCTAGGGATCGAGGAGGCGGCCGGGCAGATGGAGACGACAAGTCGGGCAGGCGCGGAAGGTGCGTCCAACGCAGTCACCGAGGAGGAGGTGCCGGCGGCCCGGCGTACGGTCGACGGCTATCTGCAGGCGTCGTTCCCCTGGTACGGACTGGACGAGGCCTTCACCGGTCCGCGCTGGCTGATGCCGGTCGGCACGGCGGCGGACGGCACGGTGCAGCACGGATCGACCGGGCATGGTGACGAGCCGCTCATCCGGGGCGACTCGGGCGGTGACAAGCAGCGGTTCGCGGTCGTGGTGACCGTGGCCAGCAGTCCCGTGCGGCGCAGCGGCGACGGTACGGGAGTCCTGGACGCGACCACGGTGTCGTCGGCCGCCTGGCTGGCGGGCTCGGGCCTGCTGTCGTTCACCTGGCCCGCGCAGCTGGACCACACGTTGCGCGACGACTGGCTGGACCAGCAGACGGAGACGGCGTTCGAACTCGCCGACGATCTGGACGGTCCCGCATGGTCGGTGCTGTCCCTGCCGGTGGACGGGGTTCCGGTGCCGTTCCACTACCGCGAGTCCGAGTACGGGTGGGTGCTGGCGGGGTCGGCGCGCGGCGGGGTGCACATCGGGGCGTACGGGCGCGGGATGAGCGCGTACGGACTCGGGTTCTCAGTGATCGCGGACATCGCCACGTACGCGTAGCGGCTCGATCGGTGAGCCGTGGCATGACGCGTCCGGTTCGCCGCGCTTTCCTCGATCGCCGGACGGGCTTCTTCCGTCGCGGCGATCGAGGACTCGGGCTGTCGGTCAGAACTTGTTGCGCGGGGTGATTCCCAGAGACATGCCCGACAGGCCCCGCTGGCGGCCGCCCAAGCGCTCCGCGATCGTGCGCAGCGCCTTGCCGGCCGGGGAGTCCGGGTCCGACAGGACCACGGGCTTGCCCTCGTCGCCGCCCTCGCGCAGACGTACGTCGATCGGGATGGAGCCGAGCACCGGCACCTCCGCGCCGACCGTCTTCGTCAGGCCCTCGGCCACCTTCCGGCCGCCGCCCGTGCCGAACACGTCGACCATTTCGTCGCAGTGCGGGCACGGCATGCCCGACATGTTCTCGACGACGCCGACGATCTTCTGATGGGTCTGCACCGCGATCGAGCCGGCCCGCTCGGCCACCTCGGCCGCGGCCTGCTGCGGGGTCGTGACGACCAGGATTTCCGCGTTCGGCACGAGCTGGGCCACGGAGATCGCGATGTCACCGGTGCCCGGCGGCAGGTCGAGCAGCAGGACGTCGAGGTCGCCCCAGTACACATCGGCGAGGAACTGCTGCAGCGCTCGGTGCAGCATCGGGCCACGCCACACGACCGGGGCGTTGCCCGGGGTGAACATGCCGATGGAGATGACCTTCACGCCGTACGCCGACGGCGGCATGATCATGTTCTCGACCTGGGTCGGCTTGCCGTCCACGCCGAGCATCCGCGGCACGCTGTGCCCGTAGATGTCCGCGTCCACGACGCCGACCTTGAGGCCGTCGGCGGCCATCGCCGCCGCCAGGTTCACTGTCACGGAAGATTTGCCGACGCCGCCCTTGCCGGACGCCACCGCGTACACCCGGGTCAGCGAGCCGGGCTTGGCGAACGGCACCTCGCGCTCCGCCGTGCCGCCGCGCAGCGACGAGGTGAGTTCCTTGCGCTGTTCGTCGCTCATCACGTCGAGCGTCACGTCGACGCGCGTGACGCCTTCGACCTTCGCCACCGCTTCGGTCACGTTCTTGGTGATGGTCTCGCGCATCGGGCAGCCGGACACCGTGAGATACACCGTGACAGCGACCGCACCGTCAGCGGCGATCTCGACCGACTTGACCATGCCGAGTTCGGTGATCGGTCGGTGGATCTCCGGGTCGTTCACTGTCGCCAGTGCTTCGCGCACCGCGTCTTCGGTAGCCATACGACGATGTTACGGCGCCCGGACCCGCCGCCGGGATGGGCCGTCAGCGGTCTTCGTCACTCTCGGCAGGAAATAGTGCGCGCCGGTGGTCCATGTCCTTCACCATGTCCTGGAGTTCCGAGCGGATCCAGTCGCGGGTGGCGACCTCGCCGAGCCCCATCCGCAGGGACGCGATCTCCCGGGTGAGGTACTCGGTGTCCGCGATGGAGCGCTCGTTCTGCTTGCGGTCCTGCTCGTGGGTGACCCGGTCGCGGTCGTCCTGCCGGTTCTGCGCGAGCAGGATCAGCGGGGCCGCGTACGAGGCCTGGAGCGACAGCATCAGCGTCAGGAAGATGAACGGGTACTCGTCGAAGCGCAGGCTCACCGGGGCGAAGATGTTCCACAGCACCCAGACGATGATGATCAGCGTCATCCAGACGATGAACCGCCCGGTGCCCAGGAAGCGGGCGATCCGCTCGGAGAACCGGCCGAACGCCTCGGGGTCGTACTCCGGCAGCAGCCGGGGCCGCAGATCCTTCGGCTGATCCAGCCGGCCCCTGGAGGTGCGCGTCATCGCCGACGACCCCGTCGACGACGGCCCGGGCCCCGACCCCCTGGAGCGGTCCTCACCCGCCATGGGCCACCCACTCCTCGCCGTGGAAGTCGGTCTCGCGCCAGTCCTCGGGCAGCAGATGGTCGAGTACGTCGTCGACGGTCACCGCACCGAGCAGCGACCCGCTCTCGTCCACGACGGGCACCGAGACCAGGTTGTACGCCGCCAGATAACTGGTCACCACCGACAGCGGGGTGTCCGGGGTCAGCGGTACGAGGTCGCTGTCGACGATCGAGCTGACCAGGGTGAACGGCGGGTCGCGCAGCAGCCGCTGGAAGTGCACCGTGCCCAGGTACTTGCCGGTCGGCGTCTCGTCCGGCGGCCGGCACACGTACACCTGCGCGGCGAGCGCCGGGGACAGGTCGGAGCGGCGGACCCGCGCGAGCGCGTCGGCGACCGTGGCGTCCGGCCGCAGCACGATCGGCTCGGTGGTCATCAGGCCGCCCGCGGTCCGCTCCGCGTACGACAGCAGCCGCCGCACGTCCGCCGCGTCGTCCGGCCGCATCAGCATCAGCAGCCGCTCCTTGTCCTCCTCCGGCAGTTCGGAGAGCAGGTCGGCCGCGTCGTCCGGGTCCATCGCCTCCAGGACGTCGGCGGCACGCTCCTCCTTGAGCTTGCCGATGATCTCCACCTGGTCGTCCTCGGGCAGCTCCTCCAGGACGTCGGCGAGCCGGTCGTCGTCGAGCGCGGCGGCCACCTCGGCGCGCCGCTTCGGCGACAGATGGTGCAGTGCGTTGGCCACATCGGTCGGGCGCAGCCGCTCGAACGTGGCGACGAGCGACTCGGCGCCCTGTCCGTGCTCCTCCAGCGAGAAGCCGCTCACCGCGGACCAGTCCACCGTCAGGGTCTCGCCCTTGCGTCGCAGCGCCCCGCCCCTGCCCTTGCGCACGAAGTACTTGACGATCTCCCAGTCGCGGCGGGCCGGGAGCTGCTGGATCGCGACATCGAGGATGGTGACCTCCTCGTCGGTCTCCACCAGCCGGACCCGGCGGTCCAGGAACTCGCCGAGGATCAGGCGTTCGGTGGGGCGCTGCTCGAAGCGCCGCATGTTCACCACGCCGGTGGTGATGACCTGGCCCGAGTCGATGCCCGTCACCCGGGTCATCGGGAGGAAGATCCGGCGCCGGCTGACCACCTCGACGACGAAGCCGAGCAGCCGTGGCGGACGGCCGCCGACCCGCAGCATCGCGACGAGATCGCGGACGCGGCCCACCTGGTCGCCATTGGGGTCGAAGACGGGCACACCGGAGAGGTGCGAGACGAAGACCCGGGAGGCGCCTGCGGCCATGCTGGGTGTGCCTCCTTCCGCCCCGTCGAGATGGAGTAGGTCTGTTCAGCCGGTTATTCGCTGTTATGACGGGATCAGGCTAGCCCGTACCGCTCCGGGTCGGCCCGGTGGAGCCGTCCGTACGGCTCTGCGCCGGACGGCCCACCCGGCACCGGTACGCTGCCGTCAGCCACCCCCGACACGCAGATGAGAGGCAGTGCGCCCGTGACCTCTTTTGTCCCGCCCGTCGCTCCCCGCCGGCGGACCGCTGTTGCCATCCTGCTCTGTGCGGGCCTGACCGCAGCCCTGACGGCGTGCGGCAGCGAGGATCCGGACAAGGGGACCAACGGCGTCGGCAGACTCTCGGCGGCGGAGATCGAGAAGCGGGCCCAGAAGGCGGCGGACTCCGCGGACGCGGTGCGGCTGGCCGGCACGCTGGTCAGCAAGGGCGGTACGTACAAGATCGACATGCGGCTCAAGGAGGACGGCGGCACGGGCTCGCTCACCTCGAAGAACAGCACGTTCGAGCTGCTGCGGATCGGTGACGAGGTCTACCTCAAGGCCGACTCCGGCTTCTGGAGCCACGACGAGAAGGGCAGCACGGACAGCAAGGGTGACGCAGGTGCCGCGGCCGGGGACAAGCTCCGGAACAAGTACGTGAAGGTCCCCCTGGGCGACCCCACGTACAAGCAGCTGCGCGGCTTCACGGACATGAAGACCCTGCTCGACGGGATGCTCACGCTGCACGGCAAGGTCAACAAGGGCGACCACGGCAAGGTGGGTTCCGTCCGTACCGTCCAGATCCTCGGCGGCAAGGGCGAGGGCGGTGCGCTCGACGTCTCACTGAAGGGCACGCCGTATCCGCTGCGGTTCGCCCGCGGCGGTGGCGGAGGCATTCTCACGCTCGCCGACTGGGGCCTGGACTTCGAGCTGAAGGCCCCGGCCAAGGGCGACACGGTGGACTACGGGCAGCAGCTCCCCGAGTCGACCTCGTAGCGCCGCCCGGCCGCCGTCAGCTCTTGCGGCGGCGCTTCAGCAGCAGGCGCGGGAGCGCGTCGGGCACGGGGCGGCGGGTGGTCGCCGGGGTCGGCAGCGGCGGCGCCGCGTGCGAGATGTCCGGCAGGTCCGTACGGGAGTCGCCGGGCGTCAGCCGCAGTACCCGGCACTCGCGCGCCCACCGCTCCGTCATCTGTTCGGCGTCCGGCGCGTTCAGCCGCTTGCCCTTGAGCTCGGCGACCGCCGCCTCCCACTCCTCGGAGTGCGGCGCGAGCTCCGTCACGGCGGCCGTCCAGGCGACCAGCCGGCCGCCCTTGTCCTTGCTGCGTACGGTGACCTCGGCGGCGGACCCGTCGGTGAGACCGGCCGGCAGAGGCTGTTCGCCCGGGCCGTCCCCGACGAGATGGGCCGCCCCCTCGTGCCATGCGTGCCACAGCGCCCGCGCGGGCCCGGTGCCGCGCACCCAGATGAGGCCGGACTTCTTGGTGGCCTCCTCGACGAGGGCCGGTCCCAGCAGCGAGTCAGCGGCAGCAGCAGTCATGACCTCAACTCTATTAGAGCCAACCGTTGCGCTTGAGCGAGCGGTGGATGGAGAAGCAGACGACCCCGATGACGCCCATCACCATCGGGTAGCCGTACGTCCACCGCAGTTCCGGCATGTGGTCGAAGTTCATGCCGTAGACGCCGCAGATCATGGTCGGCACGGCGATGATGGCCGCCCAGGACGTGATCTTGCGCATGTCCTCGTTCTGGGCGACGGTCGCCTGCGCCAGGTTGGCCTGCAGGATGGAGTTCAGCAGTTCGTCGAAGCCGATGACCTCTTCGTGCACCCGCGCCAGGTGGTCGGCGACGTCCCGGAAGTACTTCTGGATGTCCGGGTCGACCAGCCGCATCGGCCGCTCGCTGAGCAGCTGCATGGGCCGCAGCAGTGGCGAGACGGCCCGCTTGAACTCCAGCACCTCACGCTTCAGCTGGTAGATCCGGCCGGCGTCCGAACCGCGCGGGCTGCCCTTCGCGGGGGTGGAGAAGACCTCGATCTCCACCTCGTCGATGTCGTCCTGGACGGCGCCCGCCACCGCGATGTAGCCGTCGACGACATGGTCGGCGATGGAGTGCAGAACGGCCGACGGCCCTTTGGCGAGCAGCTCGGGGTCGTCCTGCAGCCGGTGCCGCAGCGCACGCAGCGAACCGTGCCCGCCGTGCCGGACGGTGATGACGAAGTCCCGGCCGGTGAAACACATCACCTCACCGGTCTCGACGACCTCGCTGGACGCGGTGAGCTCGGCGTGCTCGACGTAGTGGATGGTCTTGAAGACGGTGAACAGCGTGTCGTCGTACCGCTCCAGCTTCGGCCGCTGGTGGGCGTGGACGGCGTCCTCGACGGCGAGCGGGTGGAGACCGAACTCCCGGGCGATACCGGCGAATTCGGCCTCGGTCGGCTCGTGGAGGCCGATCCAGGCGAAGCCGCCCTCCTCCCGTACCCGGAGCATCGCCTCGTGCGGTGTGAGGCAATTTCCGCTCTCCTGGCGCCGCCCGTTGCGGTAGACCGCGCAGTCGACGACCGCGCTGGAGGCGGACGGGTCACGGGTGGTGTCGTAATTGCTGTGCAGGACGTTGGTCTTACGCAGGGACGGGCGCACGGCGGCGCGCAGGTCACGGATCATCGACATGGCTGGCTCCTTCACGGAGGGCCGTCGTCGGGCGCGTGGAACAGCCCGGAATGGGGACGTGTGCTCACATCCGCAAAGCGGGCGGCACCGCGGCGGCACGATGACGGCGTTCGCTACAGACAGGCAAAAAAGGAGTGCTCTTCCGTCGTGCGCAATGCCCCGGGCCTTGACCGAGAAGGCTTCAGATCACCGAAGAAAGGTGTCGGGCGGAAGAGCGATCGGTACTGCACGATCGACTTCGATCCATTGCAGCCCCACCTCCTCCAGCCGGTCCCCCGTGGGGGATGACGTGTCGTCGGAACTGAGAGCGACGCTTCTGCGTGCTGTCCGACCAGCGGCCAAGACTATCAGCCGACACAGGGCCAATCCCTTACTTTGCCCGTTCGATACGCGTTCTATGCTCGCCACATGGGAGAAATTCTTGCTCTGGTCGAGGCCCGTCTGCGGACGGCTCTCGGTGAACCGGACGCACGCGCCGCGGTGACGTTCCTCGGTACGGACCGGATCGAGGTGCTCCGTTTCGTCGACGGCAATGTGGTGCGCTACGCGACGCTCGGCATGTCCGCCCAGCCGATGGCCGACCCGACCGCAGCCCTCGCGGACCCGGTGAAGGGGCCACGTGCCGAGCTGGTCCTCTCCGTGCGGGCCGGTCTTGCCGACACCGACAAGGTTCTCCGCGGGCTGGCGGTGCTGGCGGCCTCGCCGCAGGTCGAGGGGTTGATCGTGGCGCCCGGCGCCTCGCTGGACCTCGGTGAACCGCTCTGGCCCGGGGCGCCGTTCAGCTCGGTGCTGGTCGCCGAGTCGGGTGGTCTGGTCGAGGACCTCGAGCTGGACGAGCCGATGGAGCCGGTGCGGTTCCTGCCGCTGCTGCCGATGACGCACAACGAGGCGGCGTGGAAGCGGGTCCGCGGGGCGCAGGAGCTCCAGGAGCGGTGGCTGTCGCACGGGACGGATCTGCGTGATCCGCTGCGTGCCTCCGTGGCCCTGGACTGAGACCTACGTCATACGGGGTGCGGGAAGCCCCGCCGCGCGGCCAGGAGGGGGAGCCGCGGGCGGGGCGGAACAGGGTTGACCCGGAGGTCAGTTGGCGAAGACCGTGACGCCGTCCTCGGTGGCGTGCTTCGGCTCCAGCTCCTCCGCCTCATGGGTCAGGGACGTACGCCGGATCCGGACGACGAGCGCGCCGGCCACGGCCGCGAGCGCGGCGACCACGAACGGGACGTGGATGTTGCTCCACTCCTCGATCTTCGGGGCGAGATACGGGGCGGCAGCCGCGGCGAACCAGCGGACGAAGTTGTAGCCCGCGCTCGCCACCGGGCGCGGCGCGTCGGAGACGCCGAGTGCCAGCTCCGTGTAGACGGTGTTGTTCATGCCGATGAAGGCGCCGGAGACGATCGTGCAGACGATCGCCGCGGTGTGATTGCCGTAGCCGAGAATCAGCAGGTCGACGGCGAGCAGGACCAGCGAGGCGCCGAGCACCTTGAGCGAGCCGAAGCGCTTCTGCAGCCGGGGTGCGACGAGCACCGAGAAGACGGCGAGCAGCAGACCCCAGGCGAAGAAGACCGCGCCCGACTTGTACGGCGTCATGTTCAGCACGAACGGGGTGAACGCCAGGATCGTGAAGAACGCGTAGTTGTAGAAGAACGCCGAGGTGGCGACCGAGGCGAGGCCGCCGTGACCGAGCGCCCTGACCGGATCGAGCAGTGAGGTCTTGCGGGCCGGCTTCGGCTGTTCCTTCAGGAACGCCGTGATGCAGATGAAGCCGATCGCCATCAGCGCCGCGGTGCCGAAGAACGGATAGCGCCAACTGGCGTCACCGAGCAGCGCGCCGAGCAGCGGACCGCAGGCCATGCCGAGGCCGAGCGCCGACTCGTACAGCAGGATCGCCGCGGAGCTGCCGCCCGCCGCCGCGCCGACGATCACGGCGAGCGCCGTCGAGACGAAGAGCGCGTTGCCGAGTCCCCAGCCGGCCCGGAAGCCGACGAGTTCCGCGACGGACGACGAAGTGCCGGAGAGCCCGGCGAAGACGACGACGAGCGCGAGGCCGGTCAGGAGTGTCTTACGGCCGCCGATGCGGCTGGAGACGAATCCGGTGACCAGCATCGCGACCGCGGTGATCAGGAAGTACGAGGTGAAGAGCAGGGACACCTGGCTGGGTGTGGCCTCGAGTCCCTTGGCGATGGACGGCAGGATCGGGTCGACCAGCCCGATTCCCATGAACGCGACAACCGAGGCGCCCGCGGTGGCCCAGACGGCCTTGGGCTGGCGCAGGATGCTGCCCGTTCCCTGATCGAATGGATCCTCTGCCGGCATGGGGGTTCTCGCTCTCCAGTAGATCGATGCGTTGTACATAGAATAAGTTAGAGAACCTAATGAATGCAAGCTACATCTATTTATCCTGGTGGGAGCCACGCTGCGGACGGGTGATCGTCCTTGACGCGGCGACAGCCGGGGAGGACCGTTGGGCGCTATGAGGGGCGAACCCAGTTGCCCGAAGTGCGGTGGCCGGGTCAGGGCGCCCGGTCTTTTCGCCGACACCTGGCAGTGCGCCGTGCACGGCGCCGTGTATCCGTTGCAGCCGGTGATCCCACCCAGCGTCGAGGCGCTCGGCGTGGTGGTGCACCGGGCCCGGGTACCGGTGTGGATGCCCTGGCCGCTGCCGGTCGGCTGGCTGTTCACCGGCGTGGCCTACGCGGGCGACGACCGCAGCGGCGGCCGCGCCACCGTCGTCGCCTGCTCGGGACCGGGTCCGCTCGGCGGGGTGGGCGAGATGCTGCTCGTCGCCGAGGAGCTCGGGGTCGGCCTCGGCGCGCGCTACGCCGGGATCGACGGCCCCGATCCGGGCCCGTACCTCCACGTCGACGGCCCGCCCAACGCCAAGGTGCTGGCCGCCGGACGGCCCACCCCGCTCTGGCAGGTCAAGAGCGCCCCCGAGGACCGGGCGGTCTTCGCGGGTGAGGCGCGCGGGCTCTGGCTGTGGGCGGTCGTCTGGCCCGAGCAGTCCGCGCTGCTGATGTACGACGAGCTGATACTGACCGATCTGCGCGACGCAGGGGCAGAGGTCGACCTCGTGCCCTGCGGGGCGCTCAGCCCACGACTGCTCAGCCAGCCCTAGGCGCGGCACACGGTCCCGGCCGCGTTGCCGCCCTGCCCGCTGTCCTGCCGTCCTGACCGGGCGGTGTTCGAATGCCGGTTATCCTTGGGCGTCCCCCCTGTCCGGCTGAGAGCACTGGAGTACGCGTCGTGCACATCGACCTGCACACCCACTCCACCGCGTCGGACGGCACGGACACCCCTGCCGAGCTGATGCGGAACGCCGCCGCGGCAGGGCTCGATGTCGTCGCTCTCACCGACCACGACAGCGTCCGCGGCCATGCCGAGGCGATCGCCGCGCTCCCCGAGGGCCTCACTCTCGTCACCGGCGCCGAGCTCTCCTGCCGGATGGACGGCGTGGGCCTGCACATGCTCGCGTACCTCTTCGACCCCGACGAGCCCGAGTTGGCGCGCGAACGCGAGCTGGTCCGCGACGACCGGGTGCCGCGCGCACGGACGATGGTGCGCAAGCTCCAGGCGCTCGGCGTTCCCGTCGAGTGGGAGCAGGTCGCCCGGATCGCCCGCGACGGATCGGTCGGCAGGCCGCACATCGCCACCGCGCTCGTCGAGCTCGGTGTCGTCGAGACCGTCTCCGACGCCTTCACCCCCGAGTGGCTCGCCAACGGCGGACGCGCGTACGCCGAGAAGCACGAACTCGACCCCTTCGAAGCGATCCGGCTGGTCAAGGCTGCCGGTGGCGTCACCGTCTTCGCCCACCCGCTCGCCGTCAAGCGCGGTGAGGTGGTGCCCGAGGCGTCGATAGCCCGGTTCGCCGCGGCAGGCCTCGACGGCATCGAGGTCGACCACATGGACCATGACGAGCCGACCAGGGCCCGGCTGCGCGGCCTCGCCAAGGAACTGGGGCTGCTGGCCACCGGTTCCAGCGACTACCACGGCAGCCGGAAGACCGTACGGCTCGGCGAATACACCACCGACCCGGAGATCTACGGCGAGATCACCCGGCGCGCCACGGGAGCCTTCCCGGTGCCGGGTGCCGGCGGACCCCGCCCCGCGTAGCTCCCCGTCTGCGCGCCTCGCGCACTTCATCGCTTCTCGCGTACGCACCCCCTTCTCTCTTCGCGTGCCCGGCCGGACCTGGCTGTGGGCTGCGCGTGTCCTGTCTCGACCCGCTCTCTTCTCGCAAGGCCTCACTGTGTTCGACGTTGCTGTCTTCGGATCCCTTTTTCTCACGCTTTTTGTGATTATGGATCCGCCCGGGATCACCCCGATCTTCCTCGCCCTGACTGCCGGACGGCCCGCCAAGATCCAGCGCCGGATGGCGTTCCAGGCGGTTGCGGTCGCCTTCGGTGTGATCGCCGTCTTCGGCGTGCTCGGCCAGCAGATCCTCGACTATCTGCATGTCTCCGTCCCCGCCCTGATGATCGCCGGCGGACTCCTTCTGCTGCTGATCGCGCTCGATCTGCTGACCGGCAAGACCGACGAGCCGACGCAGACGAAGGACGTCAACGTGGCGCTCGTACCGCTCGGCATGCCGCTGCTCGCCGGACCCGGGGCGATCGTGTCGGTGATCCTGGCGGTGCAGCACGCCGACAGCTTCGCCACCCAGATCTCCGTCTGGACGGCGATCATCGTCATGCATGTCGTGCTCTGGCTCGCCATGCGCTACTCGCTGCTGATCATCCGTGTGATCAAGGACGGCGGTGTCGTGCTGGTGACGCGGCTTGCCGGCATGATGCTCTCCGCCATCGCCGTACAGCAGATCATCAACGGGATCACCCAGGTCATCCAGGGCTCCTGACGGCGCCCGCACATGCCACAGCGCCCCCGTACGGACAGTCCGTACGGGGGCGCTTCGTCTTTGTGCGTCGTCAGGTGTTACGAAGCCGAGGTCTCGGCCGGGCGGATATAGATGCGCTGGCCTATCGCGGCGGCCTGCTGCACGATCCGGTTGACGGAGGCGGCGTCCACGACGGTGCTGTCCACGGCGGTACCGTCGACATCGTCGAGTCGCATGATCTCGAAGCGCATATGGCTTCCCTTCGTCTGATCCTCCTGCTGGAGAACTACTGGGGAGGACGGATGGTCCGTCCGCAAGGATGTGGAGCACCAGGCATCGATGTCTCGCGCTCCACAGGGTGTACAACGGCATGCTCTCTGCAAACATTCCCTACGCTAAGGAAATTTTTTGGATGTCTAAGTACCAGTGGGTAATGGGTCGTGCGCGGACGATGAGGTCCGTATGAGCGAGGCAGAGATCGCAGAGATCGGCGAGCGCCTGGACCGCACCAACGAGCTGCTCAAACGCATGCTCGCCGAGGTGTCGAAGACCCCTTCGACCCACGCGATCTTCGTGGACGCGGGCTATGTGTACGCGGCGGCCGGGCTGCTCGTCACCGGCACCGAGGACCGGCGCTCCTTCGACCTCGATGCGGAAGGGCTGATCGAGGCGTTCATCGACAAGGCCCGCACGATCTTCGCGGACAGCAGACTCCTGCGCGTGTACTGGTACGACGGGGCCAGGCGCCGGATCCACACCGTCGAGCAGCAGTCCATCGCCGAACTCCCCGACGTCAAGGTCAGACTCGGCAACCTCAACGCCAACAACCAGCAGAAGGGGGTCGACTCACTCATCCGCACCGACCTCGAATCGCTCGCCCGGCACCGCGCCATCAGCGACGCGGCGCTCGTCGGCGGCGACGAGGACCTGGTGTCGGCGGTCGAGGCGGCGCAGGGGTACGGGGCCCGGGTCCACCTGTGGGGCATCGAGGCCGGAGAGGGCCGCAACCAGGCCGAACCGCTGCTCTGGGAGGTGGACAGTCAGCGCACCTTCGACCTCGACTTCTGCCGCCCGTACGTCACCAGACGCCCCGTCACCACATACGAGGACGACACCCCGGCTCCCTCGCGTGACGATGTCCGCTTCGTCGGTGCGCAGATCGCCGCGGCCTGGCTCGCCGCCCGCGGTCGCGAGTCCCTCGCCGATCTGCTGCCCGGACACCCCTACCTGCCGGGCTCCGTCGACCAGGATCTGCTGGTCGAGGCCGAACGACTCCTCCAGCACTCGCTGCGCGGCCACGCCCACCTGCGGCGGGCGCTGCGCGACGGCTTCTGGCAGCACCTGCAGGCGCAGTACTGAGCTACACGCCGTCCCAGAAGGAGACGAGCGCGGCGGCGGTCTGCTCCGGACGGTCCGTGTTGGGGGAGTGTTCGGCGCCCGCGATCCGGGTGCGGTGTGCGCCGAGACGCTGCGCCATCGTGTCGAGCAGGGGGACCGGCCAGGTGTCGTCGCGCTCGCCGGACAGCACATGGACGGGCAGCGGCACGGCGGCGAGTTCGGCCACCCGGTCCGGCTCGGTCACCAGCTGCCGGCCGGTGGCGATCAGCTGGGCGGCCCGGTGCCGCAGCCAGCGCCGGCGCAGGCCCTCGCCGTCCGTGGCCGCGTCCTCCGGCGGGTCGAGGGCCCGCATCGCTTCCCACACCTCGGCCATGCTCAGCGTCGCGAGCGCGTCGCCGAGCATCTTCACCTTGAGCTGCTGGGCCTCGGTGACCTGGGCGGGGCCGGAGGACATCAGCGTCAGCGAACGGAACGGCGAGGCGTCGAGCAGCACGGCCGCGCGGGCGATCTGGCCGCCGAGCGAATGCCCGAGCAGGTGTACTGCACCGTCACCGCCGGCGTCGAGCGCGGCGGCCTGAGCGAGTGCGTCACGAGCCAACTCGCCCTGGGCATACTCTTCCTGACGGTCCGTCCCCTCGGTCTCGTACTGTCCGCGCCCATCGACGGCGACGATGCGGTACCCGGCGGCGGAGAGCGGTTCGAGGAGCGCGATGAAGTCCTCCTTGCTGCCCATGTAACCGGGCAACAGAAGGGCGGTGCCGCGCGGTTCGGCGGGCGGCAGGGCTTCCAGCACGGCGAAGTCCCCGCGCGCGGTGCGCAGCGGGTGGACGCGGGCGCAGGGGGGCGGGGTGAAGGTGTGCGGCCGACTCATGGGAAAGAGGCTAAGTCCTCGAACGCCGGACGGGCTGAATCGGGTGTCCTCAAACGCCGGACGGGCTTGAGGTTGCCCTCAAGCCCGTCCGGCAGTTCAAGCGTCCGGGGCAGAGCCCCGGATCAACCGACCTGGTGCGATCAGCTCTCGGTGGCAGCCGTCCGCGCCCGGCGACGCCGCGGCTTCGCCTCGCCCTCGGCGACCGGAGCCTCCACCACGGTCTCCGCCTTCGGCTTGGCCGCAGCCCGCGTCCGTCGGCGCGGCTTGCTCTCCGGCACCGGTTCGGCGATCGGCGCGATCTGGAAGTCGACCTCGTCCGCCGCCGGCTTGGCGACGACCCGGGCGCGACGACGCGGCTTGGTCACCGCCTTGACCTCCGGCACCGGTTCGGCGATCGGCGCGGTCTGGAAGTCGACCTCGTCCACCGGCTTGGCGACGACGCGGGCCCGGCGACGACGCGGCTTGGCCTCGGCCACCGGCTCCGCCTCGACCGTCACGGGTGCCTCGACAACGGCGGCCGGAGCCTGCGCCACGGCCACCGCGGCCTCGGCTGCGACATCCGGGGCCCCGACACGGGTACGACGACGGCGACGCGGCGTGCGCGGCTCGGCCGGCGCGTCAGCAACCGACACGGCCTCCGAGGCCTCGGAGGCCGGCGCCGGCACCACGGCGGCGGCGCCGTCCGCGACCGTGGACCCGCCCCGGGTACGACGACGCTGACGCGGCGTACGCGGGGCCCGCTCCTCGGATGCGGCAGGCGCCGAGGACGCGGCGGACGACTTGCGGCCACGGCCGCCCGTCTCACCCAGGTCCTCGATCTCCTCGGCCCGAAGACCCGCACGGGTCCGCTCGGTGCGCGGCAGCACACCCTTGGTGCCGGCCGGGATGTCGAGCTCCTCGAAGAGGTGCGGCGACGTGGAGTACGTCTCGACCGGGTCGGGGAACTTCAGGTCCAGCGCCTTGTTGATCAGCTGCCAGCGCGGGATGTCGTCCCAGTCGACCAGCGTGACCGCGATGCCCTTGGCACCGGCACGGCCGGTCCGGCCGATGCGGTGGAGGTACGTCTTCTCGTCCTCCGGCGACTGGTAGTTGATGACGTGCGTGACGCCTTCGACATCGATACCGCGGGCCGCGACGTCGGTGCAGACGAGCACGTCCACCTTGCCGTTGCGGAACGCGCGCAGCGCCTGCTCACGGGCGCCCTGGCCGAGGTCGCCATGGACCGCGCCGGACGCGAAACCGCGCTTCTCCAGCTGCTCGGCGATGTCGGCGGCCGTCCGCTTCGTACGGCAGAAGATCATCGCAAGTCCGCGGCCGTTGGCCTGCAGGATGCGCGAGACCATCTCGGGCTTGTCCATCGAGTGGGCCCGGAAGACGTGCTGCGAGGTGTTCGCGACGGTCGCGCCCTCACCGTCGGGCGAGGTGGCACGGATGTGCGTCGGCTGCGACATGTAACGCCGCGCGAGGCCGATGACCGCACCCGGCATGGTCGCCGAGAACAGCATGGTCTGGCGCTTGGGCGGAAGCATCGTGATGATCTTCTCGACGTCGGGCAGGAAGCCCAGGTCGAGCATCTCGTCGGCCTCGTCGAGAACGAGCGAGCGCACGTGCGACAGGTCGAGCTTGCGCTGCCCCGCCAGGTCGAGCAGTCGCCCCGGGGTGCCGACAATCACATCGACGCCCTTCTTGAGGGCTTCGACCTGGGGTTCGTACGCACGGCCGCCGTAGATGGCGAGAACGCGGACGTTACGCACCTTGCCGGCCGTCAGCAGGTCGTTGGTGACCTGCTGGCAGAGCTCACGGGTGGGGACGACGACCAGCGCCTGCGGCGCCTCGGTCAGCTGCTCGGGCTGTGCCCGGCCGGCCTCGACGTCCGCGGGGACGGTGACGCGCTCCAGCAGCGGAAGACCGAAACCGAGCGTCTTGCCGGTACCGGTCTTGGCCTGTCCGATCACGTCGGAGCCGGAGAGTGCGACGGGGAGCGTCATCTCCTGGATGGGGAACGGGGACACAATGCCGACGGCCTCAAGGGCCTCGGCCGTCTCGGGAAGAATCCCGAGGTCTCGGAACGTAGTCAGGGTGCTGCCTCTTCTGTGAGACGCGGTCCGAGGCGAACGCTGGGGGTCGTACCGTGCCGGGGTTGGTCATCCGGCCGTGGATGGGCCGGGTGGCGCGGGACCACTGCCGTCGCTCGAGCGCTCGTGCCGCTGAGGGGGCCCCTCATCTGCGGTCGTACGTGTCGTACGCCCCGCGTGGAGGGCTGTCGGGTCGGAGCCGATCGGGCCACCGACCGGGCATCCTCATTCATTTCGCGCCACCGGCACATACAAAATGCTCTCTCGGCGCAATATCACTGTACCCCGGATTCGCGCATGTGTGTTGGGCGAATTCATCGGAACGGTGTGATGTCGGTGGCTGACCAGGCCCTTCCACCCCGTGTCGGGCGGGCTATTCTGCGGTTCATGGAGACGCCTGACAACGCCACTGAAGCCCCCGCACCCACCGGAATCGCCGCCCAGGACTGGGCCACCGCATCGGCGGAACCGCAGTACCGCGCCGCGGTCGTGGATCTGCTGGGGGCGCTCGCATACGGAGAGCTGGCGGCCTTCGAGCGGCTCGCCGAGGACGCCAAACTCGCGCCGACGCTGGCCGACAAGGCGGAGCTGGCAAAGATGGCGTCCGCCGAATTCCATCACTTCGAGCGGTTGACGGACCGGCTGACGGCGATCGACACGGAGCCGACCGCCGCGATGGAGCCTTTCGCGAAGGCACTCGACGACTTCCACCGGCAGACCGCCCCGTCGGACTGGCTCGAAGGCCTGGTCAAGGCGTATGTCGGCGACTCGATCGCCAGTGACTTCTACCGCGAGGTCGCCGCCCGCCTCGACTCGGACACCCGCTCGCTCGTTCTCGCTGTGCTCGACGACACGGGCCACGGCAACTTCGCCGTCGAGAAGGTGCGCGCCGCGATCGAGGCCGACCCGCGCGTCGGTGGCCGGCTCGCCCTGTGGGCCCGCCGGCTGATGGGCGAGGCGCTCTCACAGGCCCAGCGGGTGGTCGCCGACCGCGACGCGCTGTCGACGATGCTGGTCGGCGGGGTGGCCGACGGATTCGACCTGGCCGAGGTCGGGCGGATGTTCTCGCGGATCACCGAGGCGCACACCAAGCGGATGGCCGCGCTCGGACTGGCGGCCTGACCCCGGCCGCTGCCCGCCCCGGACCGGCCGGCCGATCCGGGGCCGGCCTCGTACGAGGTCAGGCCGCCGCTGATCGGCTCAGGCGGCGGCTGCCCGGACGGAGCAGCAGGGAGAGCGTCACCGCCCCGATCAGCACCGCGCCGATCAGGGTGGCCAGGACATGGCCCGGCCCGAGCGCCGAGTGCGTCAGGTACGCGCCGAACAG
Organism: Streptomyces sp. NBC_00353; assembly: GCF_036108815.1. NCBI lineage: Bacteria > Bacillati > Actinomycetota > Actinomycetes > Kitasatosporales > Streptomycetaceae > Streptomyces > Streptomyces sp. NBC_00353. The sequence goes on along the minus strand of NZ_CP107985.1, from coordinate 4,141,022 downwards.
GGCCCCCAGGGCGCCGGTGGCAAAGACGGTGCGGCGGGACGGGAGCCGACCCGACAGCGAACGGAGCGCCGCCCAGGAGAGGGCGAGTCCGAGCACGACGGAACCGAGGGATTCCCAGATCACAGACGTTCACCTCGCGGGTTGCGGAGGGGGATATCCCCTGCTCGTGGAGCTGTGGGGGCAAATCGGTCGTAGGCGGTCCTACCCGTGGGCCATGGAACGCAACCCTCCTGCGACATTTTTCGCACAGGTGTCGCACAGGCGCCAGTGGCCGTGAGCAGCGGGAAACGACGAAGCGGCCCGGCGGGGATCCCCGCCGGGCCGCTTCTCACTGCCTTGCGTCGAGCGTGCTCCTACAGTGCGCCGAACCCGACCCGCCGCGTGCTCGGTTCGCCGATCTCCACGTAGGCGACCCGGTCGGCCGGCACCAGGACCTTGCGGCCCTTGTCGTCCGTGAGGCTGAGCAGCTGCGCCTTGCCGGTGAGAGCCTCGGCGACCGCGCTCTCGACCTCCTCGGCGGAAAGCCCGCTCTCCAGAACGATCTCCCGGGGTGCGTGCTGCACGCCGATCTTGACCTCCACGGCTATGTCCCTCCGACGGTCAGTCCTCTGCGCGTGAGCCGCGCCGTACCAACCACACATTAGCCCGGTGAGGGGAGCTGTCAGGGGTCGGCGGGCCACGCCCGCAGCGAACAAGGCCGGACGGTCAGTGCTGATCGATGCCGTGCAGCGGGAACCCGGCGATGCCGCGCCAGGCCAGCGAGGTCAGAAGCTGCACCGCCGTGTCGCGCGGGATCGCCGACTGGCTGGACAGCCAGTACCGGGCGACCACCTGGGAGACACCGCCCAGACCCACCGCGAGCAGCATCGACTCGTCCTTGGACAGCCCCGTGTCACCCGCGATGACGTCGGAGATCGCCTCCGCGCACTGCAGCGAGACCCGGTCGACCCGCTCGCGTACCGCCGGCTCGTTCGTCAGGTCCGACTCGAAGACCAGTCGGAAGGCGCCGCCCTCGTCCTCGACGTACGCGAAGTAGGCGTCCATCGTCGCGGCGACGCGCAGCTTGTTGTCCGTCGTCGACGCCAGTGCCGTACGGACCGCCTGCAGCAGCGACTCGCAGTGCTGGTCGAGCAGTGCCAGATAGAGCTCCAGCTTGCCCGGGAAGTGCTGGTAGAGCACCGGCTTGCTGACACCGGCCCGCTCCGCGATGTCGTCCATCGCGGCGGAGTGGTAGCCCTGCGCGACGAAGACCTCCTGCGCGGCGCCCAGCAGCTGGTTGCGTCGGGCGCGGCGAGGCAGGCGAGTGCCCCGCGGGCGCGCCGCCTCTGTCTGCTCGATGGCTGTCACGCCGCCTCCCAAAATTGTGATCGAACGCAGCCGTTGCGTACGCGCTGCGCCGTTCGGCCATCGTACTTTTGAGTAACCCGGGTGCGCGCGGCGCGGACGCAGAATTTCACGGACCGGACCGCTGCGGTAGCCACAGATTCTTCGAACCACACGGCAAAACGGGACGTATCAGCGGTAGTCGTCCTCGTCCTGTGCTACGACGCGGTGCTGGTCGGCCGCATCTGCCTCATTTGCGGTGGCCCGGTCGATGTCCGTCAGCGGATCGTCGCTCTTCTGCTGGAGGTCGGCGTGCTGCTCGACGGCATCCGCCTCGGGCGTCTCCTGGTCCGGTTCGTCCGGCTGAATGTCCTCGAAGGTCTCCGGATCACTGGGGTCGACCGTCATGGTGACTCCCTTCCTTAGCTTCGAGCGTAGGAGCTCCCCCTTCGCGGCGCTATGCGATCTGTGACGGCGAACACACGAACCACGGTGTGATCGTCTCGTAACATTGCCGCATGTCTTCGACCGAGCTGCCGGGAGCCCGCGCCGCTGCTGCCGCGGTGGCCCCCACAGTGAGCCCCGTCCGGGTCGCCGAGGGGGAGAAGCTGCGCTCCGTCGCGCTGCCGGGGCTGACGCTGAACGTCCGCACCCGCCCGCCGGAGCGGTCCGGACTGCCGCCCGCGCTCTATGTGCACGGACTCGGCGGCTCCTCGCAGAACTGGTCGGCGCTGATGTCGTTGCTCCAGGACGTGGTGGACGGCGAGGCGGTCGACCTGCCCGGCTTCGGGGACTCCCCGCCGCCGGACGACGGCAACTACTCGGTCACCGGGCACGCCCGCGCGGTGATCCGGCTCCTCGACGCGGAGGAGCGCGGGCCCGTTCATCTCTTCGGCAATTCACTCGGTGGTGCAGTGGCCACCCGGGTCGCGGCCGTCCGTCCGGACCTGGTGCGCACGCTCACCCTGGTCTCGCCCGCACTGCCCGAGATCCGGGTGCAGTGGCCTGCCGTCCCGACCGCACTGCTCGCCGTTCCGGGTGCCGCATCCCTGTTCTCCCGGCTCAGCAGGGACTGGACCGCGGAAGAACGCACCCGCGGAGTCATGGCACTCTGTTACGGCGATCCGGCACGTGTCTCCGAGGAGGGCTTCCGCGATGCGGTGGCCGAAATGGAGCGACGGCTGGAGCTGCCGTACTTCTGGGACGCGATGACGCGCTCGGCGCGTGGCATTGTCGATGCCTACACGCTGGGCGGGCAGCACGGGCTGTGGCGCCAGGCCGAGCGTGTGCTCGCCCCGACTCAGCTCGTGTACGGCGGACGGGACCAGCTCGTCTCGTACCGGATGGCACGCAGGGCGTCCGCGGCCTTCCGCGATTCGCGGCTGCTGACACTGCCCGATGCCGGGCACGTGGCGATGATGGAGTACCCGGAGGCGGTCGCCCAGGCGTTCCGGGAATTGCTCGACGAACGCGGCGGGAGCTGATCCGGGGCGTGGGACGACATAGCCGAAAGGGCCCTCCACCCAAGGGACCCGAGAGTGATGCCGCCGCGAAGACGGGCGGCGGTCGTGAGGGGCCGCGGCCGGAGCCCGGCAACGGACGGCGCAGGAGGGCGGCCGACGACGGGCACACCCCGTTCCAGGGAGTCCCGCAGGTGCGCGGCGGTCATCCCGAACTGCGTGAACCGGGTGGTGGCTGGGGAGCCGGAACGCGGCAGCGGTACGGCGACTGGCAAGTCCCGGCTCGGGCCGATGCCGGTGGCCAGGGGCCACGGCCGGGGGCATCTCGGCCGGTCTCCCAGCAGCAGCCGATGGTTCGGCGGACGTCGGTGCCGCAGCGCCCTCGGTCGGTGTCCCAGCAGCAGGCGGTCGGCGAGCGGCCGCTGATACCGGGGCCGCGACGGGAGTTCGTCGACGCGTTCGACGTGCCGCCCGCATCGCTCACGCCGCCCGCACCGCGTTCCCCGTCCGCCCCACCGGCCCCGTCGGCCGATCCGTTCGGCTCGGTCGTCGAGTGGGACGAGCGGCCTCCCGGCGGGGACAGGGATGTGGCGCCGGGCAACGCTCCGGACACCAAGGACGGCAAGGGCACCAAGGGCCGTACCTTCACCGGCATTGCGGCCGCCGCGGTGACCACCGTGCTCGCGGTCGTCGTCGCGGGGCAGGTCGCCCATGACGGCAGTGCGCGGGCCGGTGCCTCCGCGCCTACGGGCGTGGACCGGGACGGTGGCCGCGACATCTCCTCCCGCTCGGAAGACCGGCTGACGCCCGCACCGGCCGCGGTCAAGGCCCTTTCGTACGAGCAGAAGATGGCCAAGGGCTATCCGCTCGCCCCGGACCTCCAGGGCTCCGGGCATTTCGAGGTGGTCCCGGGCGGGGCGAAAGCTCCGGGCCGGGGACATAAGTACCGCTATCGGATCGATGTCGAGAAAGGTCTCGGTCTCGATGCCGGGCTTTTTGCCGAGGCCGTCCAGAAAACCCTTAATGACGACCGGAGTTGGGCGCACGACGGCGCCATGACTTTTGAGCGGATCTCCTCGGGCGACCCCGACTTCGTGATCACTCTGGCCAGCCCGGGGACCACCGGCGACTGGTGCAAGAAGTCAGGTCTCGATACGACCGAGGACAATGTCTCGTGCGATTCCGCGGCGACCGAGCGCGTGATGATCAATGCCTACCGCTGGGCGCAGGGGTCGTCGACGTTCGGGCCCGGGAAGCTCTTCGCCTACCGCCAGATGCTGATCAACCATGAAGTCGGCCACCGGCTGGGGCACGACCATGTGACGTGCCGCACGCCGGGTGCACCGGCCCCGGTGATGCAGCAGCAGACCAAATCCCTGGACATCGATGGGATCAAGTGCCGCCCCAACCCCTGGGTATACCCGGCCGGTTGAGCCGGAGCGGGGCGTCGGTCCGGCTTTGCCCGGCCGCCCCTTGATCGCCCCCTGGTGGGGCCCGCGCCCGGGCCGGGAGGGCGACCGTCCGAAATGCTGTCCAGTATCTGAGACCGGCGTCTCGTTCCGCGTTGACATCGCCGATGTGGTCCCGCATATTTCTCGGCATGTCACGCAGCCTTGTCACCTCCGAATGCGCCGCCATTGTGCTGGCGCTCATCGGCGTGACCGGGCACAGCGTCGCCGACATTCACTGTTGCTGACGCCTGCCTGAGCGCGCGTCGGCCCTTTCCCCGAGCCCTGGTCTCGGCCCGAACGGCCCTTCCCGACTGCCGCGCCCCGGCGTTCTCACGTCCGCAGGCGCGGCAGTTTCGGTACTCCGGTCCCCTTTTCACCTTCCGACCGGTTGTCCGCCACCCTCGCTGCAGCCTGCCCGGACCCACCATCCGCTCTTCACCGCAAGCAGCACTCCGAGAGGTCATCTTCCGATGCGTCAACCGTCCGTCATATCGCGCCGCGTGGCAGCGGCCGTCGTGGTTCTCGTCGTGGGTTCGGGCGCCGCCGCGTGCGGGCCCCAGGACAGCAAGGGCAGCGACAGCAGCTCCGGCGCAGCGGGCAAGCCCGCCAAGGGCGGCACCCTCACCGTCCTCAACAGAGCCGCGCAGGAGGACTTCGACCCCGCGCGGCTCTACACCTCCGGCGGCGGCAACGTCCCGTCCCTGGTCTTCCGCACGCTGACCACCCGCAACCGGGAGGCCGGCGCGGCCGGCGCGAAGGTGGTCCCCGACCTGGCGACCGACCTGGGCACGCCCAGCAAGAACGCCACCGTCTGGACGTACACGCTCAAGGACGGCCTGAAGTACGAGGACGGCACCGCGATCACGAGCGCGGACATCAAGTACGGCATCGAGCGCTCCTTCGCTGCCGAACTCTCCGGCGGTGCGCCCTACCTGCGCGACTGGCTGATCGGCGGCGCAGACTACCGGGGTCCGTACAAGGACAAGAAGGGCCTCGCCTCGATCGAGACGCCCGACGCGAAGACGATCGTCTTCCACCTCAACAAGCCGGAGGGCGAGTTCCCCTACCTGGCGACGCAGACCCAGACGACCCCCGTACCGAAGGCCAAGGACACCGGCACGAAGTACGAGAACCACCCCATCTCCTCGGGTCCGTACAAGGTCGTCAAGAACGAGGGCGACGGTGAGCGCCTCGTCCTGGAGCGCAACAAGTTCTGGTCGGCCGCGACCGACGAGGAGCGCAAGGCGTACCCGGACCGGATCGACGTGCGCTCGGGGCTCGACTCGGCCGTCATCAACCAGCGGCTCTCCGCCTCCCGCGGCGCCGACGCCGCCGCAGTCACCACCGACACCAACCTCGGCCCGGCCGAGCTCGCCAAGGTCACCGGCGACAAGAAGCTCGCCGCCCGTGTCGGCACCGGCCACTTCGGCTACACGAACTACATCGCCTTCAACCCGAAGGTGAAGCCGTTCGACAACCCGAAGGTGCGCCAGGCGATCTCGTACGCCGTCGACCGCACCTCGGTCGTCAACGCGGCCGGTGGCTCCTCGCTCGCCGAGCCCGCCACCACCTTCCTGCCGGAGCAGGCGTCCTTCGGCTACAACGCGTACGACGCCTTCCCGGCCGGCAGGACGGGCAACGCGGCCAAGGCCAAGGAGCTGCTGAAGGAGGCCGGTTACGCCAAGGGCCTGACCATCACCCTCACGCACTCCAACGAGAAGAACTTCGCCACCAGCCCGGAGATCGCCACCGCGATCCAGGAGGCGCTGAAGAAGGCCGGGATCACGGTCAAGCTCCAGGGCCTGGAGTCCAACGCGTACTCGGACAAGATCTACAACGTGAAGAGCGAGCCCGGCTTCTTCCTCACCGGCTGGGGCGCCGACTGGCCGTCCGGCGGTCCGTTCCTCGCACCGATCTTCGACGGACGCCAGATCGTCAAGAACGGCTACAACTTCAACGCCTCCCAGCTCGACGACTCCTCCGTCAACAAGGAGATCGACGAGATCAACAAGCTGACCGACCTGAGCGCGGCCGCGAAGCGCTGGGGCGCACTCGACAAGAAGATCGGTGAGCAGGCGGTGACCGTGCCGCTGTTCCACCCCGTCTACAAGCGCCTGTACGGCGAGTCCGTCAAGAACGTCGTCATCAGCGACTGGACCGGTGTACTCGACATCTCGCAGGTCGCGGTCAAGTAACCATGGCCGAAGCTCTACTGGTCAAGGAGGCGGGGGCCGTGCCGGCCCCCGCCTCCGGGGCCTCCTCGTTCTGGCGGCGGCTGCGCGCACGGCGCTCCGCCGCCGTGGCGGCCGTGATCGTCGCCCTCCTGGTCCTGGTCGCGCTCGCCGCCCCGCTGCTGGCGGGCATCGAGGGCCAGGACCCCACCACCTACCACGCGAACCTCGTCGACTCCGCGACCGGCGGTGTACCGCTGGGCTCGTTCGGCGGGATCAGTGCCGACCACTGGCTCGGCGTCGAACCGCTCACCGGCCGCGATCTCTTCGCCCGCGTCGTGTACGGGGCCCGGGTCTCGCTCGGCGTGGCGCTGGCCGCGACCCTGCTCCAGGTGATCATCGGCGTGGTCGTCGGGCTCGCCGCCGGACTCGGCAACCGCTTCGTCGACCAGGCGCTCAGCCGCGTCACCGACATCGTCGTCGCCCTGCCCGTGATGGTGATCGCGCTCGGCGCGCTCGCCGTCGTCCCTGCCGACTTCCCGCGTCCGGTGCTGATCGCCGCGATCGTCGGGCTGGTCGGCTGGTCCGGTATCTCCAAGATCGTGCGCGCCCAGACCCTCGCGCTGAAGTCGCTCGACCATGTGGCGGCCGCCCGGCTCAGCGGCTGGGGCGGCTGGCGGATCGCCCGGCGCGAGCTGCTGCCCGCGCTCGGCGCACCCGTCATCACCTACGCCGTGCTGCTCTTCCCCGGCAACATCGTCGTCGAAGCGGCGCTGTCCTTCCTCGGCGTCGGCATCAAACCGCCCACGCCGTCCTGGGGACAGATGCTCAGCGACGCCGACACCTGGTACCAGGCGGCGCCCACCTATCTGCTGATCCCCGCCCTGCTGATCTTCATCACCGTGCTGGCGCTGACCGTCCTCGGTGAGGGCGTACGCAACGCACTGGACCCGCGCATCGCCTCCCGGCTGCGGATCGGCACCGGACGCAAGAAGGAGGCCGGAGCATGAGCCGGTTCCTGCTGCGGCGCATCGGCGGGGCGCTCTTCGTGCTCCTCGCCCTCAGCGTCGTCGTCTACGCCGCCTTCTATGTCGCCCCGGGCAACGTCGCCCAGATCGCCTGCGGTCCGCGCTGCTCGCCCGCCCAGGTGGCACAGGTCAGCGACCAACTGCGGCTCGGCGACCCGCTGTACCTGCAGTACGCGCACTTCCTCCAGGGGATCTTCGCCGGCCGCGACTACTCGACCGGCACCGGAATCCTGCACTGCCAGGCACCCTGCCTCGGACGCTCCTACCAGAACGACGAGCAGGTCACCCAGATGATCCTGACCAAGCTCCCGGCCACCGCCTCGCTCGCCATCGGCGCCTTCGTGCTGTGGATCGTGCTCGGCGTCGGCACCGGGCTGCTGTCGGTGTGGCGGCGCGGCCGCGCGACCGAGCGGCTCCTCACCGGACTGACCCTGGCCGGCATGGCCACGCCCGTCTTCGTCGTCGGTCTGCTGCTGATCATCGTCTTCTGCTCGGCGCTGCAGCTGCTGCCGTTCCCCGACTACGTACCGCTCACCGAGAACCCGGAACAGTGGGCCTGGAACCTGCTGCTGCCCTGGGTCTCACTGGCCCTGGTATCCGCCGCTCCGTACGCCCGGATGACCCGGGCATCGATGCTGGAGACCCTCGCCGAGGACCATGTGCGCACCTTCCGGGCGTACGGGGTGAGCGAGCGGAAGCTCGTCGGGCGGCACGCGCTGCGCGGCGCGCTCGGCCCCGTGATCGCGCTCGGCGCACTGGACATCGGCTCGATGTTCGGCGGTGCCGTCCTCACCGAGTCGCTCTTCAACATCCCCGGCGTCGGACGCGAACTCGTCGACGCCGTGAAGAACGTCGACCTGCCGGTCGTCGTCGGCCTGGTGCTCGTCACCGGCTTCTTCGTCGTCCTTGCCAATGCCGTCGCGGACATCCTGCAGGCGATGGCCGACCGTCGGGTGGTGCTGGCATGAGTCTGGTCGAGGTCTCCGATCTGACCATCTCCTTCGACGGCGCGGATGGCGTACGGGCCGTGGACGGCCTTTCCTTCACGCTGGAGGAGGGCGCGGCGCTCGGCGTCGTCGGCGAGTCCGGCTCCGGCAAGAGCGCGTCGGCGTACGCCCTGCTCGGGCTCCACCGGGGGACAGGCGCCACGGTCGGCGGCTCGATCCGGGTTGCCGGCGTGGACGTACAGGCGGCGGACGACGCGGAGCTGCGGGCGCTGCGCGGGGCGAAGGCCGCGATGGTCTTCCAGGACCCGCTGTCCTCGCTGGACCCGTACTACGCGGTCGGTGACCAGATCGCCGAGGTCTACCGGGTCCACACACGCGCCTCCGGGCGGGCGGCGCGGGCGCGGGCCGTCGACGTGCTCGACCGGGTCGGGATCCCCGACGCGGCGCGGCGGTCACGGTCCCGGCCGCACGAGTTCTCCGGCGGGATGCGGCAGCGTGCGCTGATCGCGATGGCGCTGGCCTGCGAGCCGCAGCTGCTGATCGCCGACGAGCCGACGACCGCGCTGGACGTCACCGTCCAGGCCCAGATCCTGGACCTGCTGCACACCCTGCGCCGGGAGACCGGCATGGGGCTCCTGCTGGTCACCCACGATGTGGGCGTCGCGGCGGAGAGCGTCGACGAGGTGCTGGTCATGCAGTCGGGCCGGGAGGTGGAGCGCGGGCCGGTCGCCGAGGTGCTCGGCGCGCCCCGGCAGCCGTACACGCGCGAGCTGCTGGCCGCCGTACCGCGGGTGGACGCGAAGCGCCCGGAGCCGGAGCTCGTTCCGGCCGGTCGTGTCGCGGACGCGGGCGAGCCGAGGCTCGACGCCGCCGTGTCCCGCGCTGCGCAGGTGGGCGAGCCGCTGCTCGAAGCCATCGATCTGCGACGCGAATTCGGACGGGGCCGCAGCCGGATGACCGCCGTGGACGGTGTATCGCTCACCGTCCACCCCGGCGAGACACTCGGCATCGTCGGCGAGAGCGGCAGCGGCAAGACGACGCTCGGCCGGATGCTCGTACGCCTCCTCGACCCGACCGCGGGCCGGCTCCACTACCGGGGTACGGAGATCGGATCGCTGTCGGACAAGGCGCTCCGCCCGCACCGGCGCGAGCTCCAGATGGTCTTCCAGGACCCCGTCGCCTCGCTCAACCCGCGCCGCTCGATCGGTGAATCCGTCGCCGATCCGCTGCGCGCGGCGGGCGCACTCGACGACACCCGTGTCCGGGCGCGCGTCCAGGAACTGCTGGAACGCGTCGGCCTCGACCCCGACCGGTACGACCGCTACCCGCACGAGTTCAGCGGCGGCCAGCGCCAGCGCGTCGGCATCGCCCGCGCGCTCGCCGCCGACCCCAAGCTGATCGTCTGCGACGAACCGGTCTCCGCGCTCGACGTCACCACCCAGGCACAGGTCACCGCACTCCTGGCCGAGCTCCAGCGCGAACTCGGCCTCGGACTGGTCTTCATCGCCCATGACCTCGCGGTCGTGCGGCAGGTCAGCGACCGGGTCGCGGTGATGCGGCAGGGCCGGATCGTCGAGCAGGGGAGTGTCGACGAGGTGTACGGGGCGCCCCAGGATCCGTACACCAAGCAGCTGCTGGCCGCCGTGCCCGCCCTCGATCCGGCGCTCGCGGCAGTGCGCCGCGCAGCCCGCAAGGAGCTGGCCGCAGCCTGACCCTGCGTAACCGATCACCCTCATAGCGCGACGGAACGCTACCGGGGCAGGAAAGTTACGACGGTTCACCCCTTTCGGTGGCGCGATGGACAACCGTCCGTCGCGCCACCGGCGTATCCGCTTACGGTCGTCCCGCTGCGAGTCGCCAATCAGACGGCGGCCGTCCACAAAGGGAGATCGGGGGTGTGCTCGTGCGGATCGGACTCCTCACCGACGGTGGTTATCCGTATGCGACCGGTGAGTCCAGACTCTGGTGCGACCGTCTGGTGCGCGGACTGACGCACGAGTTCGATCTCTATGCGCTCAGCCGCTCCGCCGAGCAGGAGGCGCGGGGCTGGGTACAGCTCCCGCCCCAGGTCAGCCGGGTGCGGACGGCGCCGCTATGGATGGCCGACGAGGACATCCTGGGCAGCCATGTCCCCAAGGGGCTGATCGCCCGGCTGGTGACCGGCGGGGGCGGGCGGTCGTACGGACGCCGCGAACGGCGCCGCTTCACGGCGCACTTCACGGCGCTCGCGACATCCATCTGTACGGCGGACGTGACGCGCGACGAAGAGGACGGCGTACGTCGGACGGGTGGCTCCGACACCGCCGACGCGCAGTTCACGGACGGGCTGTACGGACTCGCCGAACTGGCCCGCGAACACGGCGGACTTCCCGCGGCGCTCCGCTCCGAAACCGCAGTCCGCGTACTCGAAGCCGCCTGCCGTGCCCCCGGCACCGGCCGCACCGTCCAGACCGCGACCGTCCCTGACCTCCTCGCCTTCGCCGCGGAGCTGGACCGCGTCCTGCGTCCGCTCTCCCTCGACTGGTACGACGAGGAGAGCCTCGGCGCGGTCGACCTCTGCCACGCCACGTCCGGCGGAGCCGCAGCTCTGCCGGGGCTGTTGGCCAAACGCTTCTTCGGGGTGCCGCTGCTGGTCACCGAGCACGGTGTGCAGCTGCGGGCGCACTACCTCGCCGCGACCGGCACGCCGCTGAGTGCGCCGGTACGCGCCCTGCTCGCCAACTTCCTCGGACGGCTCGCCACCGAGGTGTACCGGCAGGCCGCGCTCATCACTCCGGGCAATACGCACGCCCGCCGCTGGCAGGAGCGGTGCGGCGCCGACCGGGCCAAGCTGCGCACCGTCTACCCCGGCATGGAGGCGGCCCGCTTCGCCGCGCTCGGGGAGAGCGGCGACGACGGAGGACCCGACACGCTGGTCTGGGTCGGCAGGATCGAACCCTCCAAGGACCTGATCGCGCTGCTGCACGCGTTCGTCGAGGTGCGCAGGGCCGAACCCGACGCGCGGCTGCGCATCATCGGCGCACCGGCGCCGTGCGCGGACGGCACCACGTACCTCGCCCAGTGCCGGGCGCTCGCCGCCCAGCTCTTCCCCGACGAGGCCGCCGACGCGCACGCCATCGGTGACAACCCGGTCTCCTTCGAGGACATCGGCGACGCCGAACTGCCCGACCTGGCGGAGGCGTATGCGGCGGGCGGGATCGTGGTCCTCTCCAGCGTCGTCGAAGGCTTCCCGATCAGCCTGGTCGAGGCGATGTTCTGCGGACGTGCCACGGTGTCGACGGACGTCGGCGCCGTCGTCGAAGTCATCGGCGGTACGGGACTGGTGGTGCCGCCGCGCAACCCCCGGGCGCTCGCCGTCGCATGCATCGCGCTGCTGCGTGACCCCGAGCGCCGCGCACGCCTCGGCGCGGCCGCCCGCGCCCGCGCGCTCGAACTCTTCACCGTCGAGCAGAACCTCGCGGCATTTCGCGGCATTTACCTGGAGCTGATCTCGCACTCCCCGGTGCGCAGGGACGCGCATGCGCTGAACGCGGACGGCGCTCCTCGCCCGTTCGCGACCCCGCCGGAGGCCCATGTGCTGGGCAGCTGGACGGCCCCTGTCCCGCCCACGGCCGGGCACACCCCGAGCTGGGCCGCCGAGGGCGCGTGCGCGGGCGCGCGGAGAACGGGGGACGGCGATGTGTGAGCAGGAGACGGACACGAGGGCGGGCCGGCCGGGTGCACCCGCCGGCCGGTCCCGCGGACTTGGCGAAGAACACGGAGGAACCCCCATGGGCGGCCGCCCGACCGAGGCACCTGATGCCTCGGGCACACCGATGCCCGACGCGAGCTGGGACTCCCGCTCGGAGGCCCTGGTCTCCGAGACGCGGGTCGCGGAGATCTCCGCACCGGCTTGGGGCCTGCCCGCATCCGGGCCGGGGTGGGCACCGGCGGTGCCGGGCCTCACCGGGAAGGGGCGCACGTCGGTGGTGCCAGGCCTTTTCGGGAAGGGGCGGCCGGCGTCGTTCATGGGGCACTTCATGGGTCGGGACGGGAGTCCCGACCGGGGCGAAGGGCCGCATGCCCCGGAGGTGGACCCGGCCACGTCCGAGGCGCCGGACGCGGTCGGCGGTCCGGAAGCGGACCACCATCCGACTGCGGAGACCGCGGAGCCGGCTCCGGCCGGAGACCCGCATGCGGCCCCGGACCTGGATCGGACCCCGGCCCCCCACCCACCCCCGCCCACCGACCCCACCCGCCCGCGGAAGGCGACCGTCGCCCCGGACCGCTTCCCCACCGAAGAACCGGAGTCCGGGCCGGAAGCGGCCGAGGCCGAAGTCAAGGCCACGGCCACGGCCGACGCCGCCCCCATCGCCCGCGCCCCCGAGATCGCACACACCCCCGCCGTCTCCGCGCGCAAGCCCACTGCCGCCCGGCGTGGGCCCATCGACCCCGTGAAGACGCTCATGCACCGGCACCGCGATCTCTGCGAACGCGCCGTCGATCCCCTGGAGATCGCCGCCGGGCTCGAAGCCCACGGGGTCACCGACCGCACCGCCGCCCGTTACCGGCACCGCGACGTCTTCTCGCTCGCCGAGGAGCTCTACGCGAGGGTCCCCACGGTCGCGGGTGAGCCCGGTCGCGCGACGGTGCCCGCGCCGATGCGTGACATCGAGACGCGCGCCGCCTGGTCGCTCCGCGCGCTGCTGCCCGGCGCCGCCTGCACCGCGACCGCCGTCGTCCTGAAACTCACCGACGGGGTGCTCGGCGGCGGGGCGCGGCTCACCGTGGCCCTTGTCGGGGGGCTGGTCGCGCTCCTCGGCCTCGGTCTGTGCCTGCGGAGCGGTCCCCTGCACGCCGCCGAAGGACGCTCGTCGGCTGCCGCCCCGGTCTACGGGTCCTGGCTTCTCGGGTATGTCCTGTACGGCGACGCCCTGCTCGACCAGGTTCTCAGCGGCGGCCCCGAAGGACCCTGGGCGATCACCCCCGCACCCCTCCTGGGGCTCGCGCTCGCCGTCGCCCCGGCCGCCTGGTGCGCGCACCTCTTTTCCGTACACGCACAGCGCAAACTCGCCGGCAGCCGCGCACTGGAGGAGTTCGCAGCAGGTGTGCGGCCCCTGCTCTTCGGGACCGTCGCATTCTTCCTGTGCGTCCTCACCGGGCTGCTCTACCTCGCCGACCTCGGATACGGAGGTGGCGGCGTCCCCGTCGCGGCCGCCGCCCTCGGCGTCCTGCTCCTGCTGGCCCGGCTGCTGACCGTCCATGGCTTCCCCGAGCCCGCCACCACCGGACTCGCCGCAGCCTGCGCCGTCGAAGCGGTCGCACCCGCACTGGTCCTGGCCGGGCGGCTGCCCGGCCTGCACTTCGTCGCCCGGCCCGTCGACACCGTCGTAGTGGCGGCCGGCACCGGAGCCGTACCCGCCATCGCCTGCGGCGCAGCCGCGCTCGGGCTGCTGATCCACGCCACCGTCGCTCTCTCCAGGGCCTCCGCCCACACCCGCGCATAACCCCGCACGATCCCGCACGAACCCCGCGGAGCCGACGCCGCGGGTGCCTGTTCCGTAACGCTCGCAACCTCCCCAAGGAGACACCGGACATGACCCCCCAATCCCCCGCACCGGCAGCCCGCCGTCGGCGCGAAGGGGGCACACGATGAGGGTTCTGCTGCTCGGAGCCAATGGATTCCTCGGCCGGTTCGTGGCCGACCGGCTGCTCGCCGACCCCGCCGTGCACCTGACCGCGCTCGGCCGCGGCGACGACGCCGACGTACGGTTCGACCTGGCCGGTGGCAGTCCAGGAGCACTCACCCGCTTCCTGGACGCCGTCCACCCCGGGGTCGTCGTCAACTGCGCGGGCGCCACCCGCGGCGGCGCCCGCGATCTGACCCGACACAACACCGTCGCCGTCGCCACCGTCTGCGAGGCGATGCGCCGCAGCGGCTGCAGCGCCCGTCTCGTCCAGGTCGGCTGCTCCTCTGAGTACGGGCCCTCGCAGCCCGGATCGTCGACCGCGGAGGACGCCCTGCCGCGCCCCGGCGGCCCGTACGGCGTCTCCAAGCTCGCCGCCACCGAACTCGTCCTGGGCTCCGGCCTCGACGCGGTCGTGCTGCGGGTCTTCTCGCCGGTCGGCCCCGGCACCCCGGCCGGCTCACCGCTGGGCCGGCTCGCCGAGGCGATGCGCCGTGCCATGCAGTCGGGCGACGGCGAGCTGAAGCTCAGTGGCCTCGGAGTGCAGCGCGACTTCGTCGACGTACGGGATGTCGCCCGCGCCGTGCACGCCGCCTCGCTCTCCGCCGCGCAGGGCGTCGTCAACATCGGTACCGGCCGGGCCGTGCGGCTGCGCGACGCGGCCGCCGTGCTCGCCAAGGTCGCGGGTTACCCGGGTGCCCTGCACGAGCTCGACACACCCCCCGCCCGGCTCCCCATCGGCGCCCCCCGCACCTCCGCCGAGTCCGTCATCGAACACCTCTCGGCGACCCCGTCCCCGTACCCGGACGGCTGCGGGGCCTGGCAGCAGGCGGACGTCCGCACCGCCCGCGACCGGCTCGGCTGGCGCCCCCGGATCAATCTGGAGGAGTCCCTCGCCGACATCTGGATGGAGGCGGCATGCCGCATCTGACCAGCGCCGGTACCGCCCGCCGGACCAGTGGCACCGAGCAGCTCGGCTTCGGCGTCCCGGGGTACGCGCACCCGCTGCTCGCGCCCACCGAATGGGCCGAGCTGACCCGCTCCGGCACTCCGCTGCACTGGGCGGTCCTCAACATCGACAGCGGCCCCGGCGCCCGGCCCGACCCGCACTGTCTGGAGGCCGCGGGCCGGCTCCGCAACGCTCGCGAACGGGCCGTGCACGACGGGGCTGCGCAGGACGCCGTCCGGGCGGGCGGCGGCCTGCTGCTGGGCCATCTCGACCTGACCTTCGGCAACCGGCCGTTCGGCGAGCTGATCGCCGACGCGCAGTCCTTTCTCGACTGGTACCGCGTCGACGGCTTCTACCTCGACCGGTGTCCGGCGGAGCGCGCCGACCTTCCGGCGGTCCGCCGGATCACCAGCACACTCGCCGCGCTCCTGGAGGAGAGCGAGGACAGCAAGGACGGAGGGGACGAAGCGGCCGGGAGCGGTCTGCTGGTGCTGGGGCACGGGACCCACCCGTATCCCGGCTATGCCGAGACGGCCGACCAGCTGGTCACCTTCTCCGGGGCGTGGACCGACTACCGCTGGTCACAGGTGGCGGAGTGGACCGCGGACTACCCACCGGAACGCTTTGCGCACTTCGTGCACGGCGTCCCGCGCACCCACCTCGACGAAGCCATGCGGATCGCCCGCTGGCAGGGGGCCGGGACGATCTTCTTCACCGACCGCACGATCCGCACCGACCATGGTGGACAAACCGATCCATTCGCGGCGCTGCCCGGGTACTGGGACGAAATCGTCTCGCGGATCGGACCTGGTATCTCGGAATGAGGAGGGGCGTGGCAGTGTTGCGGGTGAACAACCGTACGTAGATGAAGTACGTAGAAACCGACCACCTGCATTGTTGAGGTTCCTGTGTCGCTGCCACCCCTGGTCGAGCCAGCTGCTGAGCTCACCGTCGACGAGGTCCGCAGGTACTCCCGCCACCTGATCATCCCGGATGTCGGGATGGACGGACAGAAGCGGCTGAAGAACGCGAAGGTGCTCTGTGTCGGCGCCGGCGGTCTCGGCTCGCCGGCCCTGATGTACCTGGCTGCGGCCGGTGTCGGCACGCTCGGCATCGTGGAGTTCGACGAGGTCGACGAGTCGAACCTGCAGCGCCAGATCATCCACAGCCAGGCCGACATCGGCCGCTCCAAGGCCCAGTCCGCCAAGGACTCGGTCCTGGGCATCAACCCGTATGTGAATGTTGTCCTTCACGAAGAGCGGCTCGAAGCCGAGAACGTGATGGAGATCTTCGCCCAGTACGACCTGATCGTGGACGGCACGGACAACTTCGCCACCCGCTATCTGGTCAACGACGCCGCGGTGCTGCTGAACAAGCCGTACGTGTGGGGTTCGATCTACCGCTTCGACGGCCAGGCGTCCGTCTTCTGGTCGGAGCACGGTCCCTGCTACCGCTGCCTCTACCCGGAGCCGCCGCCCCCCGGCATGGTCCCGTCCTGCGCCGAGGGCGGCGTGCTGGGTGTGCTCTGCGCATCCATCGGCTCCATCCAGGTCAACGAGGCCATCAAGCTGCTCGCCGGCATCGGTGACCCGCTGGTCGGCCGGCTGATGATCTACGACGCCCTGGAGATGCAGTACCGCCAGGTCAAGGTCCGCAAGGACCCCGACTGCGCGGTCTGCGGCGAGAACCCCACCGTCACCGAGCTCATCGACTACGAGGCCTTCTGCGGCGTCGTGTCCGAGGAGGCCCAGGAGGCGGCGCTCGGCTCCACGATCACTCCGAAGCAGCTCAAGGAGTGGATCGACGCCGACGAGAAGATCGAGATCATCGACGTCCGCGAGCCGAACGAGTACGAGATCGTCTCGATCCCCGGCGCGAAGCTGATCCCGAAGAACGAGTTCCTGATGGGCAACGCCCTGCAGGACCTCCCGCAGGACAAGCGCATCGTCCTGCACTGCAAGACCGGTGTCCGCAGCGCCGAGGTCCTCGCGGTCCTCAAGTCGGCGGGCTTCGCCGACGCGGTGCATGTCGGCGGCGGCGTGATCGGCTGGGTCAACCAGATCGAGCCCGAGAAGCCGGTGTACTGAGCCGCTGTACCGAGCCTCAGTACGGGGGCTGAACGCTTCGAAGGGGCCGGTCCGCACTGCGCGGGCCGGCCCCTTCGTCGTATCCGTCGACCTGTTCTACGAGCAGGTCCTGCCGTTCGCCGGAACCTTCCCGTCCAGGAAGTACGCGTCCACGGCCGACGTCACACACGGGCTCTCGCCGTATGCGCCGTGACCCTCGCCCTTGTTGGTGAGCATGACGCCGACGCCCTTGCCCAGCTCGTCCGCCATCTTCTGGGCACCCTCGTAGGGCGTCGCCGGGTCACCGGTCGTCCCGACGACCAGGATCGGACCGGCGCCCGGAGCACTCGCCTCCGGGGTGTCGTGCTCACCCTTCACCGGCCAGTCGGCACACCAGCCGGCCGTGTCCCACGCCAGGAACGGGCCGAAGACCGGGGACAGCTTCCGGAACTCGGGCAGCAGCGCCTTCGCGTTGCCCGCCGTCGGCCGGAGCCTGCTGTCCGCGCAGGAGATGGCGCGCTGCGAGTGGCTCTGGGTGTCGTAGTGCCCGTTCTTGTCACGGCCGTTGTAGGAGTCGGCGAGCTGGAGGAGGAGATTGCCGGTGCCCTGGTTCTCGGCCTCGTCCAGCGCCTGCGTCAGAACGGGCCAATTGCTCTTGGAGTAGAGCGGCGTCACGATGCCGGTGATCGCCAGCGTCTCGTTGAGCTTGCGGCCCGAGCCGGTCGGCAGCGGCTTCCCGTCGATCCGCTCCAGCAGCCGGGCGATGCGCCGGGTGCCCGCCTTCGGGTCCTGGCCACGGTCCTTGAGGTAGTTCTCCAGCGCCCGCTGGAAGCCGGTCGCCTGGTTGCGGGCGTGCCCGATCGTGTCGGCGGTCGGATCGACGACCGCGTCGAGGACCGTGCGTCCCACATTCTTCGGGTAGAGATGCGCGTACGTACCGCCGAGCTCCGTACCGTACGAGATGCCGAAGTACGTGAGCTTCTTGTCGCCGAGCACTTCGCGGATCAGATCCATGTCCCGCGCGGCGTTTGTCGTACCGACGTACGGGAGGACCTTGCCCGAGCTGCGCTCGCAGCCGGCGCCGAAGTCCGCGCCGTCCTTCATGAACGCCGCCTCCTCCGCAGCCGTGTCCGGAGTCAGGTCGACATTCCGGTTGGCGACCTCCTGCTCCTGGTCGCTGCGGCACTTGACCCCGGAGCTGCCCGCGACCCCGCGCGGGTCGAAACTCACCAGGTCGTAGCGGGTGTTGAGGTTCGCGTACGATCCGGCGGCGCGCGGCAGTATCGAGACGCCCGAGCCGCCGGGGCCGCCGAAGTTGAACAGCATCGAGCCCAGCCGACGGCCCTTGTCGCGGGCCTCCTTGCGGATCAGCGCGATCCCGATCGTGTCGCCGGTCGGCTCGGCGTAGTCCAACGGCACCTTGACCGTCGCGCATCTCCAGCCGGACGCCGGTGCGCTCTCGCCTCCGACTGCCTTGCAGCGGTTCCAGACCGGCCGCTGGGAGGTGAGGGCCGCCGGCAGGGTGGGCAGCGCGCCCGGCTTCCCGTCCGATCCGCCGGACGCCCCGGTGGACGAGGGTGTCGCGCTGCGGCCCGCCTTGCCGTCCGCCTTCGCGTCCGAGCCCCCGTCGCAGCCCGCGAGCACCCCCGTCAGCAGCAGCGCGGCAGCGGCCAGAGCCCCGGCGCGAGCATGGTGAACCACCTGTACGTCCCTCCCCGTTGTGCCTGTACGTACGGCGTGCGACGCGTGCTATTTGTCGCTGCCGCCAGCCCCTGAGCCACAGACAGTACCGGCCGCCGGGACTTTGCCGTCCAGCAGATAGTCGCCCACCGTCTTCTGCACACAGGCGTCGCCGGTGTTGTACGCGCCGTGCCCCTGGCCCTTGTACGTCATCTCGACCCCGACGCCCTTGCCCAGTGCGTCGGCCATCGCCTTCGCACCCTTGTACGGTGTCGCCGGGTCTCCCGTGTTGCCGACGACCAGGATGGGGGGCGCGCCGGGGGCGCTGACGTCCGGGGTGTCCCAGGCGCCCTGCACCGGCCAGCCGGTGCACGCCATCAGACCCCAGCCCAGATAGTCGCCGAAGATCGGCGACGCCTTCTGGAACTCCGGGAGCCTCGCCTTCGTCTCGTCGACGCTGAACCGCTGCTTGGTGTCGACGCAGTTGATGGCCGTGTTGGCGGCCGTCGAGTTGTCGTAACGACCGTCGTCGGAGCGGCCGTTCAGCGAGTCGGCAAGGGCCAGGAGCAGCGCGCCGTTCCCGCCGTCCGCCTCGTCGAGCCCTTCCTCCAGCAGCGGCCAGGTCTCCCGGGAGTAGAGGGCGGCCGCGATACCGGTGATTGCCTGGGACTGCGTCAGCTGCCGCGTGCCGAGCCCCGTGATCGGCTTCTTCTCCAACCGCTGGAGAAGGTCGGCGATCCACAGCTCGACCTCCTTCCCGGTGGAACCGGGGAGCTTGCAGGCGGCGCCGCGGTTCACGCAGTCCGCGGTGAAGTTCTCCAGGGCCAGCTGGAAGCCCTGCGCCTGGCCGAGGGAGGACTGTTCGGAGTCCTCGGTCGGGTCGACGACCGCGTCGAGCACCGCCCTGCCGACGCTCTTCGGGAACAAGTGGGCGTAGACGCCGCCCAGTTCGGTGCCGTAGGAGAAACCGAGGTAGTGCAGCTTCTCGTCGCCGAGCACCTGGTGCATCAGATTCATGTCGCGGGCGGCGTTGACGGTGCCGACGTAGGGGAGTTCGGAGCCGGAGTTCTTCTTGCAGGCCGCCACATACTCCTTCTGCTGGTTGACGTAGGCCTGCACCTCGGCGGCGTCGTCAGGGGTGAGGTCGCTCTCGAAGCGCGCGTCGAGCTGCTTGTCGTTCTCGCATTTCACGCCCTCGCTGCGGCCGACCCCGCGTGGGTCGAAGCTCACCAGGTCGTATCGGGTTCGGAGCTTGTCGTACGTGGTGCCGAATTCAGGCAGCGTGGCGACGCCGGAGGCGCCGGGGCCGCCGAAGTTCATGATGAGTGAGCCGATCCGTTTGCTCGGGTTGCTGGCCTTGGCGCGGATGAGCGCCAGTTTGATCGTGTCGCCGTCCGGCTTCGCGTAGTCGAGCGGGACCTTCATGAAGGAGCACTCCCAGGCGGTGCCGCCGGGGAGCGGGGTGGGGGCGGTGCCGCCGCCCTGTGCCGCGGAAGGGGCGGGACAGGGCTTCCACTCCAGCTTCTGGGAAGCCAGGTCGGCCGGCACCGACGTGTCGGCGGCGTTCGCCGGGTGCGGAGAGTTCTGGGTGCGGTCCGTGTCGGCCGCACCGTCGCCGCTGTCCGAACAGGCGGTGAGGGGCAGCAGAACGGTCACGGTTGCGGCGAGGGCCGCGGCGCGCAGGGCAGGGGGGGTCCTCATTGCTCCATCGTGCGATGGGGTGCCGGACCGCGCGCGGGACGCCGGTCCAAGCGGGTGGCGGCGGGGCCCGGAGACCGGATCCGTGAGCCGGGACAGCCCTCGCTAGAGAGCGTCCTTGCGGGTGAGATGGTTGAAGCAGAGCCAGCCGGGAAGGACCGGCAGCCACAGCGTCATCAGCCGGAACAGCAGCACGGCAGGCGCCGCGACCTCCTTCGGCAGTCCGACCGCGATCAGCCCCAGCGTCAGCGCACCCTCGACCGCGCCCATACCGCCGGGGGTCGGCGCCGCCGAACCCAGCGCGTTGCCGGCGAGGAAGACCACCGCGATGCTCGCGTAGCTGAGCTGCGGTACGTCGGGACCGCTGAACGCCCGGATCGACGCATCCAGACACATCACGAACAGGCCGGTCAGCAGCAGCATGCCGCCGATGCCGGTGAGCAGCTTCTGCGGCCGCTGCACCACGTCGAGCATGCGCGGTACGACTCCGGCGAACAGCGACCGTACCCGCGTCACCACGAACTTCCGCAGGAACGGGATCGCGGTCACCACCAGCACCAGCACCGCGACGGTCAGCAGCCCCGCGATCACCGTCCTGGACGGGGTGAGCGACGACGGGGTCTTCTCGGTACCGGTCAGATAGCCGAACGCGCCCAGCAGCAGCACATGGCAGCCGAGCCCGAACAGCTGCGAGGCGCCGACACTCGCGACGGCCAGCCCCGGGCGCACCCCGGAACGCTGCAGGAACCGGGTGTTCAGCGCCACCCCACCGACCGCGGGCGGCGCGACGATCTTCACGAACGAGCCGGCCACCTGCGCCAGCACGGTCTTGCCGAACGGCACCCGCTCCGGCACGAACCCCAGCAGGCTCATCGCGGCCGCGATGTAACTCAGCGCCGAGAACCCGAGCGCCGCCGCCACCCAGCCCCACTCCGCCTGCTCGACGACCGCACCGAAGTCGGCCTCCGTGACCTGGGAGATCAGGAAGTACGCGGCGATGGCACCGGCGATGAAGCTGAGCAGGGTGCGCGGCTTGATCCGCTCCAGCCGCACCGGTTCGACGGGCGCCTGCGGCCGGATCAGCAGCACCTGGCGGCGGATCTGAGTCAGCAGATCCTCCTCGCGGGCCTCGTCCAGGGCATCGTCTATCGCCCGCTTCTCGGCGCGCTTCTCCGCCTGCTTCTCATTACGGAGCGCCTTGCGGTCGGCGGGGACCGAGGGGACCCCTTCCGCCTCCGATACCTCGGACTCCTGGGCCTTGGCACGCTTGGCGGCGTCCGACGCTTCGAGTACCGCCTCCCGCTCCCGCTGGGACCGCTCCCGGGCGAGCCTGCGCAGCGCCGCCCGGGTGGAGCGGCTGAGCGCGATCGGCTGGAGCAGCGGCAGACAGTCGGCGACGGCGTCGGGACCGAGTACTTCGAGCGCGGCCGCGACGGCCCGCTCGGCGCCCACCCGCAGACCGGTGGTGGTGAGCAGCTGGGCGATGTCCATCCGCAGCACCAGATCACCGGCCGCGATCTCCCCGCCGCGCAGATCGGTGACGAACACCGTGCCGGAAGGCTCCACCAGGATCGCGTCGCCGGTGAGTCTGCGGTGCGCGATCCGCCGCGACTGGAGCGCCTTCACCTGCCGCCAGGCACCGCGCACCAGATCGTCGGTGATCTCCACGTCCTCGAGCGCGTCGAGCGAACGTCCGCCGATGTGCTCGTACACCAGCATCACGGCGTCGGGACCGAGCTCGGAGGTGGCGATCAGTTTGGGGGCGTTGGCCCCGGCGGCGATCGCCGCGTACGCGAGAAGCGCCTCCTGCTCCAGGGCCTGGCGCAGCGACTGGATGGAGCGGCGCTGGGTGATGGCCCGCAGGGTGAGCCTGCGCCATACCCGGTAGAAGAAGCCCTGCGCCTGCTGTTCCCGGTCGACGACCGTCACATCCAGCGGTGGACCGTCCTCGAGGGAGACCAGATAGCGGCGGCCCCGGTCGCTCTGGTCGCCGGAGTCGGGGGCGTCGTCGGCGCGCATCGCGGTGACCGGGCGGAAGCCGACGTGGCGCAGACCGGCCATCAGGTGCTGACCGGTCGGCCGGACGTTCGGCGAGCCGACCGCGTACAGCGTGCCGTAGGCCACGGTCCAGCCGATCAGCACGGTCAGGATGATCGAGAACGGTGTCGTATAGCCGCCGACCAGCATGGCGAAGGCGTCGAGCAGCAGCACCACCCACAGCACGACCCGCCAGCGCGGCCGTCTCGCCATGCCGACCGCCGTCATATAGGCGATGACGGGCGCGAGATAGCCGTGGACGGGATCGGTGAGCGCAGCACCGGGCTGCGGCTGGGTGAGGGCGTCCTGAATGGTGCCGGAGGCGGACTTGGCCACCCACAGGTCGGTGGCGAGCGTCACCCCGTGCGCGAGCACGGCGGCAAGAACCCCGTCGGCGATCCGCAGCCCGTCGCGTTTGATCAGCCGCTCGATGGCGAAGGCGACGGGCACGAGCAGCACGGCGATGCTGGAGACCAGACCGGCGATCTTGATGAGGACGTCGGGCGCCTGGTCGGTGCCCTTGTTGATGTCGTTCTCGAGACCGGTCGTGGTGCCGTGGGCGAACGCGGCGATGGAGAACAGGACGGCGATCGCCAGAACGCCGACGAGGAGCCGCATGAGGTCGGAGGGGCGGTGCACGCGCGCCGGGAGCAGCGGTTCGTCCCCGGAGACACGGTCGGCTTCTTCGGCCGCGCGGACGGTGGAGAGGGTGGAGCCGACCAGATGGTGCGGGCGGGCCTGCTGCGCAGGCTCCTGGCCGTGCCCCTGCTTCAGCTCGCGCTCCGTCTCGGATGACGGCCTCTGCTCCGGTGCCGGCTTCCGCTCCGGAGCCTGAGCCCGGTCCTGGCCTTCTTCCGGGCGCGGCTCGGCATCAGAGGCGTCCGCCGCCTTCGGTGGCTGCACGCCCTGCTCCTTCGTCGCCTCTGATTGGTCTTCGTGTTCTCGTATCACCGGTCACCGCCCGCATGATGGTGGCACGGCCTGGAGACAGAGGGGGGCATCAGGGTGCATTGCACGGTCGCGCGAGGGGCAACATACGCTCCTTTGCTCCTGTGTGCACACTCGGTGACCGGATGGATACGCAGCGGTCGCTCGCGATCCGGGCCGGGCTGTCGGTGGCGTACGGCACCATGGGTCGGATGAGCGAACACCGGACGAGCGACGACGGCGCGAGGGACGAACGGGTGCCCGATGAGCTGCCCGAGTACGCGGAGCGCGTGCTCGATGTCGCCGACCTGATCCCACCCGGCCGTGTCATGACGTACGGCGATATCGCGGAGTGGCTGGGCGAGGGCGGGCCGCGCCAGGTCGGCCGGGTCATGGCGCTGTACGGCGGTGCGGCGCCGTGGTGGCGTGTGGTGCGCTCCGACGGGGCGCTGCTGCCCGGCCACGAACTGCAGGCGCTGGACCACTACCGCGAGGAGAGCACCCCGCTGCGCGAGGCGTCGCGCAGCGCGGAGGGCCACATACCGCGCCTCGACATGAAGCGCGCACGGTGGGACGGCGTGACCGGCGGCGGTCACGGCGGGGCCGAGGGCAAGGACGGAGCTGCTCACACCTGACAGCTTCCGCCATTCGGTCCCACGACGGGAGCAGCCGGGACCGCAGGACATGCGAGAAGTGCAGCGCGACCTGCTGTCCGACCTGCTCCGGGACTCTCCGCGCGCCTTTCCGGGCGACCTGCGGTGCGACATGGAACGTGACGATCGCCGCAGCGGACTCGCCACTTCCGACCCCTTCGCTGGCGTAGCGTCGACAGTTCGCGGCGCGCACCCCCGCCCCCTCACCACCAGCACACCCACCAGGACCGGCGATCCACGTGAGCTCCTCCCCCTTCACCCGGAACAGTCCGCACCGTCAGGCACGGCAGGGGGTCCCTCCACGCCCGCAGGGGCGCAGGGGGAGGACCACGGGCGCGTACCGACTGGTGCGTACCCGGCCGGGTTCCGTGGACCCCCCTCTCCTGGACGCGGCGCAGCAGGCGGTGGTTGATCACCCCGGCGGTCCGCTGCTGGTCCTCGCCGGGCCGGGCACCGGCAAGACCACCACGCTCGTCGAGGCGGTCGCCGCCCGCGTCGCCCGGGGCGGCGACCCGGCCCGCATCCTCGTGCTCACCTTCAGCCGCAAGGCCGCGGTGGAGCTGCGCGACCGGATGGCCGCCCGGCTCGGTGCCGCTCGCGGCCCGCAGGCCACCACGTTCCACTCCTTCTGCTACGCACTGGTCCGCGCCCACCAGGACGCCGACCTCTTCGCCGAACCGCTGCGGCTGCTCTCCGGACCGGAGCAGGACGTCACCGTCCGCGATCTGCTGGCCGGCCAGCTCGAACTGGAGCAGGAGGGCCTCGCGCACATCCGCTGGCCCGACGAACTGCGGGCCTGCCTGACCACGCGAGGCTTCGCCGACGAGGTACGCGCGGTGCTCGCCCGGAGCCGCGAGCTGGGCCTCGGCCCGAACGCCCTCGCCGACTTCGCGCGCCGCACCGGCCGCCCGGACTGGGGCGCGGCCGCCGAATTCCTCGCCGAGTACCTGGACGTGCTGGACGCGCAGGGGGTACTGGACTACGCGGAGCTGGTCCACCGGGCGGTGCTCCTCGCCGAGCGCCCCGAGGTGTCGGCGCTGCTGGCCGGCGAGTACGACGCGGTCTTCGTCGACGAGTACCAGGACACCGACCCGGCGCAGGTGCGGCTGCTCCACGCGCTGGCCGGCAACCGGGGGAGTGCGCCGGGAGCCGGCGGCGGCCGGGACCTGATCGCGTTCGGCGACCCGGACCAGTCGATCTACGCCTTCCGGGGCGCCGATGTGAACGGCATCCTCGACTTCCCGGAGACGTTCCGGCGAGCGGACGGCGACCCGGCCCCGGTCGGCGTCCTCACCACCTCGCGCCGCTCCGGCGAACAGCTGCTGGCCGCCACCCGGCTGCTCACCCGCCGGATGCCGCTGACCCGCCTGCCGTCGGCGAAGGTGCGCGCCCACCGCGAGCTCGCGGCGGTCCGCGAGGGCGGCCGGGCGGAGACGTACACCTACCCGACCGCGTCCACCGAGCTCGACAACATCGCCGACCTGCTGCGCCGCGCCCATCTGGAGGACGGCGTGCCGTGGAACGAGATGGCGGTGCTGGTCCGCGCCGGCGGCCGCACGATCCCCGTGGTGCGCCGCGCGCTCACCTCGGCGGGCGTGCCTCTGGAGGTCGACGGCGACGACCTCCCGCTGCGCCACGAACCGGCGGTGGCCCCGCTCCTCACGGCACTGCGCACGGTCGCCACGGCGGCGCTGCACCGCACGGCGACCACGAAGAAGACACCGGGAGCGGACGCGGCCGAGGATCCGGCCCCGGACCCCGCCCCGGTTCCCTCCTCCGACGAGCCTCCTGCTCCCTGGCTCGACACCGAGACCGCTCTCACCCTCCTCGCCTCTCCTCTCGGCTCGATGGACGCCGCCGATCTGCGCCGGCTCGGGCGGGCGCTGCGCGACGAGGAGCGGGCCGCCGGGAATCGCGTACCGGCGCCCTCCGGGGAACTGCTGGCCCGCGCACTCGCCGAGCCCGAGCGCCTCGTCGCGCACGACCCCGCGTACGCCCGTGGTGCCCAGCGTCTCGGCGCGCTCCTGCGCAAGGCCCGTGAGCTCCTCGAAGGCGGCGGTACCGCCGAAGAGGCCCTGTGGGAGCTGTGGGCCGGAACCCCTTGGCCGGGACGGCTCGAGAGGGCCGCGCTGCGCGGAGGCGCCGGCGGCCGCAATGCCGACCGCGACCTCGACGCCGTCTGCGCGCTCTTCGACACCGCGGCCCGCGCCGAGGAACGCACCGGCGGCCGCGGCGCGCTCAACTTCCTCGAAGAGGTCGACGCCCAGGACATCGCCGCCGACACCCTCTCCAAGCGCGTCGTGCGCCCCGACGCCGTACGCCTGATGACCGCGCACCGGTCGAAGGGGCTGGAGTGGCGGCTGGTGGTCGTCGCAGGGGTGCAGGAGGGCCTCTGGCCTGACCTGCGCCGCCGCGGTTCACTCCTCGAAGCGGACCGGATCGGCCGCGACGGACTCGCTGAACCGCTCACCCCGGGCGCCCTGCTCGCCGAGGAACGCCGCCTCTTCTACGTCGCGGCGACCCGCGCCCGTGAACGCCTGATCGTCACCGCGGTGAAGGCCCCCGCAGACGACGGCGACCAGCCGTCCCGCTTCCTCACCGAGCTCGGCGTCGAACCGCGCGACGTCACGGGCCGCCCCCGCCGGCCCCTCGCCGTCGCCGCGCTCGTCGCCGAGCTGCGCGCCACCACCGTCGACCCGGATGCCTCCGACGCCCTGCGCGACGAGGCGGCCCACCGGCTGGCCCGGCTGGCCGCACTCACGGACGACGAGGGCCAGCCGCTCGTACCGTCGGCCCATCCGTACCGCTGGTGGGGCCTGTACGAGCCGACCCGCTCGGCCGTCCCGCTCCGCGACCGGGACCACCCCGTGGCGCTCTCCGGCAGCGCACTCGACCAGCTCGCCAACACCTGCGCACTGCAGTGGTTCCTCGGCCGCGAGGTGAAGGCGGACGCCCCGGCGACGGCCGCGCAGGGCTTCGGCAACGTCGTGCACGTACTCGCCGACGAGGTCGCCTCCGGACGCACCCCCGCCGATCTGGCGGTCCTGATGGAACGCCTCGACTCGGTCTGGGACGGGCTGGTCTTCGACGCCCCCTGGAAGTCGCAGCAGGAGAAGGAGCAGGCGCGGGTCGCCCTCGAGCGCTTCCTGCGCTGGCATGTCATGGACCGCACCGGCCGCACCCCCGCCGCGAGCGAGCACGACTTCGACGTGACGCTCGAAGCGGGGGAGTACGAGGTACGGATCCGCGGCTCCATGGACCGCGTCGAACGGGACGCCGACGGCCGGGCGTACGTCGTCGACTTCAAGACCGGAAAGCAGGCTCCGACGAAGGACGAGGTCGCCCGTCACCCCCAGCTCGCCGTGTATCAGCTGGCCGTCCGGGAAGGGGCCGTCGACGAGATCTTCGACGGCCACCGTCCCGCCCCCGGTGGCGCCGAACTCGTCCAGTTGAGGCAGCCCGCCCCCAAGAAGGAGGGCGGCGACACCCTGCCCAAGGTGCAGGCCCAGGAGCCGCCCACCACCGAGTGGGTCTCCGACCTGCTGGCCACGGCCGCGGGCCGTGTCCTGGACGAACGCTTCACCCCCACGACCGGCCAGCACTGCACCCACTGCACGTTCCGGGGGTCCTGCAGCGCGCAGCCGGAGGGCCGCCACATCCTGGAGTGACGCGGGTATCGGCTGTGGACGGTCAGCCCTTGCGGGCCACGGTCACGTAGACATTGATGTCGTCATCGGTCGCCTCGCCGATGCTCACGTACCGGGTCCGTTCGATGGCGTCGAGACCCGCCAGGTGCTCCGCGGAAGGCGCCGGTTCCGGTGCCTCGGCCGCGTCGGCCGCATGATCCGGGCGCCAGTGGTGCGCAGGGACAATGCCGGGCTCCAGTTGCTCCAGGCCGTTCTCGGTCAGGAAGCGCTCGATGCCGGCACGCGAACGCAGGACGAAGGAGAACCCCCGCTTCCGGAATGTCTCCGCGACCTTGTTGATCGCCACCGGGTTCATGTCCTCGCTGAGGTGGCTCAGGACGAGATGGCTGCCGGAGGGCAGAGCGTCCAGCAGGTTCCGGACGATGTCGTACGCCTCGTCGTCCTCGATGAAGTGCAGTACGGCGGCGAGAACGAGGGCGACCGGGCTGTCGAAGTCGAGTGTCCGGCGTGCTTCCAGGAGGATCTTCGCGGGGTCGCGCAGGTCGGCTTCGATGTAGTCCGTCCTGCCCTCGGCGCTGCTGGTGAGCAGGGCCTGCGCGTGGACCAGGACGACCGGGTCGTGGTCGACGTAGACGATCCGGGACTCCGGGGCGACGTCCTGGACGATCTGGTGCACGTTCTGCCGGGTCGGCAGCCCCGCCCCCACGTCCAGGAACTGCCGGATGCCCGCGCCCGTGGTGAGCTCGGTCACGGCCCGCCGTACGAAGTCCCGGTTGTGCCGGACGTCGAGGTGCCCCCGTGGACTGGCCGCCGGCGCCATGGCCGCGGCCTCCCGGTCGGCGGGAAAGTTGTCCGTGCCGCCGAGGAACACGTCGTACACCCGGGCCGGATGCGCCTTCGTCGTATCGATGCGCCTCATGAGCCCGGCGGAGTCCGTTCCGGCGTTCGGCCCGAAGCCGGGGGCAGGTGCGTCGGGGCTCATATGACCCTCCTCGTAAGGTCGTTGATGCGATCACATGCGATCGGGACCGGTCGGCCTTCAACCTGGACCGGTCGGCAATCCCGGACGAGGCACTTCCCGGCCACCGCCGGTCCGGCTCATCGCCCCGCACACTGTCGGTCCGCCCGGTTAGCCTCTGTGGAGTGTCCTCACGTATCACCGATCCCGAGCAGCTCAAGGAGCTCCTCGGGATCCCCTTCACCCCGGAGCAGACGGCCTGCATCACCGCGCCGCCCGCCCCGCAGGTGATCGTGGCCGGAGCCGGGTCCGGGAAGACCACGGTGATGGCGGCGCGCGTGGTGTGGCTGGTCGGCACCGGACAGGTCGCCCCCGAGCAGGTCCTCGGGCTCACGTTCACGAACAAGGCGGCGGGCGAGCTCTCCGAGCGCGTCCGCAAGGCCCTCGTCGCCGCCGGGGTCACCGATCCGGACGTCATCGACCCGGACAACCCCCCGGGCGAGCCCAGCATCTCCACGTACCACGCCTTCGCCGGACGGCTCCTCACCGAGCACGGACTGCGGATAGGACTCGAACCCACCACCCGCCTCCTCGCCGACGCCACCCGCTACCAGCTGGCCGCCCGCGTGCTGCGCGAGGCCCCCGGCCCCTACCCGGCCCTGACCAGGTCGTTCCCCACCCTGGTCAGCGATCTGCTGGCACTCGACGCCGAACTCGCCGAGCATCTCGTCCGCCCCGAACAGCTCGCGGAGTACGACGCCGAACTCCTCCGTACGCTCGCATCGGCCCGGCTCACCAACGCCGAGCTGCGCAAGATCCCCGAGACCACCGAGGCCCGCCGCGAGCTCCTCTCGCTGACCCGGCGCTACCGGGACGCCAAGCGCAGCCGTGACCTCCTCGACTTCGGCGACCAGATCGCGCTCTCCGCCGAGCTCGCCCTCACCCGCCCCGAGGTCGGCGCGATCCTGCGCGACGAGTACCGGGTCGTCCTGCTCGACGAGTACCAGGACACCTCGGTCGCCCAGCGGCTGCTGCTCTCCGCCCTCTTCGGCAGCGGCCCTGACGGCACCGCGTCCGGGCACGCCGTCACCGCCGTCGGCGACCCCTGCCAGGCGATCTACGGCTGGCGCGGCGCCTCCGTCGCCAATCTCGACGACTTCCCGCGCCACTTCCCGCACGCCGACGGCACCCCCGCCACCCGGTACTCCCTCAGCGAGAACCGCCGCAGCGGCGGTCGCCTGCTGCACCTGGCCAACGGGCTCGCCCAGCCGCTGCGTGCCATGCACGAGGGCGTCGAGGCACTGCGCCCCGCCCCTGGCGCCGAGCGCGACGGCATCGTCCGCTGCGCCCTCCTGCGTACCCACACCGAAGAGATCGACTGGCTCGCCGACTCGATCGCCCATCTCGTCCGGACCGGGAAGGCACCCGGCGAGATCGCCGTCCTGTGCCGCACCGCCGGGGACTTCCCGGAGATCCAGGCCGCGCTCGTCGCCCGCGACATCCCGGTCGAGGTCGTCGGCCTCTCCGGGCTGCTGCACCTGCCCGAGGTCGCCGACCTCGTCGCGGTCTGTGAAGTCCTCCAGGACCCCGGCGCGAACGCCTCCCTGGTCCGGCTGCTCACCGGCCCCCGCTGGCGGATCGGCCCGCGCGACCTGGCCCTCCTCGGCCGCCGGGCCCGCCTCCTCGTCCACCACGCCGTCCACGCCGACGACGAGGACTTCGACCCGGACCGGCGGCTCGCCGAAGCCGTCGAAGGCATCGACCCGGCCGAAGTCATCTCGCTCGCCGACGCCCTCGACACGTTCCTCGAATCGAGCGGTACGGAGGACGACGGGCTGCCGTTCTCCACCGATGCCCGCATCCGCTTCGCCCGCCTCGCCACCGAACTGCGCGACCTGCGCCGCTCGCTGGCCGACCCCCTCATGGACGTCCTGCACCGCGTCCTCGCCACCACCGGCCTCGAAGTCGAACTCTCCGCGTCGCCGCAGGCCCTGGCCGCCCGCCGCCGGGAGACCCTCGCCAACTTCCTGGACGTGGCGGCCCGCTTCGCCTCCGTCGACAGCGAGGCCACGCTCCTGGCCTTCCTCGCCTTCCTGCGCACCGCCGTCCAGTACGAGAAGGGCCTGGACAACGCGCTGCCCGGCGGCGAGAACACCGTCAAGGTCCTGACCGCCCACAAGTCCAAGGGCCTGGAGTGGGACGTAGTCGCCGTGCCCGGCCTGGTCGCCGGCCAGTTCCCCAGCGGTCAGTCCCGCGACGCCTGGACCTCCCAGTCCAAGGTCCTCCCGCACGCCCTGCGCGGCGACGCGGCCACGCTCCCCGTCGTCCACACCTGGGACGCCCAGGGGCTCAAGGGCTTCAAAGCGGAGATGAAGGCGCACCAGCACACCGAGGAGCTGCGCCTCGGATACGTCACCTTCACCCGGCCCCGCACCCTGCTGCTCGGCTCCGGCCACTGGTGGGGCCCGTCCCAGAAGAAGCCGCGCGGCCCGTCCGACTTTCTGCAGGCGCTGTACGAGCACTGTGCGGCCGGACACGGCGAGATCGAGGCCTGGGAGGACGAGCCGGCCGAGGACGAGGAGAACCCGGCACTGGCGGCCACTGCGGCCGCCGACCACGCCTGGCCGCTGCCCCTGGACGACACGGCACTCGCCCGCCGCCGGGCGGCCGCGGACACGGTGCTGGCTCATCTGGAGAAGTCGGCGACGGCGGGGAGCGACTCGGTGCCGGGGGCGTATCCCGCCGCACCGGACGACGACGCGTTCCCGTTCACCTTCCCGGACGAGGACCCGTACGCCGACGAGGACCCGTACCCGGACGACGAGGCCGCGGACTGGGACGCCTGGTCGACCGAACCCCCCGCGGCCCCGGGGCCGGACCCGGCCCCTGCACCACACGCCCCCAACCCGTACGTCCCCGCGGCCCGCACCCCCTCACGGCTCACCCCGGAGGAGTCCCGCACCCTCGCCTCCTGGGACCGGGACCTCGACGCGCTCGCCGGTGAGCTGCGCCGCGCCCGCGCCACTGTGCGAGAGGTCCTCGTGCCCGCCTCGCTCTCCGCCACACAGCTGCTGCGTCTCGCCGACGACCCCGACGGCTTCGCCCAGGAACTGGCCCGCCCCATGCCCCGCCCGCCCGCTCCGGCAGCCCGCCGCGGCACCCGGTTCCACGCCTGGGTGGAGGCCCGCTTCGAGGAGCTGCCGCTGCCCATGCTCGGCCCCGACGAGCTGCCCGGCGGCGACGAGAGCGACGCCGACATCGCGGACGAGCGCGACCTCGCTGCGCTCAAGGAGGCCTTCGAGCGCACCCCGTACGCCCACCGCACCCCGTACCGCGTCGAGACTCCGTTCCGGATCACCCTCGCGGGCCGGGTGATCCGCGGCCGGATCGACGCCGTGTACCGCAACGAGGGCCCCGACGGGTACACGTACGAGATCGTCGACTGGAAGACGACCCGCAATGTGCCCAGCAGCCGCGAAGGCACCTCGGGCACCCCTGCCGCGGACCCGCTCCAGCTCGCCGTCTACCGCCTCGCCTGGGCCGAACTGCACGACATACCGCTCGACTCCGTCACCACCACATTCCTGTTCGTCCGCAGCGGGGAAGCCGTCCGTCCCGACCACCTGCCGGGCCGTGCCGAGCTGGAGCAGCTCCTCCTGGACGAGCCACCTCCGATGGGCCGATAGGCTCAAGACCATGAGCGACACACCGGACAGCGCCGTCCGTACGTACACCGAGCAGCACCGCACAGCCTTCCTCGACGACCTCGCCGAGTGGCTGCGGATCCCCTCCGTCTCCGCCCAGCCGGAGCACGACGGAGACGTACGACGCAGCGCCGAGTGGCTGTCCGCCAAGCTCAAGGAGACCGGCTTCCCGGTCACGGAGATCTGGGAGACCGCAGGTGCGCCCGCGGTCTTCGCCGAGTGGCCGTCCGACGACCCGGACGCTCCGACCGTCCTCGTCTACGGGCACCACGACGTGCAGCCCGCAGCCCGGGAGGACGGCTGGGACACCGATCCGTTCGAACCGGTGATCCGGGACGGCCGGATGTACGGGCGCGGCGCGGCCGACGACAAGGGCCAGGTGTTCTTCCACACCCTCGGCGTCCGGGCTCACCTCGCCACCACCGGCCGCACCACCCCCGCCGTACACCTCAAGCTCCTCGTCGAGGGCGAGGAGGAGTCCGGCTCCCCGCACTTCCGCTCCCTGGTCGAGCAGCAGGCGGCGCGTCTGGCGGCGGACGCCGTGATCGTCTCCGACACCGGCATGTGGGACGAGACGACCCCGACGGTCTGCACGGGCATGCGCGGCCTCGCCGAGTGCGAGATCGAGCTGTACGGCCCCGAGCAGGACATCCACTCCGGGTCGTTCGGCGGCGCCGTCCCCAATCCGGCGACCGCCGTGGCCCGCCTCGTCGCCGCGCTGCACGACGCGGACGGACGGGTCGCGATCCCCGGCTTCTACGACGGCGTGACGGAACTCACCGACACCGAGCGCGCCCTCTTCGCCGAGCTCCCCTTCGACGAGGACACCTGGCTGCGCTCCGCCAAGTCGCAGGCCACGACGGGCGAGGCCGGCTACTCCACGCTGGAACGCATCTGGGCGCGCCCCACCGCCGAGGTCAATGGCATCGGCGGCGGCTACCAGGGTGCCGGAAGCAAGACCATCATTCCGTCCTCCGCCCTGGTGAAGATCAGCTTCCGGCTGGTCGCCGGCCAGGACCCCGACCACGTCCAGCAGGCCGTCCGCGTCTGGGCCGAGGCGCGGTTCCCGGCCGGCATCCGCCACCGGATCACCTTCGCCCCCGCCACCCGTCCCTGCCTGACCCCGCTGGACCACCCCGCCCTGCAGGCCGTGGCCCGAGCCATGGGACGGGCCTTCGGCCAGAAGATCCTCTTCACCCGCGAAGGAGGCTCGGGACCCGCCGCCGACCTGCAGGACGTGCTCGGCGCACCCGTCCTCTTCCTGGGCATCTCCGTACCGTCCGACGGCTGGCACGCCCCCAACGAGAAGGTCGAACTCGATCTCCTGCTCAAGGGCGTGGAGACCACCGCCCACCTGTGGGGCGAGCTGTCGGCCGCACTCCGCTGAATCCTCTGAACACCCGAACCGTCCCGGGGGAGTAGGAAGCACCTGTGAGCACCTTCGACAACGCGACAGACCGGCCCATCGGTCTCACCGCGCCCAGCGGCATCGACCGCGCCGCGCACCACCGCCTCGACGAGGCCTGGCTCTCCGCCGCCTGGAGCCACCCGACCACCCGCGTCTTCGTGGTCTCGGGCGGGCAGGTGCTGATCGACGACACGGCCGACGGCGGTACGGAGATCGTCATGACCCCGGCCTTCGAGGCTCCGGTCACCGAGACCCACCGCTACTTCCTCGGCACCGACGAGGACGGCGTCAGCTACTTCGCGCTCCAGAAGGACTCCCTGCCCGGCCGCATGGACCAGCCTGCCCGCCCGGCCGGCCTGCGTGAGGCCGGACTGCTGCTCGGCCCCCGCGACGCGGGGCTGATGGTGCACGCGGTGGCGCTGGAGAACTGGCAGCGGCTGCACCGCTTCTGCTCCCGCTGCGGCGAACGCACGGTCATCGCGGCGGCCGGCCACATCCGTCGCTGCCAGGCCTGCGGCGCCGAGCACTACCCGCGCACCGACCCCGCAGTGATCATGCTGGTCACGGACGACCAGGACCGTGCTCTGCTGGGCCGTCAGGTGCACTGGCCGGAAGGCCGCTTCTCGACGCTCGCGGGCTTCGTCGAGCCGGGGGAGTCGATCGAGCAGTCCGTGGCCCGCGAGGTGTTCGAGGAGGCGGGCGTCACGGTCGGCGAGGTCGAGTACATCGCCAGCCAGCCCTGGCCGTTCCCGTCGAGCCTGATGCTCGGTTTCATGGCCCGGGCCACCTCGTCGGAGATCAATGTGGACGGCGAGGAGATCGAGGAGGCCCGCTGGTTCTCCCGCGAGGACCTGACGGCGGCCTTCGAGTCGGGCGAGGTCCTGCCGCCGTTCGGCATCTCGATCGCGGCACGTCTGATCGAACTCTGGTACGGCAAGCCGCTCCCGAGGCCGGGCAGCGTCGGCTGACGCGCGCTGCTCGGCGCGCGACCGGGGCGTGCGTGGCCCGGTCGCGCCTTCAGGACCGCGCCGGTTTCTCCCCCGAAGAGACGACGGCGCACTAATCTGGCCCCGGGCCGTGACTGGCGCTGAGGTGGAGCACCACCGGGGAGCGGTCCGACGAGACTCTCGACAACCGTCGATGCCGTGCGCCTGGGCGACACACCGTGATCCTCGCGATCCTCGTGACACCCAGGAGCGAAACGTGGCCCAGATCCAGACAGCCCGTCCGATGGACGGCACCGCCCTCGCCCGCAGGATCATCGAAACCAGCGCGGCGACGGCAGCCGAACTCCGGCTGCGCACCGGGAAGGCACCCTGCCTGGCGACGGTGCTGGTCGGGGAAGACCCGGCCTCGGTGACCTACGTCCGGATGAAGCGTCGCCGGTGCGAGAGCGCAGGCATCGAGTCGCGGCACGTGGCCCTTCCTGCCACCTCCACCACACAGGATGTGGTCGACGCGGTCACCGCACTGTCGGCCGACCCCGGTGTCCACGGCATCCTGCTCCAGCACCCTGTGGGACCGCACATCGACGAACGCGCCGCCTTCGAAGCGATCGATCCGGCCAAGGACGTCGACGGGGTCACCATGCACTCGTTCGCGACGATGAGTTTCGGCCTGCCCGGCTTCGTCTCCTGCACGCCCGGCGGAATCATCCGCCTGCTGGACGAGTACGACGTCGACCTCGCCGGAAAGCAGGCGGTCGTCGTGGGGCGCAGCGCCATCCTCGGCAAGCCCGCCGGGATGCTTCTGCTCGGCCGGGACGCCACCGTGACGTACTGCCACTCACGGACGGCCGACCTCTCGTCGATCGTGCGGGAGGCGGACGTCCTCCTCGCCGCGGTCGGCAAGCCACGCTTCATCGCCGGTGCGGACATCAAGCCGGGCGCCGTGGTGATCGACGCCGGCTACAACGAGGGCAACGTCGGCGACGTCGACTTCGAGACAGCCGTCGAGCGGGCGCGGCTGATCACCCCGGTCCCGGGCGGTGTCGGACCGATGACCATCGCGGTGCTCCTCGAGCAGACGGTCGCGGCGGCGGTCCGGCAGCTCGGCGTCGCGGTGGCGTGACCCGAAGCCCGGCTTCCGGGTACGCGAACACCCGCCGTCCTCCGGGGCGACCGGAAGGCAGCGGGCGTTCACGTGGGCTCTTGGTGCCGGCCCTTCGTGCGGGCTCTTAGCCCTGGCACTTCGCGCCGGCGCGAAGAGCGCAAGCGCGCGCGATCAGACGCCGATCTTCTGCTTCACCTGGGCCAGCGAGGGGTTCGTCAGCGTCGAACCGTCCGAGAAGAGCACGGTCGGAACGGTCTGGTTGCCCCCGTTGGCCTTCTCGACGAAGGCCGCGGACTCCGGGTCCTGCTCGATGTTGATCTCGTTGTACGTGATGCCCTCGCGGTCCATCTGGCCCTTGAGCCGACGGCAGTAACCGCACCACGTGGTGCTGTACATCGTCACAGTGCCCGGCATGTTTTCCCGCTCCTCTGTCTCGTTCGTCTCGTCACGTTGCGTTGCCGCGTCCGGCGGAAAAGCTGGAAAGGTGCCCCCCGCAGGGAGTGGAACGTACGTGACCTGGCCGCCATTCCCGCAGCCGCCCCTGCATTAATACGACGGATACCGCTCCCCTGTGGACAACTTCCGCGTCCGCCTCTCCCGACCTGGCAGCATGGCGGGGTGACATCAGCAACGCATTCCTCTCTCTTCCCCCGGGTCCCCGAGTCGGCGGACGCCGTGCTCGACGGGCTGGACCCCGAGCAGCGCGAGGTCGCCCTGGCCCTGCACGGTCCGGTGTGTGTGCTGGCCGGAGCCGGTACGGGCAAGACGCGAGCGATCACGCACCGCATCGCGTACGGGGTGCGTGCCGGGATACTTCAGCCGACGAGTGTGCTGGCTGTCACGTTCACCAACCGGGCCGCGGGCGAGATGCGGGGCAGGCTGCGCCAGCTCGGCGCGGCAGGGGTGCAGGCGCGGACGTTCCACTCCGCCGCCCTGCGACAGCTCCAGTACTTCTGGCCGAAAGCAGTCGGTGGTGATCTGCCGCGGCTGGTGGAGCGCAAGGTCCAGCTGGTCGCCGAAGCAGCCGCCCGTTGCCGCATCCGGCTCGACCGCAACGAGCTGCGGGACGTCACCAGCGAGATCGAGTGGGCGAAGGTCACCCAGACCGTGCCCGCCGACTACCCGGCCGTGGTCGCCAAGACCCAGCGGGACGCCCCGCGCGATCCGGCCGAGATCTCCCAGATCTACGCGATGTACGAGCAGCTGAAGCGCGACCGCTCGGTGATCGACTTCGAGGATGTGCTGCTGCTCACCGTCGCGATCCTCCAGGACCGCCATGACATCGCCGACCATGTCCGCCGCCAGTACCAGCACTTCGTGGTCGACGAGTACCAGGACGTCAGCCCGCTCCAGCAGCGACTCCTCGACCTCTGGCTCGGCGACCGGGACAACCTGTGCGTCGTCGGGGACGCCGGTCAGACGATCTACTCGTTCACCGGGGCTACCCCCGACCACCTGCTGAATTTCCGCACCCGCCACCCGAACGCGACCGTGGTCAAGCTGGTTCGGGACTACCGCTCCACGCCCCAGGTCGTCCATCTCGCCAACGGCGTGCTCGGCCAGGCCCGCGGCCGCGCCGCCGAGCACCGGCTCGAACTGGTCTCGCAGCGGGAGCGGGGGCCGGAGCCGGCCTATACGGAGTACGCGGACGAGCCCGCCGAGGCCGAGGGCACCGCCCGCCGGATCCGCGATCTGATCGCTGCGGGCGTCCCGGCCGGCGAGATCGCCGTGCTCTACCGGGTCAACTCCCAGTCCGAGGTGTATGAGCAGGCCCTGTCCGACGCGGGCGTGCCGTACCAGCTGAGGGGAGCGGAGCGCTTCTTCGAGCGCGCGGAGGTACGGGAGGCGGGCGTCGCCCTGCGCGGCGCCGC
Organism: Streptomyces sp. NBC_00353; assembly: GCF_036108815.1. Taxonomy (NCBI): domain Bacteria; kingdom Bacillati; phylum Actinomycetota; class Actinomycetes; order Kitasatosporales; family Streptomycetaceae; genus Streptomyces; species Streptomyces sp. NBC_00353. The sequence goes on along the minus strand of NZ_CP107985.1, from coordinate 4,103,326 downwards.
CCGTGCCGGGGGCAACGACTCGTTGCTCGACGACGCGGAGGGGCTGCCCTCGCAGGTGCGGGCGGTGCTCTCCACCAAGGGATGGACCACGGAGCCGCCCGCCGGCTCCGGGGCGGTGCGCGACCGATGGGAGTCCCTGGCCGCCCTGGTCCGGCTGGCCGAGGACTTCGAACAGGCCAAGCCGGGGGCGACGCTCTCCGACCTGGTGGCGGAGCTGGACGAGCGGGCGGCAGCCCAGCACGCCCCCACGGTCCAGGGAATCACGCTGGCATCACTGCACTCGGCGAAGGGCCTGGAGTGGGACGCCGTGTTCCTGGTCGGGCTGACCGAGGGCATGATGCCGATCACGTACGCCAAGACCGACGAGCAGATCGAGGAGGAGCGCCGGCTGCTGTACGTCGGCGTCACCCGAGCACGCTTCCATCTCTCGTTGTCCTGGTCGTTGTCCCGGTCGCCCGGCAGCCGCGGCGGACGGCGCCCGAGCCGCTTCCTGAACGGGCTGCGCCCCGGCTCGGCGGCGCTCGGCGGCGGCCGCGGCGCGGCCGGCACCGGGGGAAGCGCCGGGGGAGGCATCGAGCGGCCGGCGGTGGCCAAGCGCAGGCGCCGTGGCCCCGCCCTGTGCCGGGTCTGCGGCAGGACCCTCACCGACGCGGGCGAGATGAAGCTGATGCGCTGTGAGGACTGCCCCTCCGACATGGACGAGGCGCTCTACGAACGGCTGCGCGACTGGCGCGCGGAACAGGCCAAGGAGATCGGCCAGCCGGCCTACTGCGTGTTCACCGACAAGACGCTGATCGCGATCGCGGAGGCGGTCCCGGGCAGCGACGGTGAACTGGCGGGAATCTCCGGGGTCGGTGTCCGGAAGTTGGACCGGTTCGGCGCCGCCGTGCTGGCCATATGCGCAGGCCAGGACCCAGACGAGGGGCTCGGAGGAGACGACGACGAGGTGTGAGAAAAACTCGTCGAAAAAATAGTTTGCGCCCGCCCCAGTCATCACCATAGGTTCTTAACCACGGGAACAGCGACTTCTCTGAAGCCCTCACCCCGTGCTGTACTTATCCGAATACGCAGGACCGGCAAGCCCGGTCCCCCCGAGACGCCGAGAGGAGGCGATTGTCGTGATCAGCATCATCGAGACCAACAAAATGACCGATCTGTCGGTCGTCTCCGCCTGCTCGCTCGGCCTCGCCTGCTCTTCGGAATCTTCGCTGCGTGGCACCGGTCTGTCCGGCATTTCCGCCGTCAGCCCGCTGTCCCTGGCGAGCCTCCCCGTGCGGGAGCGCAATGAGCGACCGGCCCAGGCACCGACGGCAGCAGTAGCGAAGGGACAGGCCAAGGCGGCCTATGCCTTTGCGGCAGTCGGTGCCGGAGCCGAGCAGCAGACGACGCACCACCACAAGATGTGGGCCTTCCGTGGGCCTGAACCCTGGAGCGATCCAGCCTGATGGACCATCAGGCCGGCGCCTTCAGGGCCGCGGAACCCCACTCGGGATCCGCGGCCCTTTTGTTTTGTCCAAACGGACGACACAGCGAAGAGGCGCCTCGGGACAAGCAGCACCCGGTACCAACAGCCACCCGGCCGACCGGCCGGAACGACCAGACGAGGACACCACCACCGTGCAACTCGAAGCGCACGCCCCGTCCGTACCGCCTTCCGAAACGATCCCCCCGCCCGGCCTCACGGAGGACTCCACCTTGATCCCCCTCACTGCGCTCACCGCGCTCGACGACGCCATCGAGAACCTCGGCGTGCCCGTCCCCTGCCGCTCCTACGACCCGGAGGTCTTCTTCGCCGAGTCGCCGGCCGATGTCGAGTACGCCAAGTCCCTCTGCCGCACCTGCCCGCTCGTCGAGGCCTGCCTCGCCGGCGCCAAGGAGCGCCGCGAGCCGTGGGGTGTCTGGGGTGGCGAGCTCTTCATCCAGGGCGTCGTCGTCGCTCGCAAGCGGCCGCGTGGCCGTCCGCGCAAGAACCCGGTCGCGGCGTGATCGCCGGCCTGGAGGTCACGGCCCCCAAACCCATGAAGCGCATCGGAACCATCGACCGTCCCCGAACCCACGATCCCCGAAATCAGGCACCAATGTCCGTCCCCACGAATGAGCCCGTCGGCTCCGCAACACCGAACGTCACAAGCATCGGCGCGAACGACTCGCGTCAGAACAGGACCCGTGAAATGCAACTCATCCCAGAAGCTCTGGCTCGTGCGCATATGCACGACCGCCTGAGGGAAGCCGACGCGGAGCGCCAGGCCGTGCGCCTGGTCTCCGCCCGGCGGATGCAGCGCCGGGCGGAGCGCGCTTCGATGCGCGCCCGCCGCGCGCTGGCCATGGCGGTCATGCACTAGTCAGGCCGAAGAACCGCTCCACCCGCTGCCGGACAGCCGCTCTGCCCGGCAGCGATCACTACCTCTTGTCAGTACCCCTTCCGCGGGGCCGGTCCGAACGGACCGGCCCCGCGGTCGTGCTGTGTGGTGACGTGCCGCGCCGCGGGGACGGAGTTATCGTCACGAGGTGAACGAGGAGACTCATCACCCCGCACAACCGGGCGCGCATGTCGTGGTGTGCGCCCGGTGCGGCACCGCCGCCGACAGCGAGTACGCGCCGCCGACCTGGGTCTGCTCCGTGGAGAACGGCAGACGCCAGTACTTCTGTGACAACTGCGCCCGCAGCCATATCAGGGCGATCGAAGGCCGCCTCGACTCGCCCTGGTGGTGACAGGCCCGCCCAGGCCCGGTCCCGGGACCTATGCCTCGGCTGCCGCGTCGCCCACCCGTTGCTCCTGCTCAGGCAGGTCCGCGATCGGCAGGTCCGCGATCGGCAGGTCCTCGACGGCCAGGTCCCCGACGGCCAGGTCCTCGACGGACAGATCCTCGATCGGCAGGAACCCAGGGACCCAGGACTCCAGTTCGTCCCGCAGCCGCACCGTCGCACCCAGCTGACACAGCACTCCGATCGTGCTCAGCGTCACCCGGTGTATGAGCAGATAGGCGGGCGGCAGGTTCAGCTGCTTGCCCAGCTGATGGGCGGGGGAGCGGAGATCTGCTATCCGAGCCGCTTGATTGCGCATCCAGCTCCGGGTGAAGGTGAACTCCTCCACCTGCGCCGGCTCGATGATCGGCAGCAGATAGTCGAGTACCGCATTCGGGTCGAGGTCGATCGACTCCTTGACGAAGCCTTCCTCGCGCAGCAGTTCGTACACCGCTTCGGCGTCACCCGCCAGCGTGAGCCGCAACGAGTCCCCGATCGGCTGCGGCAGACCGCCCGGCAGCCGGTCCACCGTGCCGAAGTCCAGCACCCCGAGCCGCCACTGCCCGGCCTCGCCGTCCTCTGTTCCCGCAGGCAGCAGCCGGAAGTTGCCCGGATGCGGGTCCGCGTGGAGCAGGCCCGTGCGCGCCGGACCCGAGAACAGGAATCGGGCCAGCAGCTGGCCCGCACGGTCCCGCTGCTCCTGCGTGCCGTCCGTGATCACCTCGGAGAGCGGCACACCGTCGATCCACTCCGTCACCAGCACCTGGTCCGACTGGTGCACCACGCCCGGGATCACCACATCGGGATCGTCCGCGAACTCCTTGGCGTGCTCCTGCTGGGACCGCGCCTCCAGTTCGTAGTCCAGCTCCTCCGACACACGGTCGCGCAGCTCCGCGATGAGCGGTTTGATGTCCATCCCGGGGATCAGCGGGCCGAGCATCCGGGCGAAACGACTGAGTTGGGTGAGATCCGAGAGCAGGGCCTCCCCGGCGCCCGGATACTGCACCTTCACCGCGACCTCGCGCCCGTCGTGCCAGACCGCCCGGTGCACCTGCCCGATCGATGCGGCGGCCGACGGCTTGTCCTCGAATTCGAGGAACAGCTCCCGCCAGTCCTCACCGAGCCGCTCTGCCAGCACCCCGTGGACGGTGCGGGTCGGCATGGGGGGCGCCGCTTCCTGCAGTTTGGTGAGCGCCGCCCGGTACGGCCCGGCAACCTCCTCGGGCAGCGCCGACTCGAAGACGGACAGGGCCTGACCGAGTTTCATGGCACCCCCCTTCAGCTCCCCCAGTGTCTTGAACAGCTGGTCCGCCGTGCGCTGCTGGAGCTCGCGGGCCACTATCTCCGCAGACCTGCCGCCGATCCGCTTGCCCAGACCCCACGTGGCCCGGCCGGCGAAGCCGAGTGGCAGTGCGGCCAACTTGGCGGTACGGGTGACCGCTTTCCGGGGTAGATCAGACATACGCCCCTCCAAATCCCAGACTGCCGTGCCGCGTGCGGCGGTTACCCGGCCATTGTGTCCTGCGTCGTGCCGAGCCCAGAGGTGCGCTCCCCCTCAGTGTGCCCACCCGCCCCGCAGGAACAGTCGAGGTGCGCCCCGACCTGCTCCGACCTCCAGTCCAACAGCGGCAGAGCAGCCTCCCACCTGACCCCCGTGCTCGCGGGCAGTTCGCCGTCCAGAAAAGCCAGCGCATGGGCTGCGGCGAGACCGGCCACTGCTGTCGCGAGCCCCAGGTCGCACGCCTGCACGGCATTGCGTCGCCCGGACCGCCACTGCGTCAGCATCCTTGGCCACTGCGGATCCCGGTCCGTGCGGGTCAGCGCCAGGCATCCCGCGCAGCCCGTACCCCCGGGCAGGACCAGGGGGCCGACCACACCGGTGGCCTCGATCACCCCGGCATAGAGATGAGGAATGCCCGACGCGATCCACGGTTCGGCGGCGCGGGGGTCGGGGGCGTACACCGCGAGACCGTCCCGAGGGGCGACCACGACCAACGACAGCGCGGGCCCACCACTCGCAGCTGGGCCACCCGCTGACGTGCCACCCGCCGCGGCGTCCGCCGTCCCCGTCGCCCGCGAAGTGGAGCCGACGGCCGAGCGGCGGACCAACTGCCGGGCTGCGGTGTCCCTGCGCTCGCCGACCGCCGCTGCCGGAAGGCCGCCCGGCGCGATGTCGGCTGGCTCGGTGACTCCGCCGTCCAGGACCTCGACCCGGCCCACTCCGGCCCCGGACAGAACCGCGGCGATTGCCGCACCGACCCGGCCGGCGCCTCTCACCTGGACCCGCATCGCACGGCGGGCCGCCAGCCTGCGCATCCCGCCGCCCGGTTCGGGGTGGATGACCGAGAGCGACGCGAGGTCGGGGCGCTGCCGCTCCAGGACGTCGGCCCGGTTCCGTAACGCTGCGGCTTCCGGGCCGCCGGCCCGTACGTCGTCGATCAGCCCCGCGTTCGCCATGCGCCTCACCAGTGTGTCCACTTGATGATCCGAGAGATCCAGGGCCCGTGCCTCTTCGCGCAGCAGCGGCAGGCCGCGCGTTCCGTCGAGCAGTTCCAGGAAACTTCCGGTGGCGATATCCACCGGACCGAGCTTCACCGCGTGAGCGCGTGTCACTCCGAATTGCACGGTGTCCCTGCCACGCCAGGCGCGGCGCAGTGCGGGCTTCAACATCGGATGCATGGTCTCCCCCGGTCTCTGTCCGTCGTGCTGTCCAGCGTCGGTGCGGTCTGTGTGCGATCTCTGTGTGATCTCTCTGCGGTCGCTCTGCGGTCTCTGTGTGCGGAGCTTCGCGAGATCCGTTGCCAGAATGCAGGCAGGCATCGAAACGTGCAGAAAGTTATCCACAGGCAGGGGCATTAGTCGTTCAATTGGTGCATGCCGTGGAGTGGATCAAGCGTCAACCGCCCTGGGGGCGGGACTTCCCCCACTGACAGCGGGTAACGTCGTGGCGTGCCCGCCGACCCGTCACCCGGCTTCGCCGGCGAGACCCCCGCGCGCAGCGCCGGACATCATCAGCGCAGCGCGGCCAGCCATCCGCCCCGCGTCTCGGCGACGAGCGCGGTCGAGGTCCGCAGGAGCAGCCGCCGCAGCAGAACGGTCTCCGCGTACCGGGAGGGCGACCGCACCATCGTGCTGATCCCCGCCCGGATGTCGGAGGCGGAGGAGCAGCGCTGGGTGAGCGTGATGCTCGACAAACTCGCCGCCCAGGAGAGCAAGCGCATCCTCGGTGACAGCGAACTCGCCGAGCGTGCCGAGCGGTTGTCCGACCTGTATTTCGACGGCCGGGCCAGACCCGTGTCGGTGCGGTGGGTGACCAATCAGAACACCCGATGGGGGTCCTGTACACCGGCGGAGGGAAGCATCCGTCTGTCGCACCGATTGCAGGGCATGCCGGAGTACGTCGTCGACTACGTGCTCGTCCATGAACTCGCGCATCTCCTGGTCCCCGGTCATGGTCCGCGGTTCTGGCGGCTGCTGGAGGCGTACCCGCGGACCGAGCGGGCTCGCGGCTACCTCGAAGGAGTGGTGGCGGCCGACCGGCTGCCGCATCTGCCGGCCGCCCGAAGCGAGTGACGTTCGGTGATTCTGTACCGGGTGTGTACCGACTCAGCTCAATGTCGGAGTTTGCGGCTAGCCTGGCGCGACGCATTCACATTCGGGATGGGGGACGGTCGTTACGCATGGCAAGGGAATTCCAACGCGGCCACAAGGCCAAGATCAGCGATCTCACGCCGGGGACGGACCTGTACGTAGGTGTGCAGATCTCCGGCCCGGGACTGACCTTTGACATCAGCTGCTTCGGCCTCGATGCCAACGAGCAGCTCTCCGACGACCGGTATTTCATCTTCTTCAATCAGCCGAAGTCGCCCGAGGAGTCCATTCAGCTCCTCGGCGCCCAGGCCGGTGACACCGAGTCGTTCCGCGTCACTCTGGACCGCATTCCGGCGAACATCCACAAGCTGTCGTTCACCGCGACCATCGACGGTGCGGGGCAGATGTCGCAGGTCGGTCCTGGGTACATCCGGATCGTCGCGGGTGGCGAGGAAGTCGTCAGGTACGCCTTCACCGGCTCCGAGTTCACCACCGAGCGTGCGGTGATGCTGGGCGACTTCTATTTGAAGGACGTCTGGCGGTTCGCGGCCGTCGGCCAGGGCTTCGACGGTGGCCTCGACGCGCTGCTGAAGAACTTCGGCGGTGAGGTCGCCGAGGAGGCGCCCGCCGCGCCGCAGCAGCAGGCAGCCGCCCCGTCGTTCGCCCCGCCGCCGCAGGCGACCGCCCCGGCCCCGTCCTTCGGTGCTCCGGCCGCCCCGCAGGCCTCCCAAGTCCCGCAGCCCGCCCCGTCCTTCGGGGCCCCGGCCGCGCAGGCGCCCACCCCGCAGCAGCAGATGCATGCCGCGCCGACGATCGCGGCGCCGATGGCGCCGATGGGTGGCACCGTGCCACCGCCCGCGCCCGCCCCGGCTCCGTACGGACAGCCGGGCCAGCCGCCCCAGCAGCCGCAGTTCGGACAGGTCCCGGGCCAGCCCGTGCCCGCCGCCCCCTACGGGCAGCAGGCTCCGGCTCCGTACGGGCAGCAGCCCCCCGGCATGCCCCAGGGCGTACCGCAAGGGGTGCCGCAGGCGGCCGGCGCCGGCCTGCAGGCCGCGCTCCAGCCGTACAAGGAGACGGCCACCGGCCAGCGTTGGACCCCGCAGAACCAGCAGCTCATGCGGGTCGACCTCACCATGGGCGGTACGCCGGTGCTCGCCCGCCAGGGCTCCATGGTGATGTACCAGGGCAAGGTCGACTTCAGCTACAAGGGCGCCGGTTTCGCCGGCCGCATCGTCGGCAATGCCACCGGCCAGGAGATGCAGCTGATGCGCTGTACCGGCCGCGGGCAGGTCTTCCTCGCCGAGGACGGCTCCCATCTGCACGCCATCGAGCTCCAGGGCGACGGCATCTGCGTCTCGGCGGAGAGCGTTCTCGCCTTCGACGAGTCGCTGCAGCACGAGGTCCGCAGGATCGAGGGCCACGGCATCCCTGGTGGCGCCCTGTTCACCATGCAGTTCCAGGGCACCGGGACGGTCATCGTCAAGACCCACGGGGTTCCCGTCGTCCTGCCGGTCACGCCGACCACGTTCGCCGACTGCAACGCCATCGTGGCCTGGTCGTCGGCGTCCCAGGTGATCATCTCCAGCCAGGTCCGACTGCGCCGCAACGCGTACCCCGGGCACAGCGGAGAGACCGTGAACCTCCAGTTCCGGGGAGCGCCCGGCAACTTCATCGTCGTCCAGCCCTACGAGGTCTGAGGGAGCCCGTCATGAACCAGCAACTCGCGGGCTTCGCCCCGACCCCCGTCACGGCCCGGATGGAGAACCACGGCCGCACGATGCTCAAGGTCGCCATGGCCACCGGCCAGGACCTCTATGCGCGTACCGGCTCGATGGTGTCGTACGAGGGCTTCATCCAGTACGAACCGAATCCGCCCGCCGTCCGTCAGATCGCCTCCCAGTGGATCACCGGCGAGGGCGCGCCCCTGATGAAGTGCGCCGGTGACGGGCTGCTCTACCTCGCCGACTACGGCGCCGATGTGGTCGTCATCAATCTCAACAACGACTCGCTCTCGGTCAACGGCACCAACGTCCTGGCCTTCGACGGCCACCTCACCTGGGGCGTCGAGCGGGTCAAGGGGCTGGCCAAGTTCGCCGGCCAGGGCCTGTGGAACGTCTGCATCGCCGGCACCGGCTGGGTCGCCATCACCTCGCGCGGCACGCCGATCGTCGTGGACTGCGGACGCGGCGACGACGAGACCTACGTCGACCCGGACGCCCTCGTGGCGTGGTCCCCGAACCTCAAGGTGAAGGGCAAGCGCAGCTTCAAGGCCTCGTCGCTCATCGGGCGCGGAAGCGGCGAGGCGTACCAGATGGCGTTCTCCGGCCAGGGCATCGTCGTCGTCCAGCCGAGCGAGGACAGTACGGACCGCCTGCGGATCCGGAACTGAGGGGGAGGGAGAACACACCATGCAGAGTCCGCTTTTCAGCTACACGGAACAGCAGTCCCAGGAGCGGTACACCGTGCAGAACCCGCAGCTCCTGCGGGTCTCGCTGACCGGTCGCGACGACGTCCTCGCCCGCAAGGGCGCCATGGTCGCCTACCAGGGGCTGATGGAGTTCGACGGCGAGTACCAGTCGCACGGGCAGCGCCGCGCCCGCGCGACCACCGGTGAGGGCCTCGACCTGATGCGCTGCTCCGGGCAGGGCACCGTCTACCTCGCCAACCTGGCGCAGTACGTCCACGTCGTGGACGTCGACCACGACGGCATGACGGTGGACAGCGCCTACGTCCTGGCGCTCGACTCGTCGCTGCACACCGAGGTCATCGCCGTGGACAGCCAGTACGGCATCTCGGGCACCGGCAAGTACCAGCTCAACATCTCCGGCACCGGCAAGGTCGCCCTGATGACCTCGGGCCAGCCGCTGATGATGCAGGTCACACCCGACAAGTACGTCAATGTCGACGCCGATGCGATCATCGCCTGGTCCAGCTCGCTGCGGGTGCAGATGCAGGCCCAGACGCACTCCTCCGGGGTCTGGCGGCGGCGCGGCAACACCGGCGAGGGCTGGGAGCTGAGCTTCCTCGGACAGGGCTTCGCCCTGGTCCAGCCCAGCGAGGTGCTGCCCCCGCAGAGCGCCCAGATCGGACAGGGCCTGCGCGCCCAGTACGGCATGGGCCAGCAGGGAGCGCACGGCCAGAACCAGAACAACGCCTGGAACTGAGCCGCACCGCATGGACACGGGTAAGGGGCGGCCTCCTGGGAGGCCGCCCCTTACCCGTTGCGGTCCGTTACAGCTGCCGGCCGTTCTCCAGGGCCGCGCGTGTGCGCGCGACCAGGCGTACGACCGAGGCGTCGGCCACCTCGGCCACCTCGTCGTACGGGAACCAGTGCAGATCCAGCGACTCGTCGCTGATCTGCGCCGTGGCGCCCGACGGAGCCAGTGCCGCGTACTGCACATCGAGATGCCAGTGACAGGGTGCCGGGATCGCATGCCGGTCCAGCACCACCGGGCCGCCCGACAGCAGGGTCAGACCGCTGATGCCGGACTCCTCGGTGGCTTCACGCAGCGCCGCGGCAGCCAGCGTCCCGTCCTCGGGCTCGCAGTGCCCGCCCATCTGCAGCCACATCTGCAGCTTCCGGTGCAGCGTCAGCAGAACCCGGCCGCGCTCCGGATCGACGACCAGCGCGCTGGCCGTCAGATGCCCGGCCCCGCAGGCCTTCCACATGCCGTCCGGGTGCCGCGACAGATGGTCCAGATAGACCTGGCGCAGCTGCTCCTGGTCCGGGTCGGCCGATGACTCGTACTTCTTCAGTACGAGGACTGCGTCGTCGTACAGGCTCACTGGTCGGTGTCGTCCTTGCTGTCGCTGCCGCCCTTGCCGTCCGCGTCGCCCCGGTCACCGGTGTCGCGCTGGTCGTCCGCGGGCGTCTGGGTACCCTTCGCGGCCTCGCCGAGCATCTTGTCCAGCTCGGAGAAGTCCAGCTGCTCGTGGTGCACGAACCCGTCCGGGTCGTCCAGGTCGTTGGCGGTCGGCAGCATGTCCGGGTGCGCCCAGAGCGCGTCACGACCGTCGAGACCGCGTGCGTCCGTGAGCGACGCCCACAGCCGCGAGGCGTCCCGCAGCCGCCGAGGCCGCAGCTGGAGGCCGATCAGCGTGGCGAAGGTCTGCTCGGCCGGACCACCGGAGGCGCGCCGCCTGCGCATCGTCTCGCGCAGTGCGTCGGCCGACGTCAGCCGGGCCTTCGCGGCCTCGTGCACCACCGCGTCGACCCAGCCCTCGACCAGCGCGAGCGCCGTCTCCAGCCGGGCCAGCGCGGCCTTCTGCTCCGGCGTGTCCTCCGGCTGGAACATGCCCTGCTGAAGGGCGTCCTGCAGCTGCTCGGGCTGCGACGGGTCGAACTGGCCGACCACGTCCTCCAGCTTGCTGGTGTCGACCTTGATGCCGCGCGCGTACCCCTCGACCGCGCCGAACAGGTGCGAGCGCAGCCACGGCACATGGGCGAAGAGCCGCTGGTGGGCGGCCTCACGCAGGGCGAGATACAGCCGCACCTCGTCCTGCGGCACGCTCAGGTCCTTGCCGAATCTCTCGACGTTCAGCGGGAGCAGCGCGGCCTTTCCGGCCGGGCCCAGCGGCAGTCCGATATCGGTCGAGCCGACGACCTCGCCCGCCAGCACGCCCACGGCCTGCCCGATCTGCTGGCCGAACATCGCGCCGCCCATCGACCGCATCATGCCGATCAGCGGGCCCGCCATCGCCTGCATCTCCTCGGGCAGCACATCGCCCATGGCGAGGCCGACGCGCTCAGCCACCGGGTCGACCAGCTTCTGCCAGGCGGGGAGGGACGCCTCGACCCACTCCGCACGGCTCCACGCCACGGTCGAGACGGAACCGGACGGCAGCGACGTCACGCCGTCCAGCCAGAGGTCGGCCAGCCGCAGCGCCTCGTCGACCGCGGCCCGCTCCGAAGGACCGACGCTCGCGTCCTTCGTGCCGTCCGGGGTGCCCTGGGCGACCGTCTGGCGGGCGATCTGCTTGGCCATGTCCCAGTTCACGGGACCGCCCTCGTAGCTCAGCATCTGGCCGAGCTGCTGGAAGGCGGCTCCCAGGTCGTTCGGGTTCATCGTGCCGAACATCGCCGCGAACGGGTTGTCCCCGCCCGCGCCCGGCCCGAAGCCGAACGGGTTCGCAGGCCCGCCCGAACCCTGCCCACCTCCGGCGGGGTCCTTCTTCTTGCCCTCGTCGCCGTCTTCCGGCTCCTCCGGCGGAAGGCCGAATCCGAATGGGGTGTCACTCACGGGTTTCCTCGGCTCGTAGGGCCGCCGGCTCGAACCGACGGCGACTGCCCGACATCACCATCCAGCGTAGACACCAAGCCCGCTCGGGGCCTCAGTGCTCCGCCGACTCCCGGCCTGCGGCAGGATGGACGCCACCTGGTACGTACGCGTCATTCGGGTACGTACTGAAGACAACCGCTGGAGACGCCCGGTGAGTTCCCCAGATCCTCAGGTTCGCGCAGCGCGAAACCTGGCCGACCTTTCGCCCGAGAGCAAACCCTCGAAGAGCCGCTCCAAGAGCCGCGGCCCCGTCGTCGCGGTCACCGGTGCCGCGACCGGCGTCGGTGAGCTGCTCACCGCGCGCCTCGCGGCTTCCGAGGAGATCAAGCAGGTCATCGCCATCGACGAGCGCCGCGGCGAGGTCTCCGAGGCGATCTGGCACATCCTCGACGTACGGGATCCCGCCATCGCCGAGAAGCTGCGCGGCGCGGACGTCGTCGTCCACCTGGCACTCGATCTCGACCTGGAGACCGACCCCGCCGCCCGTACCGCGTACAACGTCCGCGGCACCCAGACCGTGCTGACGGCCGCCGCGGCCGTGGGGGTCCACCGGGTCGTGCTCTGCACCTCGGCGATGGTCTACGGGGCGCTTCCCGACAACGACATCCCGCTCGCCGAGGACGCCGAACTGCGTGCCACGGCGGAGGCCACCGGCGTCGGCGACCTCCTGGAGATCGAACGGCTCGGGCGTCGCGCACCCCGCGCCCATCCCGGCCTCAACGTGACCGTGGTCCGCCCCACTGTCCTGGTCGGCGGTACGGACACGGCGCTGACCCGCTACTTCGAGTCGCCGCGCCTCCTGGTCGTCGCCGGATCGCGCCCCACCTGGCAGTTCTGCCATGTCGACGACCTGGTCACGGCCCTGGAGTACGCCGCGCTGGAGAAGATCGACGGAGAGTTCGCGGTCGGCTGCGACGGCTGGCTGGAACAGCAGGAGGTCGAGGAGCTCAGTGGCGTCCGCCGGATGGAACTGCCCTCCGCGGTCGCCCTCGGCGCCGCCGCCCGGCTGCACCGGATCGGCCTCACCCCGTCCCCGGCGGGAGATCTCGCGTACACGATGCACCCCTGGGTGGTCAGCGTGAGCCGTCTGCACGACGCCGGCTGGCGTCCCGGGTGGACCAACGAGGAAGTGCTCGCCGCCCTCCTCGAAGAGGTCGAGGGCCGCCACACCGTCGCGGGGCGCAGGCTCGGCCGCAAGGACGCCACCGCGGCCGGCGCCGCCGGTGCGACCGTGGCGCTGCTCGGCACCGCCGCCCTGGTCCGCCGTGCCCGCAAGGCCCGCCGCCGCATCTGAGACGTGTCCGGCCGCGGTGTGTCCGGGCAGGACCGGGCCGGGCGCCCCGGTGGCTGTAGGAGGCTCCAAGGCGGCCGGCGGCCCGCCGGTGGAAAGCGCTATTCCGCGATGTCGGTGCCGTGCGGCACCATGGGCGCCATGGCACCCACCCATGACCACCCCGGTGAGCAGGCGGCGCAGGACCCGATCCGGCTGCTGGAGATCCGGGACACGCCGCTGTCCGTCGACGAGATCTTCCGCGCCGCCGGGGACGACGCCGCTGGAGGCACGGCGCTCTTCGTCGGCACGGTGCGCAATCACGACGGCGGCCAGGACGTCGGCGGGCTCGGCTACTCCTGCCATCCGTCGGCGCAGGACGAGATGCGCCGGGTGGCCGAGAAGGTCGTCGCCGAGTTCCCGGTCCGGGCACTGGCAGCTGTCCATCGTGTGGGTGAGCTGGAGGTCGGGGACCTGGCTGTGGTCGTCGCCGTCTCCTGCCCGCACCGTGCGGAGGCATTCGCGGCGTGTCGCAAGCTCATCGACGACCTCAAGCACGAGGTTCCGATCTGGAAGCACCAGCGGTTCTCCGACGGTACGGAGGAGTGGGTGGGCGCCTGCTGAGCGCAAACCGGACCGGCGACATCGGCCCCGATTTGCGTAACCGCACCCCTGCCGTGAGCGTTGGATCTGCAGAAGACTAATCTGCTGATCGGTTCGTTGCGGTCGCTCATGGCGTGGGGAGGTAGTGATGGCAGCACTCGCCTGGTTGCTGATTCCGCTTTTCGCTGCTTTCGGTGCTGCGATATGGGGAAGCTGGGCCGCCCGTAATCGCACGACCGGTGATGTCACCGAACTCGCCGGATATGCCCGGTTCCGTGAAGCGATGGAGAGAACCGACTCCGGTTCCGACGCTGCCTGACGCACCACCGAACGTACGCAGTCGCCAATCCTCATCCCGGCGCCGACACCCCCGCCACTCGGCACAGCACGACGCCCGGCCCTCCGCCCCGTACGGACCGGCCCCGGCGGTGCACTGAGAGACCCTTCCCGTACTGTCGTTCCATGCCACGCCGCACCGCGACGATGCTCGCCTCCACGCTGATCCTCATCGCGCTGCTCTGCGCAGGCGTGCTGATCCCAGTGCCGTATTCGGAGATGTCTCCCGGGCCGACCGTGAACACGCTCGGCAAGGTCGACGGCGAGCCGGTCCTGCAGATCTCCGGGCATCCGACGTACAAGACGTCCGGCAATCTCAACATGACGACGGTCAGGGTCACCGGCGCCGACTACAACATGAACCTCGTCGAGGCCGTCTACGGCTGGCTGGCCCACGACGGCGTGGTCGTTCCGCACGACACGCTGTACCCGGGTGGCCAGACCGAGGAGCAGTCGACGCAGGAGAACGCCGAGGAGTTCAGCCAGTCCCAGGAGAGCGCCAAGGTCGCCGCCCTGACCGAACTGGGCATCCCGGTGACGTCGCGCGTCGTGGTCTCCACGGTGATCAAGGACAGCCCCGCGCAGGGCAAGCTGCACGCCGGTGATGTGATCAAGGCGGTCGACGGTACGGCGGTCAAGCAGCCCGAGGACGTCGCGAAGCTCGTCACCAAGCACAAGCCGGGGGAGAACGTCACCTTCACGGTGATCCCGGCCAAGACGGCGGCAGCGGCCGAGAAGGCCGGCAAGCAGCCCGAGGGCACCGAGAAGATCACCATCAAGACGAAGAAGGCACCCAAGGAGAACCGGGCGATCGTCGGAATCCAGGCCGGGACGGACCACACGTTCCCGTTCGAGATCGACATCAAGCTCGCCGATGTCGGCGGCCCGAGCGCGGGCCTGATGTTCTCCCTCGGCATCGTCGACAAGCTCACGCCCGGTCAGCTGACCGGCGGCAAGTTCATCGCGGGCACCGGCACCATCGACGACCAGGGCAAGGTCGGCCCGATCGGCGGCATCAACATGAAGCTGGTCGGCGCGCGCGACGCGGGCGCCAGGTACTTCCTGACGCCGGGCGACAACTGCAAGGCCGCCGCCTCCGACACCCCCAGCGGGCTCACCCTGGTCAAGGTGAAGACGATCGACGACGCGAAGAAGTCGCTGGAGAAGATCCGCGTGGGCGACACGGCCGGCCTGCCGAGCTGCTCGGCAGGCTGACCGCGCCGCCCCTGGCGGGGGAGCGGGCGGTACCGCCCGCTGCGGTCAGGACTCGAACGTGGCGGCCAGCGCCTCGGCCAGCCCCGGCACCAGGCCGGCGCCGGTCAGCACCTCGGTCGGGGAGTCCTTCTCCCGGAGCCGTACGGCCGACTCCCGCGCACCGTTGCGCAGGACGGCCACGGTCATCCGCACCTCCTGCCGGTCGGGGTGCTTGGCGACCCACTTGGTCAGCTGGGCGTCACTGAGCCCCTCCGGTACGGAGGACTCGGCGGACGGCGGCAGCATCAGGCGCTCCACCGTCATGGCGCAGCCGGCGACCGCGTCGGGCCAGGCGATCGTGGCGAGGAACTCGTCCAGCGCCTTTCCGGGGGGAAGCTCCTCCTGCTCGATGGGGGTGAGTGCGGCGGTGGTCGAATCGGAGCTGTCGAGACCGAGCTGGGCGGCGAGGCCGGGCTCCTGGACCCGCAGCTTGGCGGTGTCGACGAGCGCGAAGAGCCGGGCCGGCTGGTCCCAGCCGAGGCCGGAGGCGTACTCGTCGATCTCGAGCACGGCGACAGTGAGGGGGCTCGCGGCCATCGGGGGGCCTGAGGGGGAAACGTTGGACATGCTCAACATCCTCCCTCCTTCCGCCCCGGGAACGGGAACTAGGTAAAGCCTCAGTAAGTTGCATAGGTGGGCTCTACGATCGCTGGGCCTGCTTCACACGACCGCGAACTTCGAGGGGCGCACGTTGGCTTTCCAGATGCCGGACCGCGGCGGGGGCCCGACCGGGCCACGGATCAGAGTCGGCCGCCCGTCCCGGCGCGCCCGTACCCTGCTCATGACACTGGGCGTCCTGGCGATTCTCGCCATGGTGTTCGTCATGTTCGCCGGGTTCTGGACGGACTGGCTCTGGTACCGGTCGGTCGCGTATTCGTCCGTCTTCGCCACCACCCTGTGGACCAAGATCGGGCTGTTCCTCGTCTTCGGACTGCTGATGGCGATCGCCGTCGGCGTGAACATCTGGCTCGCGCACCGGCTCCGGCCGCCGCTGAGCGCGATGTCGATGGAGCAGCAGAGCCTGGACCGCTACCGGATGAGTGTGGCCCCGTACAAGAGGTGGGTGCTGCTCGCGATCACCGCGCTCGTCGGGCTGATCGCCGGAGCGTCCGCCTCGGGCCAGTGGCGTACGTGGCTGATGTACGTGAACGGCGTGTCGTTCGGGCAGAAGGACCCCCAGTTCCACCTGGACGTGTCCTTCTACGCCTTCGACCTGCCGTGGTACCGCTTCCTGCTGGGCTTCGGCTTCGCGGCCACGGTGCTCTCGCTGATCGCCGCCGCCCTGACCCACTACCTGTACGGCGGGCTCCGCATCACCAGCCCCGGCGCGCGGGCGACCGGCGCGGCCACCGGCCACCTGTCGGTGCTGCTCGGCGTCTTCGTCTCGCTGAAGGCCGTGGCCTACTGGCTCGACCGGTACGGCCTCGCCGTGAAGTCCAGTGACTTCAAGGCGACGGACAACTGGACGGGCCTGCGCTACGTCGATGCCAACGCCTACCTGCCGGCGAAGACGATCCTGTTCTGCATCGCCGCGATCTGCGCCGTGCTGTTCTTCGCGACGCTGTGGCGCCGCACCTGGCAGCTCCCGGTGATCGGTTTCGGCCTGATGGTGCTCTCCGCGATCCTGATCGGCGGGCTGTACCCGGCGATCGTGCAGAAGTTCCAGGTCCAGCCGAACGAGCAGGCCAAGGAAGCCCCGTTCATCCGGAAGAACATCGAGGCGACGCGTGACGCGTACGACATCGATGACGCCCAGGTGGACGACTACACGGGCAAGAGCACCACGACCGACGACGCGAAGCTCCGTGCCAGTGCGGACGAAGCGGCGAGCTACCGGGTGATGGACCCCAACGTCGTCTCCCCGGCCTTCCAGCAGCTCCAGCAGAAGAGGAACTACTACCAGTTCCCCAAGACGCTGGACGTCGACCGCTACAAGGACGCCGCCGGCAAGGACCAGGACACGGTCATCGGTCTGCGCGAGCTCAATCTGGAGGGCATCCCCAAGCGCAACTGGATCAACGACCACTTCACGTACACCCACGGCTACGGCGCCATCGCCGCCCGGGGCACCACGACGGGCACGAACCCGAAGGGCTCCCCGGACTTCACCGAGTCCGGTCTGCCGACCACCGGCCAGCTCGGCTCGTACGAGCAGCAGATCTACTACGGCGAGAAGACCGAGCAGTACTCCATCGTCGGCGGGCCCCAGAAGGAGCTCGACTACGAGGAGGACGGCGAGAAGACCACCAGCTACGAGGGCAACAGCGGGGTCAGTCTCGGCAGCGCCTTCAACCGCGCCGCGTACGCGGTGTCGTTCAGTGAGCCGCAGATCCTCTACTCGGGGGCCATCGGCAACGGCTCGCGGATTCTCTACAACCGCACGCCCAAGGAGCGAGTCGAAGCGGTCGCCCCATGGCTGACCATCGACGGCGACGCCTATCCGGCCGTGGTGAACCACCGCATCCAGTGGGTCGTCGACGCGTACACCACCACCAACGGGTACCCGTACGCCTCGCGTACGACGCTCGGTGACACCACGGCCGACTCGCTCACCACCAACCAGCGTGCGGTCGTCGCCCAGCAGAACCAGGTCAACTACATCCGCAACTCGGTGAAGGCCACCGTCGACGCGTACGACGGCAAGGTCAGGCTGTACGAGTGGGACACCAAGGACCCGGTCCTCAAGACCTGGCGCAAGGCGTTCCCGGGGACGGTGGAGCCGCGGGCCGACATCCCCAAGGACCTGATGGACCACCTGCGGTACCCGCAGGACCTGTTCAAGGTGCAGCGCGAGCTGCTCACCCGCTACCACGTCACCAACCCCGCACAGTTCTACAGCGGCAGTGACGCGTGGCAGGTCCCGGACGACCCGACCAACAAGGAGTCCGGCGCCGTCCCGCCGTACTACCTGAGCATAAAGATGCCCGACC
This sequence comes from Streptomyces sp. NBC_00353, assembly GCF_036108815.1. Classification (NCBI taxonomy): domain Bacteria; kingdom Bacillati; phylum Actinomycetota; class Actinomycetes; order Kitasatosporales; family Streptomycetaceae; genus Streptomyces; species Streptomyces sp. NBC_00353. The sequence goes on along the minus strand of NZ_CP107985.1, from coordinate 4,085,318 downwards.
AGACGGCCCAGAAGTTCTCGCTGACCACCACCTTCACTCCGAAGGGGCGGCCCGACCTCGGGGCGTTCATGGCGGTGGACGCGGATGCGGCCAGCAAGGACTACGGCACGATAAGGCTGTTGAGAGTCACCACGACGGTGAAGGGACCCGGCCAGGTACAGAGCGAGCTCAACGGCAACGACGATGTCGCCGAGTTCGTGAGGAACCTCAAGGGCACCGATTCCGACATCGAGTACGGCAACCTGCTGACCGTGCCGCTCGACGGCGGCTTCCTGTACGTCGAGCCGGTGTACACGCGCGGTGGCACGCAGAACTATCCGCTGCTGCGCAAGGTCGCCGCCTCGTACGGTTCGAAGACCGTCTTCGAGAACAGCCTCGGGGAGGCACTCAACGCGGTCTTCGGAGTGGAGGAAACCGGCACCAGCCAGCCGCCGGCGGAGACCACCCGGCCACCGGGCACGAAGCCACCGGCCACCGGTGACGCCGCACTGAAGCAGGCGATCGCGGATGCGCAGAAGGCCTACACCGAAGGCGAGGCAGCCCTGAAGAAGCAGGACTGGACCGCCTACGGCAAGGCCCAGGCGGATCTGGAGGACGCGCTGCGGCGTGCGGCTGCGGCCCAGCCCAAGACGGAGAAGCGCAGCTGAACGGCGGCCGGTAGTAACGGGTAAAGCACCACCCTCGCATCGTGGTACGGTTTGAACACAACGACGCGGGGTGGAGCAGCTCGGTAGCTCGCTGGGCTCATAACCCAGAGGTCGCAGGTTCAAATCCTGTCCCCGCTACTGAAAAGATGAAGGTCCGGATCCTTTCGAGGATCCGGACCTTCGTCGTGTTGCGGAGACTTTCTCGCACAAAGGGCCTGAAGTGCGGTTCGCGGGGCACGAGTTGGCTCCGAACGTGTTTGACTTATCTCTCTGTGGGCATGTCGACAAAACGCTGAAGTGACCTCACTGGCCGCGAGATACCAGGTGTACGCGGGTTGCAGGTGGTGGGACGATGGTATTTATGGGGGACAGGGCAACTCTGTTGGAGACAGGGCGGTTTGTGCAGCGGCGCGTCCATGAGATGGGAAACACGGTAGATGCGGCTTTTGCCGCCCATGCCGCGGATGACGCCGAGGCCGTCCAGGCCTGCGAGGACGGTGGGACCGCCGGGGGCGCGGAGCCGTCCCACAGCGCCGAGAGCACTCAGGGCATCGAGAACACCGAGAGCACGGAGACCGCCGAGAGCGAGGCGCGGCACCGTCGTGCCGCCGACGCCGGAGACACCGCATCGATGAGCGTCCTCGGTGCGCTGCTGCTGCGCCGAGGCGATCTGAACGGCGCCGAGCCCTATCTGCGTGCGGCCACCGCCGACGGCGACCGGGCTGCCGCCAACAACCTGGGCGTCCTCCTGCACCAGCGCGGCTACGCCGACGAGGCGGCCGGCTGGTGGCGTATCGCCGCCGTCGCCGGTTCCGCCGCCGCGGCCCACGCGCTGGGCCGCCACTACCGCGAGCGTGGCGACGAGCCGGGCGCCGAGTACTGGCTGCGCCAGTCCGCCGAGCAGGGCCATGCGCTGGGCGCGTACGCCCTCGCCGACCTGCTGGAACACCGCAGCGACGTCGGCGCCGAGCGCTGGCTGCGCGCTGCCGCCGAGCAGGGGCACCGAGAGGCCGCGTACCGCCTGGCACGCACCCTGGAGAGCAAGGCTGCCGACGACCCGCACGACGCGTTCGGCCGCCCGGGGGCGGACGCCGGGCTGGGGGCGGGCCTGCCTGCGCGCAGTGGCGCCGCCGACGGCACCGGAACCGGAACCGGTGCGCGCAAGGAGGGCCGTGCGGGCGGGCGCAAGGACGACGGACCCGTGGCGGGTCCTGCCGCCGGGCGCATCGGTGAGGCCGAGCAGTGGTACCGGCAGGCCGCCGCGCGCGGTCACCGCCGCGCCGCCCTGCATCTCGGCGCCATCTTGGAACAGCGCGGCGAGCTCAAGGAGGCCGGCCGCTGGTACCTCACCTCCGCCAAGGGCGGCGAGGCCCGGGCGGCCTGCGCGCTCGGCTTCCTGCTGCGCGACGCGGGCGACGAGGAGAGCGCGGCCGTGTGGTGGCTGCGCGCCGCCCAGGAGGGCGACGGCAACGCGGCCAACGCTCTGGGCGCCCTGCACGCCGCCCGCGGCGAGCAGCAGACCGCCGAGCGCTGGTACCGCGCCGCCATGGACGCGGGCGACGTCAACGGCGCGTACAACCTGGGGCTGCTCTGCGCCGCCCAGGACCGTACACCGCAGGCCGAGCAGTGGTACCGCCGTGCCGCCTACGCCGGTCACCGCGAGGCCGCCAACGCGCTGGCCGTGCTGCTGCTCCAGGCTGGCGACGCGACCGGCGCGCAGCCCTGGTTCTCCAAGGCCGCCGAGGCGGGCAGCGTCGACGCCGCCTTCAACCTCGGCATTCTGCACGCCGGGCGCGACGAGGACCGGGCAGCTCTGACCTGGTACGAGAGGGCCGCGGCCGCCGGGCACACCGAGGCCGCGCTGCAGGTCGGCATGGCCCTGCTGCACCACGGCGAGGAGCAGGAGGCCGAGCGCCATCTGCGCTGCGCCGCGGGTGGCGGCAGCGCCGAGGCGGCCTTCCGGCTGGCCGGGGTGCTGGACTCGCGCCAGCCGCCACCGGGACCGCCCGGGCTCGGTGAGCCGATGCCGGAGAAGACCGAGTGCGAGGCCTGGTACGAGCGGGCCGCCGAGCAGGGGCACCGCCGCGCCCAGGTGCGCGTCGGCATGCTCGCCGCCGCCCGCGGTGATCTGGAGAGCGCCGCGCGCTGGTACCGCGAGGCCGCCGAGTCGGGCAGCCGCAACGGTGCCTTCAATCTGGGGCTGCTCCTCGCCCGCGAGGGCAGCGAGCGCGAGGCCGCCCTGTGGTGGAGCCGCGCCGCCAACGACGGCCACGGCAGGGCCGCGCTGCGGCTGGCCCTGCTCGCTGCCCGCCGCGGCGAGCTCACCGAGGGGCAGCGCTGGTGCGCGCGTGCGGTCGAGCTGGGACCGGCGGAGGTCGCGGAGCGGGCCGCCAGGCTCCGTGAGGCGCTGCACCAGGAGCTGACCGCGTAGCGGTGTGCGGGGGTGCGACACGGGCGTCACAGGGGCGTCGGTGCCCCGCGACACCGCGCTTCTCACAGTCGGCTGAAACGGATTTGCGCTGGTCCAGGGCGTCACGTAATGTTGTGTTCACGACGCGGGGTGGAGCAGCTCGGTAGCTCGCTGGGCTCATAACCCAGAGGTCGCAGGTTCAAATCCTGTCCCCGCTACTGAAGACAGGAGGCCGGATCCTTTCGAGGATCCGGCCTTCTGTGCATGCCGCTTCCTCTGCATGCCGTACGGGCGCCGCGTCAGAGACTGTGGCCCACCGCCTCCCCGTACATCGCCCGGTCGACGGCCTTCTCCTCCGGTACCGGCGGCTTGCCCTCCGAGACGCCCGCGTCGCTGTACGCCTGCTGCAGCCGGTCCGTCGTGCCCTTCCGGATCTCCCAGTCCATCCGCATGGACGGCGTCGACCGCAGCGTAGCCTCGTCGATCTTCATCAGCTTCGCCAGCTCGGTCACGAACGCGGGATCGGACTTGTAGGCCCCGGCGAAGTAGGTGTTCACCGTCCGGATGTAGGCGCGGAGAAAGGCGACACCCGCGTCCGGGTCCTCGGTCAGCAGCGTCGGGCCGAAGAGCAGGCCGCCGAGCGGCTCGCCGACCGGCTGGCCGCCCAGGAACGCGTACCGCTTGTCGCCGTCCACCTTGCGCCAGACCGGGTCGAGCAGCCAGGCGGAGTCCACTCCGCCGTTCTGCAGGGCGGTCAGTACGTCCGCGGAGCCGAGCTGCTGGAAACTGATCTTGTCGAGGCCGCCGCCGTGCTTCTTCAGCGAGGTGTCCATCGGGTACGCGATGACCGAGCCCTTGCCGATCATCGTCCCCATCCTCCGGCCCGCCATGTCGACGTGTCCGGCGCTCTCGCCCTTCTTGAGGCGCACCCAGAGGCCGCTCTTGGAGGTGGGATCGGGGGAGAAGTTCCCTGCCACCCACTTGATGTCGAAGCCGCCGTTGATGCCGTTCATCACGGCTGCCTCGGGGGCTGCCCACTGGGCGTCGACATCGCCCTTGGCGAGCAGCGGCAGGGCGTCCGGGGTGGGAAGCACCTTCAGTTCGACGTCCAGGCCCTCCTTGGCGAACTCGCCCTTCGCCACGGCTACCTGGAGCGGAGCGACGTACTCAGCACTGAGTGTGCCGGTGGCGACGGTGACCTTCCGCTTATTCGCCAGCGGTTGAGGGGCGGGCGCGCCCTTGTCGCAGCGGGCCGGCTTGCGGTCGGCCGCCAGATCGGCCGGGTCGGTCCAGCTGCCCGCGCCGCAGCCGGCGACGGGCTTGACGGTGCGCGGCGCGGCGTCTGCGCCGCCGCTGCCGGATTCGTTCTTGGCGCAGCCCGCCGCGGCGAGCAGCGATGCCGCGACGAGCGCGACGGTGCAGGTGAGAGGGGTACGTGTGCGCACAGTGCCTCCGTACGAAGAACTCGGTGGAGCAGGTGGGGTGCCGTTCACGACTGGCTGCGGCCGCGGTCGCGCGGGGCCCACGGGGTGAGCAGCCGTCCGGCGATCCGCACCATTTCGGAGAAGACGACGCCGAGCACCGCCACGCAGACGATGCCGACGAACATCACGTCGTTCTGGAACAGCGCCCGGGAGTCGAAGATCAGATGGCCGAGGCCGTCGGCCGCCGCGATCTGCTCGGACGCCACGATGACCAGGACGGCCACCCCCGCCGCGATCCGTGCGCCGACCAGCACCGCGGGCAGTGAGGCGGGCAGCAGTACATGCCGGAACATCTGCCAGGGCGAGGCTCCGAAGACCTGGCCGGCGTCGCGGTGACCGACCGGGACGGCGAGGACTGCCGCCATGGTGGAGATCCAGACGAAGAAGAAGACCGTGGCGGCGACCAGAGCGATCTGCGGCCCTTCGCCGAGGCCGAACATATTGAGGAAGACCGGCAGCAGGGCCAGCTTCGGTACGACGTACAGGGCGTCGAGCAACGGCTCCAGCGCCGCGCGTACGAGCGAGAGCGAGCCCATCAGCAGGCCGAGCGCGTATCCGGCGGCGGTACCGATCGCATAGCCGCCGAGAACGCGCTTGAGCGTGGCCCACACATCCGGCCACAGATCGCCGTCGGCCGCCCGGTCCCAGCCGTCGGCAAGGATGGTGGACGGGGCAGGGTAGACGCGGTCGTCGATCCAGGACCGGGCGGCGGCCAGCTGCCAGAGCAGGACGAGGACCAGCGGCACGGCGACGGCGAGCGCCAGCTCCAGGGTGCGGCGCCTGCGATGGGTGCGTACGGGATGCAGCTCCTGCGGGCCCGGCCTGCGGACCAGGACGGTTCCACCCTCCCGAGGCGCGTCTTTCACGGCGGTGCTCATGCCGGGATCACCTCTCGGCGGACCTCGCCGCGCAGCAGCTCCCACAACTCGCTCTTCAGCGCGGTGAATTCGGGTGTCGAACGGACGTGGCCGGTTCGCGGCCGGGCGAACGGCGGCCGGTGTTCGGCAATGATCCGGCCCGGCCTGGCGGACATCACCAGTACCCGGTCGCCGAGCACGATCGCCTCTTCCAGGCTGTGGGTGATGAAGAGCGTGGTGGTACGGGTGGTCTGGGTGAGGTCGAGCAGCTCGTCCTGGAGGATCGTCCGCAGCTGGGCGTCGAGCGCCGCGAACGGCTCGTCCATCAGCAGGATTTCGGGCTCGACGGCGAGGGCGCGGGCGATCGCGACGCGCTGCCGCATCCCTCCGGAGAGGGCGGCCGGATAGGCGTCGGCGAACTCGGAGAGCCCCATCCGGGCGAGCCAGTCACGCGCTCTGGCGTCGGCCTCCTTGCGCGGTACGCGCTGGATGTCGAGGCCGAACCGGACATTGGCGAGAACGGTCTTCCAGTCGTAGATGCCGTAGTCCTGGAAGATCATCGCGGCCGGGCGGGGCGATGCCGTACGGATGGACAGCTCACCTGCGCTGGGGCGGAGCAGCCCGGCGGCGATCCGCAGCAGGGTGGACTTGCCGCAGCCGGAGGGGCCGACGATGCAGGTGAACTCGCCGGGCGCGATGTCGAGATCGACCGGGCCGAGGGCGGTGAGTGCCTTGGCGCCGCGCCCGAACGTGCGGGTGAGCGCGTGGGCCCGGAGCGTGGGGGCGGTGGGCGTGGGCGTTGGGGTCGGTGACGGTGGGGTCGGGTGCGGATCTCCCACGGGTCTCTCCTCGCGCAGTCGAGGTGTGGATCCGCCGCTGGGCGGACGCGATCGCCGCCGACGATATGACGGTCCGTCAGATTGGGGAAGGGGGTGTGCGCGGGGTGGATGGGTGCGGACGTCGCCGGGGCTGCGGCTGCAGCGGCTCGCCCGGCTGTCGGCGCTCCGCCCCCGCTGAACGCGCGGTCGGCGCGCACCTGCGGCAGGCCCTGTGGGTGCCCGTCGAGGTGGTTCCGCACCGAACGGCGATACGGCGCGCAGGCTCGGTTCCGGTCGGGTGGAATGCGGAAGGGCCCGGTGCGAGTGTCACTCGCACCGGGCCCTTCGTCCCGTCTCAGGCGGTCGCGGCGCAGTTCGGGCAGATGCCGCGGTACGTCACCTCGACATCGGAGACCGTGAAGCCGAACCGCTCGTCCGCCGGCAGGTCCGCCAGCGGGTCGCCCGCCGGGTGCACGTCACGGATGGCGCCGCACCGGGCGCAGACCAGGTGCTGGTGGGGGTGGTGTGCGTTCGGGTCGTACCGCTTCGCGCGGTGATCGGTGGAGACCTCGATGACCTCGCCGAGCGTCACCATCTCACCGAGCGTGTTGTACACGGTGGCGCGGGAGATCTCCGGCAGCTTGGCGACGGCCCGGGCGTGGACCTCGTCGGCTGTCAGGTGCACATGGTCCCCGTCGAGGACCTCGGCCACGACACGCCGCTGCGCGGTCATGCGCCAGCCGCGTCCGCGGAGTCGTTCCAACAGGTCACTCATAAGAGCAAGCCTAACAGTGAGTGCGCCCTGGTTCCGAACGGGTGTGACTTTGGACCCTAGCTTGACTTGGACATAGTCCATTGTAGGATCGGGCCATAAGCAAGGGACAGGCTGTGCGGACATCAGGGCATGACGGATGTGCAGGAACGACGCAGGAGGCGCACGTGACGCAGGGACCGCTCTCCACGGAGGCCGGCGCGCCGGTCGCCGACAATCAGAACAGTCAGACCGCAGGCGTCGGTGGTCCGGTTCTGGTGCAGGACCAGTTGCTGCTGGAGAAGCTCGCGCACTTCAACCGTGAGCGCATTCCAGAGCGCATCGTGCACGCCCGCGGCGCCGGTGCGTACGGCACCTTCACGCTGACCCGCGACGTCTCGCAGTGGACGCGTGCGAAGTTCCTCTCCGAGGTCGGCAAGCAGACCGAGACGTTCCTGCGCTTCTCCACCGTCGCGGGCAACCTCGGCTCCGCCGACGCGGTACGCGACCCCCGCGGTTTCGCGCTGAAGTTCTACACCGAAGAGGGCAACTACGACCTCGTCGGCAACAACACCCCGGTGTTCTTCATCAAGGACGCCATCAAGTTCCCGGACTTCATCCACACCCAGAAGCGCGATCCGTACACCGGCTCGCAGGAGGCGGACAACGTCTGGGACTTCTGGGGTCTGTCGCCCGAGTCCACCCACCAGGTGACCTGGCTCTTCGGTGACCGCGGTATCCCCGCCACGCTGCGCCACATGAACGGGTACGGCTCGCACACGTACCAGTGGAACAACGAGGTCGGCGAGGTCTTCTGGGTCAAGTACCACTTCAAGACCGACCAGGGCATCAAGAACCTCACGCAGGCCGAGGCCAACAAGCTCGCCGGCGAGGACCCGGACAGCCACCAGCGCGATCTGCGCGAGGCGATCGAGCGCGGTGACTTCCCGTCCTGGACGGTGCAGGTCCAGATCATGCCCGCGTCCGAGGCGGCCACCTACCGCTTCAACCCGTTCGACCTCACCAAGGTGTGGCCGCACGAGGACTACCCGCCGATCGAGATCGGGAAGCTGGAGCTCAACCGCAACCCCGAGAACATCTTCGCGGAGACCGAGCAGTCGATCTTCAGCCCCGCGCACTTCGTGCCGGGCATCGGCCCGTCCCCGGACAAGATGCTCCAGGGCCGCCTCTTCGCCTACGGTGACGCCCACCGCTACCGTGTCGGGATCAACGCCGACCACCTGCCCGTGAACCGTCCGCACGCCACCGAGGCGCGGACGAACAGCCGGGACGGCTACCTGTACGACGGCCGCCACAAGGGTGCGAAGAACTACGAGCCCAACAGCTTCGGTGGTCCGGTCCAGACCGACCGTCCGCTGTGGGAGCCCACCACCGTCACCGGTGGGACCGGTACCCACGAGGCCCCGAGTCACGCCGAGGACAACGACTTCGTGCAGGCCGGGAACCTCTACCGGCTCTTCTCCGAGGACGAGAAGGTCCGGCTGATCGACAACCTCGCCGGGTTCATCGCCAAGGTCTCGCGCGACGACATCGCCGAGCGCGCGATCAACAACTTCCGCCAGGCGGACGGCGACTTCGGCAAGCGGCTGGAGGCCGCGGTCCAAGCCCTTCGCGGCTAGTACGGACGGCCGCCGGTGGGCCGGTCCCCTCTCTGCATCGAGGGGGCCGGTCCACCTGCCGTACGTGCGTAGGGCCGGTCAGCCGACCAGTTCCACCGGGTGGCGCCTGGTGGGCGCCCAGCAGCGGATGATGTCGCGGACCGAGACGATACCGACGGGCCCGTGGTCGTCCAACACGATCAGATGCCGGAAGCCGCCATGCGTCATGGCCTCTGCGGCCTCCTCCAGGGTCCAGCTGGGCGCGGCGAAGACCACATCGGTGGTGGTGTGGGTGGATGCGGTCTCGGTGTCGGGATTCTGGCCGGCGCCGACCGCATTGAGGATGTCGCGCTCGGTGATGATGCCGAGTCCGCTGGTGTCCCGGTCGAGGACGACGGCTGCGCCGATGCGGCGGGCCGACATCAGCTGAGCCGCCTGGCGGAGCGTGTGCGTGGGGCCGATGGTGAGGACCATCGTGCTCATGGCGTCACGGACGAGCATGAAGGGAGCCACCTCCTTCGTGAAGCGACCACGTGAGCCGATTCACAAGTTCACAAGTGGGGGGACTCTCAGCGTTGCATCCTTGGCGGAGTCCAACAAGGGGTACGTGGAGATCATTCGAGGGGCGCACGGAAGTGGACCGCGCGCCCCTCGGGGGTCTGTACGCCTCGTAGCGGCGCCGGATCAGTACCGCTGGTATTGAACCGCCCCTCCGGCGGGGTGTGGCATCGCTCCACAACATGCCGGAGAGCTGCGTGGTTGTGGGTGTCATAGGTCGTTGTCGGTCATCGGTGGCCCCTCCCTCGGACGACCCACAGACGGCCCGGAAGAAAGCCAAGCAAGCCAGTCGGCGCTTGCAGCGTGACGCCTCTGCCCTGCTGCCGGTCTGCCAGATCAGCGGTAACAAGGTCGACAGGCTGGCAGGCTCGCGGGAGTATCCGCTTGTTGGTACCCGACGGCGAGGAGCCCGGTGATCACTCAAGGAGTAAAGGTCACGGCGCGATGCGGCGACTGCGGTGGCGTGCTGATACTCGACGTTGGCCAATACATCGACCATGGGCAGTTGTGGTGGGGCACCGAAGGCGCATGCACCGCCTGTCCCAATAGGTGGTGCGAGCAAGACACGGGCGGAGCCACTCCTGAAGAGATCAGGAACGCCCTGCTGGTACAGCATGGGCCCGCACAGCTTCGCCTCGCAGACGACGCGTCGAGCCTCGTCCCCGTCTTGCGAGTCCTGCGCGAGATACTCCGTCTGCCCATGGACGGGGCACGTGTGATGGCCAGCGCGCTCCAAGAGACTGGCCTGGTTGGCACGCTGGTCGAGATGGAGTTCATTGCCGACGGACTGCAACGGCGATCAGTCGCTACAACGATCGAGACATTGGCCGACTGAACCCACCCCTAATGGGCTCCCCTCCCGCGCCGGCACGGGACGCCGCCACGGCTCTCCAGGGTCCGCAGTCGCGCAGTGACGTTGCCGCCAACCGCTGCTGTCAGGAACGCGCCCGTGGTTGCTGGTCGGCCTCGGCCACCGCGGATGGAACGACAGTAGACACGAGAGGCTGGCGATCCGCGCATTACGAGTTGTCTGATCTCGGTTCGCAAGCGTCCGCCATCGTCCGGCGTGTTGCCTGCACAACTGGTCAGGGGGGCGATTCGTACCATCACGGATGGTGGCGGACCGCTCCGGATCGGTCGGCTTTCGAGACCACAACTGAGACCGGCGCGTGGACGCCACCACCAGGTAAGTCCGCCGGGGCAGACGGGAGATCCCGCGCAACCGCCGCGTGCCGTGGGTGCCCCGCGGAGCAGTCAGCGTAAGGGGGACAGATGTTGGAGCGAGCGGGAGCTCTGAGGTCCGCGGTTTCGTTTCTGGAGCGCAGCCAGCGCGACGACGAACCCGCCTTTGCCATCCGGCGAATAATGACCGCCCTACGTCCGCCGGGCCGACACCAGCCGCTCGCTCAGGTGGCACCACGTCCTGCCGCGACCTGCCCCATCGTCAGCGCCAGACGCCGCACCCGCCGCCAGTCCATCGGCGGGGCACCGTGCGGCACGCCGGGCCGGTGCCGGGGCACGCGCACGCGCAGAGCGCCAGCCGCGAGGCGACAGTGCACCGGAGTGGGCAACATCAGCGCCTCGCCATCGACACCGACCGGAATGACGGGAGCATCGGCGTCGACGACGACCTCTCGTCGGGCGGTGGCCGCGGTCAGCCCGCGGCCCTGCCGGCCACGCAGCAGGAACTCTGTCGCTTCGGCGGCGTTACCGACTTTCACGCAAAGCACCCCCAGCTCGCCGGAGTCCAGTCGCACCCGGCGCCCCAGTCCGGCCGAGTCGCCCCTCTCATAGGGGTTGTTGCTCACCAGCACGGCCTGGGGACCATCCGTAGTCAGCGAACCGGCACGGACACTCAGCCGCGCGCCGCTGGGGTGTGTCAGCAGATCCGGCAGCATCTCCAGGATCGTGCGGGCCTTGTCCTCGCGATAGGCGGGACTCTGCACGACTTCCGCGTACACGCCGAACGAGGCGTTGTTGATGAAGACGCGCCCCGCACTCAGGTCCACAGGCACTCCCGCATGAAGGTAGCCGAGGTCGATGCGCAGTTCGACGCCGTCGGTCAGTGCCTCCAGACACCTGGAGGGATCCTGCCGGTCCAGGCCCAGATCCTTGGCGAAGTGGTTACGAGTGCCAGCACTGATCACCATGAAGGGGATGTCGTGCTCTGCAGCCACACCGGCGACCGAGGCCTGCGTACCGTCACCACCCGCGACGCCAAGCAGATCGGCTCCACCCTGGACGGCCCGCCACGCCAGCTCGGCGACATCCTGCGGCTGCGCCGGATCCAGCACGACGACCTCGGCACCGAGGGCTCTGGCTCGCTCCGCCAGGTGGAACCTCTCGACCTTTCCGCCACCAGAGAGCGGATTCATGATCAGGAATGGTCGCTTTGCCCGGCTGACGGAGCGCTCCGTCATGCTCGGGGATGTGTCTTCGACAAGTGCGGCCCTGCCTGCGGAAACGGCCAGCGCCCAGAGGCCGAGCGAGGCCACCACAACCCACAGCAGCCCGGCAGCCGCGTACAGAAGCAGGACACCGAGCGGCGCGGCGACCACCAGTAGCGCGGCCAGCACCCTGATCCAGCCGGTGTGGGTGAGCATCCACCACACGCCGACTGCCGTGAGCGCCAGTCCTGCCCACCCCACCCCCATGAGTACGAGGCTTCCGAGCCCGCCGAAGACCACCAGCACCAGAAGCGCCGCTGCGCCCGCCGCCAAGGCCAGACGCGCGGTCCCGCGCCTGCTCATGGGGCACCTCCCGCCGCTCCGCCGGCTGCCGGAGCAGGAATCTCGAGCACTGCGTACCGGGTCAGCCCACTTCCCGCGGGCATAGACGACCGCAAGGACTCGGCAAGGCTCCCGACCGCCGCACCCCTCCGCCATTCGGGTGAAGTGCAGAGAAGCACCGGCGACCAGAAGCCCTCGTGCCAGATCGGCCCACAGGCCGATTCGCACGCGAACGGCGCTTCAGTGCAGGATCTTTCCCTTGGCGCGCTGGAACTCCTCGTCCGTGAGATCGCCCCTGGCCTTGATTTCCGAGAGCTTCGCAAGTTCCTCGGCCGCACTCGGCTTGGCGGTGCCGGCGGCCTCGCGGACGTAGCTGTCGAACGCATGCTGCCGGGCTCGGGCGTGATGCGATTCGCGCTCCCCCATGCCTTTGCCGCGCGCTATCAGGTACACGAACACACCGAGGAAGGGGAGCACGACCGCGAGGATGGACCACCCCGCCTTGGCCCACCCGTTGAGGGAGTCGTCACGGAAAATGTCCGAGAAAATCCTGAAGAGCAGGAAAATCCACATCACCCACAGGAAGATCCACAGCAAGGTCCAGAATGCGCCCAGGAGCGGATAGTCGTAGGCCAAATTCATCTCGCCGGTCATGTGCGTTCTCCTCTTCAGCGCCATCGCTGATCCACATCAGTGGCGATCGCCTCGCAGACGGCATTGCCACGCTCGACGATCAGTCCAGCTCCTTCGCCCTGGCGAGCGAGGATTCGCTCAGGACTGGCTCCGGTTATGGGCTCCGGCCTCGGCCATCGCTTCTGCTTCGGACTCGGCTACCGCGATGGCAATGCCGAGTGCCTCGGTGATGTGAGTTGCGGCCGACATGACGCGTGCCGTGCCCACAACCGGGGCGATGGCAACGAGAACGTCCTGAACTTGCTCGATCGTCAAGTCCGCCTTCATGGCCGGGTCGACATGCGCAACGTAGGAGATCGTAGGTGCGTCCATGGCCGCGAGCGCTGCCAAGCGCGTGAGAATGAGTGTGCTGTCGTCCAGCCCACAACGCTCGATCGAGTCCACTGTCATGGCGGAGAGCGTCTCGAGAACCGGGGCGTCTGTGGTCTTGGTCATCTCCGAACCACCTTCCGGTGCTGTGCGGAGCCGATGCACGCCCCGCTGCACACGGCAGCCCCGACGCATCATCGGCCTACTCCTCCACGGTAGGAGCCCCGGAGGAAGCACGCCCGCTGGGCTGAGCAGATCTTGATGGAGTAGGGAAAGTTCTACCGCGCTTGCTGACACCGAAGGTGAGCCGCTGTGGGCGAGTTGTTCACAGCACCCCCAACTCCGGTGTCAGGCCGGCAGTGGATGCAGGCCCGGATCCCGTCGGCGAGGGCGGCGAAGGCCCGCTCGCGGGTGATGGCGCGGTGGCGCTTCCCGGCGGCGTAGCACCCGCCTACGTGAACCTCGATGGGACGGGCGCCGACCCCGATGCTGAGTTCAATGATCCAGTCCGGGATGGGTGGCCGACGAACCTTGCCCTGCTGCCGCTCCTTCTCCTGCTGCTCGACCGTCGCGATCGCCTCGTCGATGCGCTCTACCCACATGGCGTGCCAGGTCCGCAGGGTACGGAGGCGAGACAGATCGGGCGGCAGATAAGACACAAGTTCGATTGCAGTGCCGTGGGTGCGGTCGGGCCCCACCGCTCGGGCCGGGGCTCGGGACGCAATGCGCTCGTCTTGGTCAATCGGTGGGCGGGGCGCGGTCCGCCCACCGAGACGGGCCGCTGACGGCGTGGTGGGATGCTGAGCCGCTCGCCGCACGACGGCGAGCAGGGACATGTGGGGGAGGGCGTTGCAATTGATGACGCGGAGAGCGTGCGCGCTAATGCTGTGCACCGTGGTGGCGGCGGGCGGACTGGCTGGGTGCGGGGGGTCCGGCGGGGGGACCACGGAGGGCAAGCCGTCCCCGGTGCGGTCCGTGAGCGATGCGCAGCGAATGACCGAGGCACTGACGCTGTTCAAGGGGTACCGGTCCTTTGGCCTCAAGGGAGAGATCAGGGACGAGGTGGACACCCGTATCGACCTACACGTCGACCGGCAGGGCAATTGCGCCGGCAGCTACCAGAACCTTGGCGCCACCACCGAGTTCGTCATCATCGGTGACCGCGCCTGGTGGGCGTACGACGAGAAAGGGCTGAACGCCTCCATCGAGACCGCGGGATACATGGGGCCCGAGGCGGTGGCCGCAGCTAAAGAAGCGGCCGCGAAGGCGCGCGGGAAGTACGTGGAGTCGTCGGCCGCCAAGCTGACCGAGACAGTCGTCGCCCTGTCCCTGTGCAGGATGGACCGGGCGTACGCGGACGTGCCTGCCTCGGTGCCCAGCGCCGAACTCGGCAGCCCCCGCACGGAGAAAGGGGAGCGGCGCGTGTCGCTCACCCACACGCACGAGAACGGCGAAGTGGTCGTCCAGGTGCCGAAGGCAGGAACACCGACACCCCGCCGCATCGAGTTCGAAATCCGGGACGTCCCCGTACTGGTCGACATCGACGACTACGACGCACCGGTCAAGGTACAACGGCCCGACCCCTCCGACGTGGTGCAGGCCAAAGACGTACGCGGGCTCGATCCGTTCGCCGACTGACCCCCGCACCGCCGTGGTACGCAGCGGCTGACAACGACGGAGAGGGCCTGGCTAACTGCCGCGCCCTCTCCATCTGTTCCGAGAGGGCGCGTGCTGAGCCGTCCTGGAAGCTCCAGCCCCAAGGCCCTGGAGCTCCGCTCCAAGTCAGTCCATCGGGATACGCCGTGACGGGATCGGCGTCGACCTGTCCTCGCGAGGCGGGCCCACGGTCAGTGGAAGCTCCGGGAGGCTGAGCGCGGTAGCCGGCCGTTGAGCGAGCCACCCTGAGAGCCGATGTGACGGGCTCTCGGTCCTCACGTGCCTGAACCCCAGCCGCTCGTAGTAGGAGTGAAGGCCCTCGTTCGTTCGCCAGGTGTCTATGCGCACCCAATCGCGACCTTCCATGGCGGCCAGTCTTGATGCCCAGTCCACGAGGCGCGCCCCGAGGTGCCGCCCGGCAGCTTGGCGAGCGACGATGAGCTTGTAGAGGTGGAAGGCAGATTCGGGATGGTCCTCATCTGTCCAGAAGTCCCGATCCACGGGGCCTCTGCTCACGGTGCCCAGGACCTTGCCGGAGTCGACGACGACCCAGGCACGCCCCTCATCGATCGATGCCCGCCACTTGGCGATCGCTTTGGTCCCGGTCTCGGGGTCGCTCCATTGGTCAGTGCCCTTTGAGCTGAGCCATTCCTCGGCTTCTGTCCGGAGAGCCACTTCGCCGCGGGCGTGGTTCACGTTGACCGACAGGTCAAGCTCATTGCCGGACGGCAGGTGTTCGCGCTGCCCAAGGGCGGCAAGACGCGCACCGTCCCGTTGCCTGAGAGCGTCGCGCGGTCACTTGAGCATCACATCGCGCAGCAGCCCCCGACGGGTGTGTCTCTGCCATGGCGGTCGGTCGACGGCCCTCCGGTCACCGCATCCGTGCTCTTCCGCAACATCGAGGGATGCGCGGTGAACCACGTGACCTTCAACCGGGTTGCCCGGCGTCCCGCTCTCGACAGGGCCGGCGTGCTGCGCGGGCGGGAGAACGGCATGCACGCGCTGAGGCACTTCTACGCGTCCGTGCTGCTGGACGCGGGGGAGAGCATCAAGGCCCTGTCGGAGTAACTGGAACACCATGATCCCGGCTTCACACTGCGGACGTACACGCACTTGATGCCGAGCAGCGAGAGGCGCACGCGAGAGGCCGTCAACCGCGCGTTCGGGGACGACCCGAAGAGCGATGACGGCCCCACGACGGCCCAGGGAGCGTGAGGGAAGGGAAAGTGCGCAGGTCAAGCCACAAGCTGCGTCAGTACCGCTGGTTCAGATATCCCAGCAGCTCGTGGTGGAGCAGTCCGTTCGAGGCAGCCGCGTTCCCGCCGCCCGGACCGGGCACCCCGTCCAGGCTGGTGAACCGGCCACCCGCCTCCTGGACGATGATCGCGTTCGCCGCCATGTCCCAGAGCGACAGCTCCGGCTCCGCGCAGATGTCCACGGAACCCTCGGCGACCATCATGTACGGCCAGAAGTCCCCGTACCCACGCGTACGCCAGCAGGCCCGGGTCAGGTCCATGAACCCGTCGAGCCGGCCCTGCTCCTCCCAGCCGGTCATCGACGCGTACGCGAACGAGGCGTCCGAGATCCGCTCGACCTTCGAGACGTGCAGCCGGGTCGCGGAGGTGAGGCTGCGGCCGGAGAACGCCCCCGCGCCCTTCGCCGCCCACCAGCGGCGCCCCAGCGCGGGGGCCGACACCACGCCCACCACCGGCTGGAAGCCGTTCTCGCCCGCCTCCATCAGCGAGATCAGCGTCGCCCAGACCGGCACACCGCGCACGTAGTTCTTGGTGCCGTCGATCGGGTCGACGACCCAGCGGCGCGGGCCGGTGCCCTCGATCCCGTACTCCTCGCCGAGGATCGCGTCGCGCGGGCGCGCCCGATGGAGGTGACCGCGGATCAGCTCCTCGGCGGCCTTGTCGGCCTCGCTCACCGGCGTCATGTCCGGCTTGGTCTCGACCTTGAGGTCGAGAGCCTTGAACCGGTCCATCGTCGTCGCGTCGGCGGCGTCCGCCAGCACATGGGCGAGGCGCAGATCATCGTGGTAGTCGGGCATGTCGTCACAGTATCGACCGCAGGTGAACAGAGCCACAGGACCCTGGGGGTGCATGAGCTCTTGACAGTGCGGGGGAGCGCGTCAACTCTGAACCGCAGACCCCTGGCGTGGGAGGCGACGATGCCTGCAGCGCGAGAAGCATTGCTGGACGCCGCCCTCTCGGCGCTCAGCACCCTGCCCTGGGCGACGGTGCGGATGGTCGACGTCGCGTCCGCCGCGGGAGTCTCCCGGCAGACCCTCTACAACGAGTTCGGCAGCAAGGACGGCCTGGCCCGGGCTCTCGTCCGGCGCGCTGCCGACGGCTACCTGGCCGGTGTCGAACGGGCATTGGAACCGCCCGGCGACACGGGGGACAGACTGGCCGCCACCGCCGCCTGGACGGTCCGGGCCGCTCGTACGAACACCCTGGTCAGGGCGTTGCTCACCGGTTGCTGGGGAGAGCGGTTACCCCGCCCCGCCCGCCTCTCGGGGCCGCCCTTCTCGCCCGTACCGGCGCAGCGGCGGGCCGATGCCGGGCCGCCGACCCCGGCCGAGCTGCTCGGCCTGGTGCGCGACCGCGCGGTGGCCGCCCTGGACGGGGGGCGTCCGCCGCACGACCCGGCGCTGGCCGTGACCTGCGAGATCGCGTTGCGCCTCGCACTGTCGTACGCGGTTGCGGCGTCCTCCGTCCCCATGGACGCCGCGCCGCTGGTGCGCGAGGTGGTGGAGCGGTGGCCCGCCGGGTGACGGGCGGGCCACCGGCGGCGCGCCAATTCAGGGGCTGCTTCCGCGTGGGCCAGGAACGTGGCTGCGGGAGGTCCGCTCCGGCGGCTCTCCGTTCCCGCACGGGCGCGGACCCGTGGCGCCCTGCTCTCCCGGCTGGGGGCGTGGGGGGTCCGGTCGGGGAGGCGGCCGGGTACAGCGCCGCCTGTCACTTCCCCGGACGCCCCCTGCCGCTCAGTGCGACGAGCCCGACAGTTGGAGCCCGATCACACCCAGGATCACCAGGGAGATCGAGACCAGCTTGAGCGTGGAGACCACATCGTCGAGGAAGACCATGCCGTAGATCGCGGTGCCCGCCGCGCCGATGCCCGTCCACACGGCGTAGGCGGGCCCCACATCGAGCTTCTTCAGGGACAGGGTCAGCAGACCGAAACTGCCGAGCGCGAAGATGCAGAAGGCGATGGTCGGCCAGAGCCGGGTGAAGCCGTGCGACAGTTTCAGACAGACGGCGAAGCCGGTCTCCAGAAGCCCTGCGACCACAACCAGCAGCCACGCCATCGTCGGTGCCCTCCCACGTCGGTGACTGCTCTGTCCCGCTGCGTGCGATTATGCACTTACCGGTAGCAGCTGATCGCAAACGTGCCTGGGTCAGTCGCCTTCGCGTCGTTCCCGGGTGGCCAGCAGCCGGTGCAGCGAGTCCAGCCGGGCCGGGTCGGCATGTCCGGCCACCACCCAGGCACCCAGAGCGCATTCCGGTTGGACGGCGTCGTGGGTGCAGCCGCGAGGGCAGTCCTCGGTGCCGGGCTCCAGGTCGGGGAACGCGTGGATGACCCGCGAAGGGTCGATGTGGTTCAGCCCGAAGGAGCGCACACCGGGGGTGTCGACCACCCAGCCCCGCCCGTCCGGCAGAGGCAGCGCCAGGGCCGATGTGGTGGTGTGCCGGCCGCGGCCGGTGACCGCGTTGACGACACCCGTCGTACGCCGCCGGTCCTTCGGTACCAGGGCGTTGACCAGCGTGGTCTTGCCGACGCCGGAGTGCCCCACGAACGCGGTGACCCGGTCGTTCAGCTGCTCGCGCACCCGGTCCGCCGCGTCGCCGTTCTCCAACTCCTGGCGGCTGGTGACGATGTAGGGGACGCCCAGCGGGGTGTACGCCTCCAGGAGCTTGTCCGGGGACGCCAGGTCGCACTTGGTGAGGACCAGGAGCGGGCTGAGCCCGCCGTCGTACGCCGCCACCAGACAGCGGTCGATCATCCGCGGACGGGGTTCCGGATCGGCCAGCGCGGTGACGATCGCCAGCTGGTCCGCGTTGGCGACGACCACCCGCTCGTACGGATCGTCGTCGTCCGCCGTCCGCCGCAGCACCGAGCGGCGCTCACCGATGCGGACGATGCGGGCCAGGGTGTCCTTGTCCCCGGACAGATCGCCGACGAGGGAGACGGTGTCGCCCACCACCGCGGCCTTGCGACCGAGCTCGCGCGCCTTCATCGCCATGACCGTACGGCCTTCGACGAGGCAGGTGAGGCGGCCGCGGTCGACGGTGAGGACCATGCCGTCCTCGGCGTCCTCGTGCTTCGGACGGGTATGCGTACGAGGCCGGTTGCCCTTCGGGTTGGGGCGGAACCGGATGTCGTCCTCGTCGGGGTTCTTGCCGTAGCGACGCATGACTCAGACCCCGAGCATTCGGGTCCACATCAGCGGGAAGTCCGGCAGGGTCTTGGCGGTTGTCGCCACGTTCTCGATCTCCACTCCGGGGACTGCAAGGCCGATGATCGACCCCGCGGTGGCCATCCGGTGGTCGTCATACGTATGGAAGGTACCGCCGTGCAGCGGGCGCGGCTCGATGTGCAGCCCGTCGGCGGTCTCGGTCACCCGGCCGCCGAGCTCGTTGATCTCCTTGGTGAGCGCGGCCAGCCGGTCCGTCTCGTGCAGCCGCAGATGGGCGACACCGCTGAGGGTGGAAGGGGAGTCGGCGAGGGCCGCGACCGCCGCGATGCCCGGGGTGAGCTCCCCGACCTCGCCGAGGTCGACGTCGATGCCGTGGATGCGGCCCGAACCGGTGAACGTCAGACCGCGTTCGGTCAGCTCGCAGCTGCCGCCCATCGCGGTGAAGATCTCGCGCAGCGCGTCACCGGGCTGGGTGGTGCGCAGCGGCCAGTCGGGGATCGTGACCCGGCCACCGGTGACCAGGGCCGCGGCCAGGAACGGCTGCGCGTTGGAGAGGTCGGGCTCGACCGTCAGATCGCGGCCGAGCAGAGCCGACGGGGAGACCCGCCAGACGTTCGGCTCGCCGCCCGTCTCCGGCTCGTCGACCTGGGCGCCGACGACCCGCAGCATGTCGACCGTCATCCGGATGTGCGGCATCGACGGGAGCCGGGAGCCGGTGTGACGCACTTCCACGCCCTGGTTGAAACGCGGCGCCGACAGCAGCAGCGCCGAGACGAACTGGGAGGACGAGGACGCGTCGATCGCCACCGGGCCGCCGTCCAGCGCACCGCCGCCGTGCACGGTCATCGGCAGCGAGCCGCGCCCGTCGTCGTCGATCCTGGCGCCGAGCACCCGCAGCGCGTCGATCACGCCGTTCAGCGGCCGCTCGTACGAACGCGCGTCGCCGTCGAAGTGGATCGGCCCGTCGGCGAGGGTGGCGACCGGCGGCAGGAAGCGCATGACCGTTCCGGCGTTGCCGACGTCGATCGTGGTGGGGCCGTGCAGCCCGGCCGGAATGACCCGCCACGCCTCCCCGGAGCCGTCCGGGCCGACACCCTCCTCGATGCCGACGCCCATCGCGCGCAGCGCCTGCGCCATCAGCAGGGTGTCGCGGGAGCGCAGCGGGCGGCGCAGCCAGCCCGGCTCGGCGGCGAGGGCGGCAAGGACCAGTGCCCGGTTGGTGACCGATTTCGATCCGGGCACGGTGACGGTGGCGTCGACGGCTCCGCTCGCATGGGGGGCGGGCCAGAGGGCGGGGTGCACGGAACTTTCGGTCATGGCCCTCACTTTAGTGGCTCACCGCAAACCCGGATCTTGATCAAACGGGCGGAAACCGGGGCGTAATACAACCGTGGTACCGGCCGCAACGAGCCCGGGGCCGGTGCCGCCGTTCCTCACAGGCCGAGGAGCCAGCGGCCTCCGCCGATCAGTGAGCAGAGCGACACCGCATGGAAGAGGAAGAGCCACAGTGCGGCCGGGACATCCGTGAGCCGGGACAGCTGGTCCGCGTCCGAGTCCGGTGCGCCGCCGTGGCGCCGCTTCGACTGGAGCTCGAACGCCGGACGCACACCGCCGAGCAGCAGGAACCACACCGCGGTGTATGCGAAGAGCGACTGCACGTCGGGCGAGGCGAGCCAGGACACCAGCAGGAAGGCCGAGCCGGTGAAGATCACCGTGAGCGCCCCGTACACATTGCGGATCATCACCAGCATCACGGCGAGCAGCGCGGTTGCCACCCACAGCAACAGCGTGATCCTGCCGCTGCTGAGCAGCCAGGCGCCGCCCAGTCCCAGCAGCGGCGGCGCGGTGTAGCCCGCCGCCGCGGTGAGGATCATGCCGATACCGGTGGGCCTGCCACGGCTGACGGTCAGCCCGCTGGTGTCCGAGTGCAGCCGGATGCCCTGCAGCCTGCGCCCGGTGACCAGAGCGATCAGCCCGTGGCCGCCCTCGTGCGCGATGGTGATCGTGTTGCGGGAGACCCGCCACAGGACGTTCGGCACGACGGCGATGAGTGCGACCGTGGCCGTCACGACCACCAGCCACTGCTCGGGTGCGGGCTGGGTGCCGAATATGCGATCCCACAGATCGCCCAGATCGGTGCTGTCCATGGTGCGGGCGGCTCCTTGCGGTCGTGCCGGTGGGTCGTGGCAGTCTGGCACTTATGTGCGGACGGTATGCAGCGAGTCGGCGGCCCGAGGATCTGACCGGACTCTTCGGCGTCGAGAAGTGGGAACCGGCGGAGGCGCTGGAGCCCGACTACAACGTGGCGCCGACCAAGGAGGTCTACGCCGTACTGGAACGCCCGGTGAAAGACGCGGATGATCAACGTCCGGTTCGGCAGTTGCGCGCACTGAAATGGGGACTCGTGCCCTCCTGGGCCAAGTCGCCGGAGGGTGGCGCCCGGATGATCAATGCCCGGGCGGAGACGGTCCACGAGAAGCCCTCGTTCCGCCGCCCCTTCGTCTCACGGCGCTGCATCCTGCCCGCCGACGGCTACTACGAGTGGGTCACCGGTACCGACGAGCGGCAGCTGGAGGAACAGGGGAGGAAGAAGCGCCCCCGCAAGCAGCCGTACTTCGTGACACCCGCGGACGGATCGGTCTTCGCGATGGCCGGACTGTACGAGTTCTGGCGCGACCGCACCCTGCCCGACGACCACCCGCAGGCCTGGTGGGTGACCTGCTCCGTGATCACCACCGAGGCGGAGACCACTCCGCTCGCCGTCGCCCCCGCCGAGGGCCCGGCGGCGCTCGCCGACATCCACCCCCGGATGCCGCTGATGCTCACCCCGGACCGCTGGGACGCCTGGCTGGACCCCTCGCACAAGGACATCGAGGGACTGCGGGCGCTGCTCGCACCACCGCCCGGCGGACTGATGCGGGCCTACCCGGTGCCCACCGCCGTCAGCAATGTCCGCAACAACGGACCCGAACTGCTGGAGGAGCTGGCCGCGCCGGAGGTCGGCACGCTCTTCTGACCGGGCAGGATGAGACACGTGAGCCCCACAGAGACAGCTCGTACGACGACCGAGACGGTCGACACCGACGCCGGGACGGCCCGGATCACCTGGCTGCCCGCGAAGAAGCCGCGCCTGGTGCTCGCCGCCGGTCACGGCGCCGGCGGCGGCATCGAGGCCCGCGACCTCCAGGCCCTGGCCACCGCGCTGCCCGCCCACGGAGTGAGCGTCGCCCTGGTGGAGCAGCCGTGGCGGGTCGCCGGGAAGAAGCTCGCACCCGCTCCGAAGACCCTGGACACCGGCTGGCGGGGCGTGTGGCCCGCGCTCGCCGCCCCAGGGCTCCCGGTCGTCGCCGCGGGACGCAGCGCCGGCGCCCGGGTGGCCTGCCGGACGGCGACCGAGCTCGGCGCCCACGCGGTCCTCGCGCTCAGTTTTCCGCTGCACCCGCCGGGCAAGCCGGAGAAGTCCCGCAAGGACGAGCTGCTCGGCTCGGGTGTGCCCACGCTCGTCGTGCAGGGCGGCCACGACCCGTTCGGACGGCCCGCCGAATTCCCGCCGGGGGAGTTCGAGATCACCGAGGTGCCGTACGGGGACCACGGCTTCGCCGTACCGAAGAAGGCCGACCTGACCCAGGATCAGGCGATGGAGATCCTCACCGCCGCCGTCACCGCGTGGCTGGACCGACTCCCGTAACGCCCGACTCGTCTCCCTCGCACGCCGGGCATGCCTCCTTCCGGGTGGATCGGATCACCCTCGCGGAGACCGGTCACAGCCCCGGGAATGTTGAGTGGGGGGCCACTGTTGTCGGTGACATCGGTACATCAACGTCGTATGTGGAGAGGGAGTCCGTCGCATGGGTTCGACCATCTGCCCGCGCCGCTCGAACGCCGCTGACCTGGAGTGGACGGTGTTGCACGCGGCGAAGACCACTCCCGAGCGGGCACTGAGCGGATCGGATCGACAGCCCGCGTCGAAGCAAGGTCGACTATTCTCCGATTCGAGCGGGTCCGGTTTCGGATCCGTCACAGCGTTGGAGGAGGTGGGTCCGGTCACCGGTACCGACACAGGGACCGACGACGGCCGCGCGGAGGAGACGACCGCCGAGCGCAACGCGCGCTTCGAGCGGGACGCCCTCGGTTTCCTCGACCAGATGTACTCGGCCGCGCTGCGCATGACGCGCAACCCCGCAGACGCCGAGGACCTGGTCCAGGAGACGTATGCGAAGGCGTACGGCTCCTTCCACCAGTTCCGCGAGGGTACGAACCTCAAGGCATGGATGTACCGCATCCTGACGAACACCTTCATCAATTCGTACCGCAAGAAGCAGCGCGAACCTCAGCGCAGTGCCGCCGAGGAGATCGAGGACTGGCAGCTGGCGCGCGCCGAGTCGCACATGTCGACCGGTCTGCGGTCCGCCGAGTCGCAGGCTCTCGACCACCTTCCGGACTCGGATGTGAAGTCCGCACTGCAGGCGATCCCCGAAGAGTTCCGCATCGCGGTTTATCTTGCGGATGTAGAGGGCTTTGCCTACAAGGAGATCGCGGACATCATGGGGACTCCCATCGGTACGGTGATGTCCCGACTGCACCGGGGCCGCCGCCAACTGCGCGGCATGCTGGAGGACTACGCCCGCGAGCGCGGGCTCGTCCCGGCCGGTGCCGGAGAGTCGGACGATCGGAAAGGCTCGGGCTCATGAGCTGCGGAGAGCCGCACGAGACAGACTGCTCAGAGGTCCTCGATCATCTCTACGAGTTTCTCGACCATGAGATGCCCGACAGCGACTGCACCAAGTTCGAGGTGCACTTCGAGGAGTGCTCCCCGTGCCTGGAGAAGTACGGCCTGGAGCAGGCTGTGAAGAAGCTGGTGAAGCGCTGCTGCGGCCACGACGACGTGCCGAGCGATCTGCGCTCCAAGGTGATGGGCCGGATCGACCTGATCCGCTCGGGGCAGGCCGTGCCGGATCAGGACGTGGTGGCCGAGTCGCAGCTGCCGACCGCCGCCAGCGAGTGACGGCCGGCAGGTGAGGGCCGGAGAGTGACGGGCGGCAGCCGCTGAGCGGCGGTACGTCCCCTCCCACCTTCCTCCGTACGCGTGAGGGCGCGCCGCGACTTTCGCGGCGCGCCCTCACGCGTACCACCGCTACGGCGTACACATCACCCGAACTCACCCGAACGTGCGAATCGAGCTCATCGGCGCTCGGTCGCGCGTCCAACTCGCTAGCCTGGCGCCTCCATTGACCATCGTTGGGGGGCGGGTGGGGCGGGTGAGAGCCACACCGTCAGCGGCGCGCGCGCACATTCTGGCCGCAGCGGTCTGCGCGACGCTCTGTGCGCTGCCTGCGTTGCGTCCCGGTGCGGGGATCGCGTGGACCACCGTGGGACTGCTCACGGCGCTCTATCTGGCCTGCGAGCTTCCGGGCCGCTGCCGCCTCCTCGGCAGCTCCGTGCCGATCAGTGCCGGATCGTTCTTCCCGCTGCTGCTCGCCGCCGCGTTCCTGCTGCCGCCCGCAGCCGCCGCGCTGGTCGCGATCCCCGGCTCGTTCGTCGGCCGGGTCGAGCACGCGCCCGCTACGGCCCGCCGCATCTGGCGGGCGGCACAGCTCGCCCTCACCGTCTGGGCGGCGTCGTACGTCCACGGTCTGCTCGGCGGTGGCGCCACGCTCGGCGGACCGGGTCCCGAACGGCTGCCCGACTTCCCGTACGCCCTGCTGCCCGCCTGCGCCGCCGCGCTGGCCTTCAGCCTCGTCCTGACCGCCCTGGACGGCTCGATCCTGGCCACGGCCGAACGGCTGCCGCTGCGACACGCCTGGAGCGGCCTTCTGCCGCGTTCGCTCGGACCGCACCTGGTACACGGTCTCGCCGGGCTGATGATGGCCGTGCTGTGGCGCAGCTCGTACGGACCGGTGTCCGCGCTCTTCGTCCTGCTGCCGATGTACATCTCCTGCTGGATCTTCTCCCAGTACCACCGTGAGCACGCCGCGCACCGCGCCACCATCAGGGCGCTGGTGCAGGCCGTCGACATCAAGGACACGTACACCCGCGGGCACAGCGAGCGCGTGGGGCGGGCCTCCGTGCTGATCGCCAGGGAACTCGGCATGGCGGAGGACCGCCTCGAAGTGCTCCGCTTCGCCGGGATCCTGCACGACGTCGGCAAGCTCTGCGTCCCGACCCGGGTGCTGCGCAAGGACGGGCCGCTCACCCCGGAGGAACGGCGCGTGATCGAACTGCATCCGGAGTACGGGCACGAGATCGTCCGGGGCATCGGGTTCCTGGGCGAGGCGCGAGCGGCGATCCTGCACCACCACGAGCGGCTCGACGGCAGCGGCTATCCGTACGGGCTCAGCGGGCGGGAGATCCCCGAGTTCGCGAGGGTCGTCGCGGTGGCCGACGCGTTCGACGCGATGACGTCGACGCGGTCGTACCGGAGAGGGAGGCCGGTGCCGGCAGCGGTGGAGGAGCTGAAGAGGTGTGCGGGCACGCAGTTCGATCCGCAGATGGTGCGGGCGCTGGCGCGAGGCCTGGACCGGCACGGGTGGTCGACGGCGTCGACGGTGGTGACGGCCGACGAGACGGTGCCGGTGCCAAGGGCGGGCGCGAGTGCGGGGGCCGGGGACGTCCGGAGGCCGGTTCGCCCGCAATCGCCCGACGGGCTCGAGCCGGCGGCCGGTCGTGCGGTGTCCGGGGACGGGCTCGATGTGGCGGCCGGTCGTGCGGTGGCTGCGGACGGGTACGGGCTCGCACCTGGGGCGCAGCCGTCCGTGGACCGGACCCGGTGAGTCGCGGTCGGAGCCGGACGAGGCTGCCCCCCGCTGTCCTGGCCGTCCGTGGCGCCGCCGGTGCGCTCGCCGTCGCCGGTCTCGCCCACACCCTCTGGCACGGTCTCCACGAACCCGGGCTTGCCCTCACCTTCGGCGTGCTCATCACCGTCGGTGAGCTGGCCCGCTGGGGTGCGCTGCCCGGTGAGCGGGAGCCCGCGCCGCTCGGCGCCGCCGGAGCGCTCGCGTATGCGCTTCTCGGCCGCAGCGGCGGGGAGCCCACCAGCCACGGAGCCCTGCAGGTCATCGCTGTTCTCGTCGCGGCGCAGCTCGTCGCCGCCGTGCCCCATGTGGCACGTGGCAGTGGGCCCACCGCCGATCAGGTGGCCCGGCGGATCATCATCGTCTCGTTCGCCGCTGTGTGCTTCCAGCCGCTCCACAATTCCGGCCGGTCCGCCGTCTGGTTCGGCGACGGCCCGTACTTCGCGCTCTTCCTGCTCGTACTGCTCGTGCTCACGGCCCTGTGCGACGCCGTGCTCGGTGCCCTGCTGCTGCGGTCCGGTACCCCCTTCCCGTACGGACCGCTGCTCCGTGACGAGCTGCGCGCTCTGCTGGGCATCGGTTCGGCGGTCTGCGCGACCGGGGCGGTGATGGCCCTGGGGGTCTCCGTCGCGGGCCTGTGGGCGCTGCCCGTGCTCTGCGTACCGCTGCTGCTGGCCCAGGTGTCGTTCCGCCGGTTCGTCGCGGTGCGCACCACCTACCGGCAGACCATCACCTCGCTCGCCCGGTCCACCGAGATCGCCGGCTACACCCCGCACGGGCATGCGCGCCGGGTGGCGATGCTCTGCACGGCCGTCGGCCGCGAGCTGGGGCTCTCCGGGGCCGAGCTGACCGTGCTGGAGTACGCGGCCCTGATGCACGACATCGGGCAGCTCTCCCTCGTCGATCCGGTGCCCGACGGGGCGACCGCCCCGCTGCCCGCCGCCGAGCAGCGCCGGATCGCGCTGCTGGGCGGGGCCGTCGTCCGGCAGACCGGGGTGGACACCGAGATCGCCGTCGTGGTGGAGCGGCAGGCCGACCCGTATCGCGAGCAGCCACTGCCCGCCCGGATCGTCCGGGCCGTCAACGCATACGACGACCTCTGCGGGGAAGGTCTCAGCGGGCCGCTCGACGCACTGGAACAGCTCAGGCTCGGGACCGGCCACGACTATCAGCCGGAGGTCGTGGAATCGCTCGCGCGCGTGCTGGCCCGGGGCGGTCTGACCCCCGTCCTGCCTGGGTAACCCATGGGTAATGAGCGGGCGTCCGGCTGGGCATGGTTGGATGCGAAGAAGACCGGAAAACGAGGGTGTCCGAGTCGGGACAGGCGGGAATCGTGAAGATCTTCGGGAAGGTACGGCATCGGCCCTCCGCCTCTTGGCGGCAGGCCACGGACCGCGCGTTCACGCTGATCGGCGACGGCCGGTACGAGGACGCGGGCGCACTGCTGACACGGGCGGCGGACCTGGAGCCCTGGCTCTCCGAGTCGTGGTTCAACCTGGCGCTGCTGCACAAGTTCCGGCACGACTGGGAACAGGCGAGAGCGGCCGGCCTACGGGCCGTGGCGCTGCTCGACAAGGAGTCCGGCGCCCCGGACTGGTGGAACGTCGGGATCGCCGCCACCGCACTGCAGGACTGGCCACTGGCCCGTCGCGCCTGGCAGGCCTACGGCCTGAAGGTACCCGGCAGCGGCCAGCACACCGCGGCGGCCAACAGCGAGCCGGCCGGCATGGAGCTCGGCAGCGCGGCCGTACGGCTGTCGCCCGAGGGCGAGGCCGAGGTCGTCTGGGGCCGCAGGCTGGACCCGGCGCGGATGGAAGTGCTGTCGATCCCGCTGCCGTCCTCCGGGCGGCGCTGGGGCGAGGTCGTCCTGCACGACGGGGTGCCGCACGGCGAGCGCGTGACCGCGGCCGGCCCCTCGTATCCCGTGTTCGACGAGATCGAGCTGTGGGCACCCTCCCCCGTACCCACCTGGGTGGTGCTTCTCGAAGCCGCCACGGAGGACGACCGGGACGCCCTCGAGCAGCTGGCGTCCGATGCCGGGTTCGCCGCCGAGGACTGGTCGTCGTCCGTACGGCTGCTCTGCCGGGCCTGTTCGGAGAGCCGGATGGAGAGCGACGAGGGCGACGGTGAGCACCTCGACCCGCACGATCACAGCGAGCCCGGCCATCCGGGCCCGCTGGGCCACCGGACCGCCGGTGAGCTGTGGGTGCCCGAGCGCGAGTGCGGGATAGCGGCGCCGGCGGGGCTGGTCCGCGGATTGCTGGACGGCTGGGTGGCGGACAGCCCGGACAGCCGTGAGTGGCGGGATCTCGAAGAAGTCTGCTGAGCCGTGCGTCCGCGGCCCGGCCGTTAGGCTGTACGGGCATCGATTCGGGTTTTGAGGAAGGCGTACGGCGGACATGGCGCAGCAGGAGACGGACGAGCAGATCAGCGTCGACGACGAAGGATTCGTCGTGGACACCGAGGACTGTGAGGCGCGTGAGGCGGCGTACCGCGAGCGTGGCACCTCCCGGCCGATCACGGTCGTGGGTAACCCGGTGCTCCACAAGGAGTGCAAGGACGTCACCGAGTTCGACGACGAGCTGGCCCAGCTGATCGACGACATGTTCGCCAGCCAGAAGACGGCTGAGGGCGTGGGCCTGGCCGCCAACCAGATCGGCGTGGACCTCAAGGTCTTCGTCTACGACTGCCCGGACGACGACGGTGTGCGGCACGTGGGCGTCGTCTGCAACCCGGTGCTGGACGAGCTGCCGCCCGAGGAGCGCGTCCTCGACGACTCCAACGAGGGCTGCCTCTCCGTCCCGACGGCATACGCCTCGCTGGCCCGCCCGGACTACGCGGTGGTGCGCGGACAGGACGCCAAGGGCAACCCGATCAAGGTCCGCGGCGACGGTTACTTCGCGCGCTGCCTTCAGCACGAGACGGACCACCTGTACGGCTACCTGTACATCGACCGGCTCTCGAAGCGCGACCGCAAGGACGCGCTGAGGCAGATGGCGGAGAACACGCCGCGCTACGAGATCGTGCCGAACGACTGACGTTCCGGATTCCACCGAGCAGGCCCCGTCCGGTCGGCGCCCAACTGCGGTATCCGACCCCGGACATGGAAGGACCCCGCGCGCCGGCGGTCAGGTGATCCGGCGGGCGGGGCCCCGTTCTGTGCGGCGTCGGGCGGTTTGCGCCGTCAGCCGGGTGGCATCGGGCGGGTGGCGCCCTCAGCCGGAGCTCGTCAGGCGGCGCCCGCCGTCAGCCGGGTCGCGCCCGTCGTCTGCACCGCGGCGCCGTCCGACGCCCGCTCCGTCAGATGCAGCTGCGAGATCGCGTTGCGCAGCGTCAGCGCACCCGCTCCGGTGTCCAGCTGCCAGCGCTGCGTACGCGCCGTCGCCGAGCAGTTCCCGAGCGACAGCTCCGCCCCCACCTCCAGCGGCGCGCCCAGATACTTCTTGCCGCGCACCGCGTCCAGGCACTGACCGTTCTCCGTGGACCGCACCGTGTAGTACCCGTCGGCGGTCGCCGTCAGCGCCCAGGAGGCCGCGCTGTTCTTGACCAGGGACACGCCCGCGTCCGCCGTGGGGGCCAGCGCCTTCGCGCCCGTGGTCAGCCGGTACGTACCGTCGGTGAGCGGCGTGCGGTCGGTGTTCTCCCAGCCCGGCGCGTGACCGATCTTCCGGGCGAGCGCCTCGAAACCGGCGTACGTCGGGCTCGGCTTCGGGCCGCCCCAGGTCGCCTGCGCCACGAAGCGCAGCGGCATGAAGACCTTCGTCTCCACCTCGTTCTCCGTCTCGGCCGCCGCACTGTCCGGCCACAGGCTGATCTTCGCGCCGGTGAGGTTCGCCGCCCCCTGGGTCAGCGTCTGCCCCTCGAAGCGCAACGGCGTCCAGTCGCTCTCGTACAGCTTCTGGGTCTGCATCGTGAATCCGCCGCGCACCAGGTAGAGGGAGTAGGCGGAGTTCATGACCGGCCGGCCCTCGGCGAGCAGCGAGGACGGCTGCTGGATGGAGCCGCCGCTCAGCCAGTGCTCGACGGTGATGTCACGGTCCAGCGGGACGACGGCGTTCTTGCCGACGAGCCCGTCGTTCCAGATCCGCAGCGACCTGCCGTCCGCCTTCACATGCGCGTTGACCTGGTTGATGAAGTCGGTGAAGAGATCGTCGGGGGTCGCCGACGCACCGAACTTCGCGGTCGCCGCGGCCTGCAGCTGCGGGTAGCTCGGGTAGGAGGAGCCGAGCATGTACTCGTCGGCGCCCATGTGCCAGTAGCGGCTGTCCCAGACCTTCAGCGCCTCGTCGACCATCGAGGTGTAGTACGCCAGTGCCTCGGGCCGGGAGATGTCGAGCCGGGGCGGGGAGGCGACGCCGTTCTGGTCCTTGAGCTGGAGCTCCGGGTGGTTCTCCAGGTAGGTGTCCATGTGGCCGGGGGAGTTGATCTCCGGCACGAGCTCGATGTGGTACTTCCTGGCCATCGCGACCAGCGTGCGGACCTGCGGCTTGGTGTAGTAGCCCCAGAACGCCGACGCCGGGTCGGTGTCGCTTTTGACCTTGGCCTCGATCCACAGCTGGTTGAGCTTCTGCGACGCCATGTCCTTCATCAAGCGCTCGAACCACTGTGTCGATATGTTGATGTAGCAGGCGCAGACCCCGACCCCGCGCTCGCGGTACGCGGGTACATCGGTCGCCGAACCCCGCGCGGCGCGGCCGTCGTCGTTCAGCAGCTGGAGGACGGTCCGGGTGCCGTAGAACACGCCGGTGGAGGTGGCGGCGGTGACAGTGATGCGGGCGCCGACCGTGAGCCGGTAGCCTTCCGCGCCCAACACGCCCTTCTGGGTCGGGTCCTGGCGCAGCACGATGTCCCCGGAACGGGCCGCGCGGCCCTGTGACACCGACGCCTTGCCGTTCAGTTCGCCGGCGAATCGGCCTGCGTCGGCGGCCGTACGACGGTCCCGCACCCCGTCCAGCACGATTCTGGCCCGATCGGTGAGCGTGAACTCGCCCTGGTCGCCCTGCCATTCGCGGAGCGTGGGCAGCACCTCGGGAGGGGCCGCGGCGGCCGAGCCGCCTTCGGCCGCCGCACTCTGCCAGGGCAGCAGCGCGGCGGCGAGCGCCGTCACCACGGCTCCGATGGTCCTTCGTCTTGCCATCCGCATGTCCATGCGCCCGACCCTTGCGGGCAGCGGGGCCCGTGGTCCATGGACTGATGTGGAAAATGGTTGGACGAATGATCGGAGGTCAGGCCCGATGTGGATCAGGCGGCTTCGGAGACGGGCATCGGGCCACGGAATGTGCGGCGGTAGGAATTCGGAGTGGTCCCGAGGGACTTGACGAACTGATGACGCAGCGCGGCGGCGTTTCCGAAACCGGTTCGGCCGGCGATCACGTCCATCGTTTCATCGGAGGTCTCCAGCAAATGCTGTGCCAGCAGGACTCGTTGTCGTAGCAGCCAGCGGTACGGGGTGGTGCCGGTCTCCTGCTGGAAGCGGCGTGCGAACGTGCGCGGTGACATGTGCGCCTGGGCGGCGAGCTGCTCGACGGTCATCTCCTGGTCGAGATGGCGCTCCATCCAGGCGAGCGTCCCGCCGACCGTGTCGCACGCGGAGCGCGGCAGCGGGCGCTTGATGTACTGTGCCTGGCCGCCGTCCCGGTGCGGCGGCACCACCATACGGCGGGCGATGGCATTGGCGACATCGGGGCCGTGCGCCTGACGGACCAGATGCAGACAGGCGTCGATCCCGGCGGCGGTGCCCGCCGAGGTGATGACCGACCCCTCGTCCACGTACAGCACATCGGGCTCGACGACGGCCCGCGGGAAGCGGCGGGCCAGCTCGGTGCTGTGGCGCCAGTGGGTGGTGCAGCGGCGGCCGTCCAGCAGCCCGGCCGCGCCGAGGACGTACGCACCGGAGCAGACGCTCAGCACGCGCGCCCCGCGGTCCACCGCGCGGCGCAGGGCGTCCAGGACCTCCTCGGGGTACTCCCGGTCCATGAAGTGACTGCCGGCCGGTACGGCGACGAGGTCGGCCTCCTCCAGCCGGTCGAGTCCGTGCGGTGTGCTGATGGTGAATCCGGCATGGGTCTGCAGTACCGGGCCTTCCGCGGAGACCACCGCGAAATCGTGGACCGGCAGACCCTCGTCGCTGCGGTCGAGGCCGAACACCTCGCACAGCACGCCGAGTTCGAAGGGGTGGACCTCGTCCAGCAGGAGAGCGGCGACATTCTTCAGCATGACGTCAGTGTGGCAGCAATTCGATGCTGTGTGGCAGTCCTGCCACTGCCGGAATGCGGCCGCGCGGACGACAGTAGAGGCATGAACACATTCATGAACTTCCTGGCCATAGCAGCAGTTTTCGGTCTCGTTCTGCTGCCCGCACTCATCGGGCTCGCACGGGAGCGCCGGATCGACCGTGAGCTGCGCGCCGCAGAGCACGAACGGCGGGCGGAGCCCCCGGAAACGGCAGGCGCCGCGCAGCCGGTCACGGCCACGCGGCGCCCGTATCCCCGGGTCGGCGTCAGGGTCTAGAAGTCGTCGTCGAAGGCGACCGAGCCCTCCACCGCCACCTGGTACGCCGACGGGCGGCGCTCGAAGAAGTTCGTCAGCTCCTGGACACCCTGCAACTCCATGAACGAGAACGGGTTCTCGGAGCCGTAGACCGTCGGGAAGCCGAGCCGGGCGAGCCGCTGGTCGGCCACGCACTGCAGGTACTCGCGCATCGACTCGGTGTTCATGCCCGGCAGACCGTCGCCGCACAGGTCACGGCCGAACTGCAGCTCCGCGTCGACGGCCTCCTTCAGCATGTCGGTGACCTGCTGCTGGAGTTCGTCGTCGAAGAGGTCGGGCTCCTCCTTGCGGACGGTGTCCACGACCTCGAACGCGAAGTTCATATGCATCGTCTCGTCGCGGAAGACCCAGTTGGTCCCTGTGGCGAGACCGTGCAGCAGGCCGCGCGAGCGGAACCAGTAGACGTACGCGAACGCGCCGTAGAAGAACAGCCCCTCGATGCACGCCGCGAAGCAGATCAGGTTCAGCAGGAAGCGACGGCGGTCGGCCTTCGTCTCCAGCCGCTCGATCTTCTCCACCGAGTCCATCCACTTGAAGCAGAACTGCGCCTTCTCGCGGATGGACGGGATCTCCTCGACCGCGTCGAAGGCTGCCGAGCGGTCATCCGGGTCGGGCAGATACGTGTCGAGCAGCGTCAGATAGAACTGGACGTGCACGGCCTCCTCGAAGAGCTGCCGCGACAGATACAGCCGCGCCTCGGGGGAGTTGATGTGCTTGTACAGCGTCAGCACGAGGTTGTTCGACACGATCGAGTCGCCGGTCGCGAAGAACGCGACGAGCCGGCCGATCATGTGCTGCTCGCCGGGGGACAGCTTGGCGAGGTCGGCCACGTCGGAGTGGAGGTCGACCTCCTCGACCGTCCAGGTGTTCTTGATCGCATCGCGGTAGCGCTCGTAGAAGTCCGGGTAGCGCATGGGTCGCAGGGTCAGTTCGAAGCCCGGGTCGAGCAGGTTCTTCTCGGTGTTGCTCATTACTGGCAGGCCTCGCAGGACTCGGGGTTTTCGAGGGAGCAGGCGATCGCGTCCGCGTCGGGAGCCGCTGCCTGCTGTACGGGAATGGGGGCGGCGGCCGCGGCCCGGCCGGATGCCGCGCGGGCGATCCGGGTCGCCGGGCGCGAGCGCAGGTAGTACGTCGTCTTCAGCCCCTGCTTCCAGGCGTACGCGTACATCGAGGAGAGCTTGCCGATCGTCGGCGTCTCCAGGAACAGGTTCAGTGACTGGCTCTGGTCGAGGAACGGCGTACGCGCCGCCGCCATGTCGATCAGTCCGCGCTGCGGGATCTCCCACGCCGTGCGGTACAACGCCCGTACGTCCTCCGGGATCCAGGCGAACCCCTGCACCGAGCCGCTCGCCTCGCGCAGCGCCTCACGGGTCCGCGCGTCCCACACGCCGAGCTTCTTCAGCTCATCCACCAGATACGCGTTGACCTGGAGGAACTCACCGCTGAGCGTCTCGCGCTTGAAGAGGTTGGAGACCTGCGGCTCGATGCACTCGTACACCCCGGCGATCGAGGCGATCGTGGCGGTCGGCGCGATCGCCAGCAGCAGCGAGTTGCGCATGCCGGTCTTCGCGATCCGGGCGCGCAGCGCCTCCCAGCGCTCCGGCCAGGTCAGCTCGGTGGCGTAGTGGTCGGGGTGCAGCACACCGCGGGCGGCGCGCGTCTCGGACCAGGCGGGCAGCGGACCGGACCGCTCGGCGAGGTCGCAGGACGCCTCGTACGCGGCGAGCATGATCCGCTCGGAGATCTTCGTGGAGAGCGCGCGGGCCTCGGGGGAGTCGAACGGCAGCCGCAGCTGGAAGAAGACGTCCTGGAGCCCCATCGCGCCCAGACCCACCGGGCGCCAGCGAGCGTTGGACCGGCCGGCCTGCTCGGTCGGGTAGAAGTTGATGTCGACGACCCGGTCGAGGAACGTCACGGCGGTACGGACGGTGGAGTCCAGCCGCTCCCAGTCGATCCCACCGTCGGCCACGAACGCCCCGAGATTGACCGAACCGAGGTTGCAGACGGCCGTCTCGCCGTCGTCGGTGACTTCGAGGATCTCGGTGCACAGGTTCGACGAGTGGACGACGCGGCCCGGCTCGGCGGTCTGGTTCGCGGTCCGGTTGGAGGCGTCCTTGAAGGTCATCCAGCCCTGGCCGGTCTGCGCGAGGGTCCGCATCATCCGGCCGTACAGCTCACGCGCCGGCATCGACTTGCGGGCCAGGCCCTTGGCCTCGGCGGCCCGGTACGCGGCGTCGAACTCGTCGCCCCACAGGTCGACCAGCTCGGGCACGTCAGCGGGCGAGAACAGCGACCAGTCGCCGTCCGTGTCGACCCGGCGCATGAACTCGTCCGGGATCCAGTGCGCCAGGTTGAGGTTGTGCGTACGCCGCTGGTCCTCACCGGTGTTGTCGCGCAGCTCCAGGAACTCCTCGATGTCCGCGTGCCACGTCTCCAGGTAGACGGCGGCGGCGCCCTTGCGGCGGCCGCCCTGGTTCACCGCGGCGACCGAGGCGTCGAGTGTCTTCAGGAACGGCACGATGCCGTTGGAGTGCCCGTTGGTGCCGCGGATCAGCGAACCGCGGGCGCGGATCCGGGAGTACGAGAGGCCGATGCCGCCCGCGTGCTTGGAGAGCCGTGCCACCTGGTGGTAGCGGTCGTAGATCGAGTCGAGCTCGTCCAGCGGCGAGTCCAGCAGATAGCAGGAGGACATCTGCGGGTGCCGGGTGCCGGAGTTGAAGAGTGTGGGGGAGGACGGGAGGTAGTCGAGACGGCTCATCAGGCCGTACAGCGAGGCGACCTCGTCCACTGCGCGCGCCGAGTCGTCCTCGGCGAGACCGGCCGCGACCCGCAGCATGAAGTGCTGTGGCGTCTCGATGACCTGACGGGTGTGCGGGTGGCGCAGCAGATAGCGGCTGTGCAGCGTCCGCAGCCCGAAGTAGCCGAACCGGTCGTCGGCGCCGTCGGCGAGCGACTGCTCGACCAGCGCGTCGAGCCGGGCCGCGTGGAGCGCCACGAACGCGGCCGTGCGGTCCGCGATCAGACCTTCGCGGTGGCCGACGGAGACCGAGGCGGAGAAGGACACCGCGCCCTGACCGGCCGCCTCGTCCGCGATGGTGCGGGTGAGGAGGCGGGCGGCGAGCCGGGAGTACGCGGGGTCCTCGGAGATCAGACCTGCGGCGGCCTCGGTGGCCAGCGAACGCAACTCTGCTTCGTCCGACCGGGCGTTGCGCCCGCGCAGCGCGGCTGCGGCGACGCGACCGGGGTCGGTGTCGGGCAGATCGACGGTGAGGTCGGTCAGGGTCCGCAGCAGTGCGGTCCCGGGTCCGTCGTTCGCGGTTCCCGTGGACTCGGCGACTGAAGCCGGATCGGCTGGCGCGATGGTCATGTGGTGCTCTCCCTCGCTCGGCTCGGGGCCGGGCGGGGAGCGGGGCAGCCGGGCAGAGGCGGGCCCGGAAAAGAGGGCAGCACTCCGTGCGGCGTCCACCGGCCCATCCGCGAGGCCCGGACGTCTGGGCGTCCGGATCGGTCGAGCCGGACGCGCTGTCGGCAGGTCCTCGGACTTACAGGGTGCGCAAAAGTACACCGATCACACCGTTGCGGGACAGTTCCGGATTCACACCGGATTTCCCTGCGGCGACAGCGAGCACGAGCATACATGTGGGGGCCGCCCGATGAGACAGCCCCCACATGTTGTGTCGTACGCGGTTCACAGGGTGAGGCTGTAGGTGAGCAGCTGGAGGCCTGGAATGGGATACCAGTCGCGCTCCGGAGTCCGTGCGAAGCCCAGTCGACGGTAGATGCGGTGCGCCCCGAGCATGGCCGGCTGCGTCGACAGGACGAGCCGCGCGACGCCGTCCGTACCCCGTGCGCGGTCGATACAGGCCCGTACGAGCGCCTCACCCGCCCCGAGGCCACGCGCCTCCGGCGCGACGGCGAGCATCCGGAATTCGGCCTCGTCGGGGCCGGCGATGTCGGCCCACGGGTTGCCGGGCGGTGCGTATGTCACGCCGCCCAGTACCCGGCCGTCGGCACCGACCGCGACGAGCACGTCGGCCTCGGCGGCGCGGCGCGGCACGTCGCGGAGTCGTTCGAGATACGGGTCGTCGGCACCGAGGTCGAGCAGGCCGTCGTCGAGGTACGCGAATGCGGTGATCTCGCCGAGAAGGTGGTGTTCGCTGGGGTCGACGGCCCTGATCGATATGTCCATGGCGGAAGTCTGCCGTACGGGGCGCGGGGCGCGGGGTGCGCGCCCAGGGGCACCAGGGGTGCCGCTCCTGACCGAAACCGGTGTGGCCCGCCCGGCCACGGATTTGTCCTCCGTCGTCGGGCGGGCCACATGTATCACTGGCGTGCAGGCTTAGGGCCTCTCGCTTGGATCAGGCTGGGGGGCTCGCGGGGTCTGGCACGCACATCTGCCGCGTTGTCGTCGGTTTTCCCCAAGCTCTCGGCTTCGCTCGAGCAGGGGAGACCCCATTCGCTCCGCGTGGGCTCCTTCCTCCGCCCTGCAGCTGCACGCACCGGACCCCGCTCCCTGATCCGGCCTGATCCAAACGAAAGACCCTACTTGGTCGACGGGCTCGCGTCGGGGGAGCCGGCCGGCTCAGGCCTGGCCAACGGGAGTTCGACCTTCACGCCCGGGTCGCCCGCGTCCGCCGTGTAGTCGGACGGTGACGTCTCGTCGATTCCGGCCGGGGCCTTCACCGCGTTCAGGACGAACGTCAGCACCACCGTCACCACCACGTTCAGTACGAACGCCGTCAGGCCGATGTAGCCGATCTCGCCGATCCCCGGGATCTCCTTCGAGGAGCCGCCGAAGTGCGCCTGGGTCGGGCTCGCCACCCCGTACGCGGCGAGCGTGCCGTAGACCATGCCGACCGCCCAGCCGGCGAGCAGCGCCCAGCGGTGGAACCACCGGGTGAACAGGCCGCCGACCAGCGCCGGGAACGTCTGCAGGATCCAGATCCCGCCCAGCAGCTGGAAGTTGATCGCGACCGTCTTGTCCATCGTGAGGACGAAGGCGAGCGCACCGACCTTCACCAGCAGCGACACCAGCTTGGAGACCTTCGTCTCCTGGGCCGGGGTCGCGTCGGGCTTCAGGAAGTCCTTGTAGATGTTCCGGGTGAAGAGGTTGGCGGCTGCGATCGACATGATCGCGGCGGGCACCAGCGCGCCGATACCGATCGCGGCGAACGCCACCCCGGCGAACCAGTCGGGGAACATGTTCTCGAACAGCTGCGGGATCGCCAGCTGCCCGTTCTGCACCTTGACCCCGGCGGCGATCGCCATGAAGCCGAGCAGTGCCAGCAGGCCCAGCATCAGCGAGTACAGCGGCAGGATGGTGGTGTTGCGCCGGATCACGTCACGGCTGCGGCTGGAGAGCGTCGCCGTGATCGAGTGCGGATACATGAAGAGCGCGAGCGCCGAACCCAGGGCCAGGGTGGCGTAGCCCCATTGGCCCGGGTCGGCCGGCGCGAGCGCGCCGCGCGGCTTGCCGGTTGCGGGGTTGGTCTGCGAGAACGCCTCGCCGGCCTTGGCGAAGATGTCGTCGAAGCCGCCCAGCTTGATCGGGATGTAGATGATCGCCACCGCGATGACCAGGTAGATCAGGCCGTCCTTGACGAACGCGATCAGTGCGGGGGCCCGCAGCCCGGAGGAGTACGTGTACGCGGCGAGCACCGCGAACGCGATCAGCAGCGGCAGGTCCTTGACGAACCAGTGCGTGGTCTCGCCGCCGCCGACGCCCATCACGTCCAGTACCGCCTGGATACCGACGAGCTGGAGCGCGATGTACGGCATCGTGGCGAGGATGCCGGTGACGGCGACCGCCAGCGAGAGCCCCTTCGATCCGAAGCGGCCGCGGACGAAGTCCGAGGTGGTGACGTACCCGTGCTTGTGCGACACCGACCACAGCCGCGGCAGGAAGGTGAAGATCAGCGGGTACACGAGGATGGTGTACGGGACCGCGAAGAAGCCGGCCGCGCCCGCCGCGTAGATCGCGGCAGGGACGGCGACGAAGGTGTACGCGGTGTACAGGTCGCCGCCGAGCAGGAACCAGGTGACCCAGGTGCCGAACGACCGTCCGCCCAGCCCCCATTCGTCGAGGCTGGCCTCGTTCTCGGCCTTGCGCCAGCGCGCGGCCATGAAGCCGATGACCGTGACGGCCAGGAAGAAGAAGATGAAGACGCCGAGCGCGACGCCGTTCACGCCGTCCTTCATGCGGAAACACCCCCCTTGCGGGAGCGCTGGTCACGCTGCCACAGCTTGTACGCGACCATCGTGAGCGCGGTGGAGATCAGCACCCAGAGCATCTGGTACCAGTAGAAGAACGGAATGCCGATGAAGGTCGGGTCCACCTTCGCGTACGAACCCACCCAGAGCATCGCCACGAACGGCGCGATGAGGCAGAGGGCGATGACCACCCTCATAGGTGTGACCGTTGGTGGTTTCGTGTCTGTTTCTTCTGGCATATGGCGACTCCGTCCCCTCGCTGACCACCTGTTGTAATGCGCAGGAAATCTAGGGGAGAGTTCCGGCCAGCGTCACCCCCTGTCCGCATTTCGGTCCGGCAACGGTATGCCGGGACCGGGGGGAGAGGATGCTGCCCGGGGGTCCGACTCCTGATGCTCCGTCCCGATTCGGGAAGTTGGCCGGTCAGGAGCCGGGGTCCGCCGTCTCAGTCGGTCGGCCGCTTCAGACGCGCCACGAACTTGTAACGGTCGCCGCGGTACACCGACCGCACCCACTCCACCGGTTCGCCCTGTCCGTCCAGGGAGTGACGGGACAGCATCAGCATCGGCAGGCCCACGTCCGTCCCGAGCAGGCCGGCCTCGCGGGGGGTGGCGAGTGAGGTCTCGATGGTCTCCTCGGCCTCGGCCAGCCGCACGTCGTACACCTCGGCCAGCGCTGTGTAGAGCGAGGTGTACTTCACAAGTGAACGGCGCAGTGCGGGGAAGCGTTTGGCCGACAGATGGGTGGTCTCGATCGCCATCGGTTCGCCGCTGGCCAGGCGCAGCCGCTCGATCCGCAGCACCCGGCCGCCGGTGGTGATGTCGAGCAGTCCGGCGAGGGTGTCGTCGGCCGTCACGTAGCCGATGTCCAGCAGCTGCGAGGTCGGCTCCAGGCCCTGGGCGCGCATGTCCTCCGTGTACGAGGTCAGTTGCAGGGCCTGCGAGACCTTCGGCTTGGCCACGAACGTGCCCTTGCCCTGGATGCGTTCCAGCCGGCCCTCGACGACCAGCTCCTGGAGCGCCTGGCGCACGGTCGTGCGCGAGGTGTCGAACTCGGCGGCCAGGGTCCGCTCCGGCGGCACGGGGGTGCCGGGCGGCATGGTGTCCGTCATGTCGAGGAGATGGCGCTTGAGGCGGTAGTACTTCGGCACGCGGGCGGTACGCGTGGCCGCACCGGTGCCCGCGCCCGTCTCGTTCTCCGAACTGCCCCCGTCGGCACCCATCGCCCGCCTTCCCGACTGCTGCGCTGCTGCCGTCACCGGCTCCTCCATCTGTCGCGGCTCACATGGTGGCACGGTCCGGTCACGGCTCGTCGCCCTCCCTCAGGTGTCGGTCCTATAACGGACGCGAGTGCACTTCTTATACACCCTTGACACCCCTAAAGGTCTAGGCCAAGCTCCCGGTACTGGTCTAAACCATTAAAGACCAGGTCCCAGCCCCACGGGCAGTACCCGTCGTATGAGGTTGTGCGACGGACGGCGATCTCGGGTGGTGGGGGGAATTCTCTTGCATCCCTGAGGAGGGTGTCGTGAAGCGCGGACTCATCGCGGCCATTGGTGTCGTAGCTCTCATGGCCGGTGCCACTGCCTGTGGCTCGGACGACGGCAAGGGCGACAGTGGCAAGAAGACCGGCCCCGACAGCTACAAGGGCCAGACGCTGACCGTCTGGGCCATGGACGGCTCCACGCCTCCCGGCTGGACCAAGGACCTGACCGCGGCCTTCAAGAAGAAGACCGGCGCCACGCTGAAGTTCCAGACCCAGAAGTGGGACGGCATCCAGCAGAAGATCACGACGGCCCTCTCCGAGTCGACCCCGCCGGACGTCATCGAGGTCGGCAACACCCAGACCCCGGCGTACGCGGCCACCGGTGGCCTCGCCGACCTGAGCGACCTCAAGCAGGAGATCGGCGGCGACTGGGTCGACGCGCTCAACAAGTCCTCGGTCTTCGACGGCAAGCAGTACGCCGCCCCGTGGTACTTCGCCAACCGCGTCGTCATCTACAACAAGAAGGTCTGGGCCGACGCCGGCATCAAGGACACCCCGAAGACGCGCGACGAGTTCTTCAAGGACCTCGACGCCATCAAGAAGAAGGGCAAGGCCGAGCCGATCTACCTGCCCGGCCAGAACTGGTACTTCTTCGACGGTCTGACCATCGGTCAGGGCGCGGACCTGGTGAAGAAGGAAGGCGACAAGTACGTCTCCAACCTCTCCGACCCCAAGGTCGCCGCGGCCATGGAGCTCTACAAGAAGTACCAGTCCTACTCCAAGGCTCCCAAGGACAAGGACGAGGCGACCCCGCAGCAGGCCGAGGTCTTCGCCAAGGGCAACGTCGGTGCCTTCGTCGGCATGGGCTGGGAGGCCGGCACGGCCATCGCGGCCAACAAGAAGATCGAGGGCGACATCGGCTACTTCACCATCCCGGGTGAGACCGCCGACAAGCCCGAGGGTGTCTTCCTCGGTGGCTCCAACTTCGCGGTCGCCGCGGGCAGCAAGAAGCAGGACCTCGCCAAGGAGTTCCTGAAGCTCGCCCTGTCCGACCAGTTCGAGGGCCAGCTGGCCAAGGAGAACGGCGTCATCCCGAACAAGGAGTCGCTCAACTCCAACCTGACCGGCAACGGCGCCGCCGAGGCCGCGGCCCCGGCCGCCGCCGGTGGTGGCACCACCCCGCTCATCCCCGAGTGGGCCGCTGTCGAGAACGCGCCGAACCCGATCAAGAGCTACATGACCGCGGTTCTGAACGGCAAGTCCCCGGCCGACGCCGCCAAGGCCGTCGAGGCGGAGATCAACAAGCGTCTCTCGCAGACGAGCTGACCGCACGCGCCGGGGGGCGGGCAACGACCGCCCCCCGGCGCTCCCGCGTGACTCGACCGTACGGCCCAAGAAGAGATGGCGAGCATGTCAGTGCAGACCGAACAAGTGGACTCGGTCCCGGCAGCCGGTGTCCGCAAGGATGACGCGCCTCCCGGCGGCCCTGCCGCATCGAGCAAGAAGCGGGTCGGTGGCTCGGCCCCGTACCTGCTCCTCCTGCCCGCACTGCTCGTCACGGCGGTGCTCCTGGGCTATCCGCTGGTCAAGAACGGCATGCTGTCGTTCCAGAACCTCAACCCGCGCCAGCTGATCCTCCACCTGACCGAGTGGAACGGCTTCGACAACTACTCCGAAGTCCTCGGCAGTTCGGACTTCTGGAAGGTCGTCGAGCGTTCGATCTTCTTCACCGCGGCCAACGTTGTCCTGATCATGGTGTTCGGGACCCTGATCGGCCTGCTGCTCGCGCGCCTCGGCAAGAAGATGCGGCTGCTGCTCATGCTGGGTCTCGTGCTCGCCTGGGCCATGCCGATCATCGCCGCGACCACGGTCTACCAGTGGCTGTTCGCCCAGCGCTTCGGCGTCGTCAACTACGTGCTCGACAGCCTCGGCTGGCACTCGATGGCCGACTACAACTGGACGAGCACCCAGTTCTCCACCTTCTCGCTGGTCACCCTGGTGATCGTCTGGATGTCCATCCCGTTCGTGGCGATCAACCTGTACGCCGCGTCGACGACGATCCCCAAGGAACTGTACGAGGCCGCGTCGCTCGACGGCGCCGGAACCTGGAAGAGCTTCACCTCGGTGACGTTCCCGTTCCTCAAGCCGTTCCTGCTGGCCACCACGTTCCTCGAAGTCATCTGGGTCTTCAAGTCCTTCGCCCAGCTCTTCGCGATCAACGGCGGCGGCCCGGACCGGCTCACCGAGACCCTGCCCGTCTACGCCTTCGTCGAAGGTGTCGGCAACCAGCACTTCGGCATGGGTTCGGCCATCTCGTTCCTGACGATCATCGTTCTGCTGGCGATGACCGGCTACTACCTGCGCACCGTACTCAAGCAAGAGGAGGACGAGCTGTGAGGCGCTCACTGATCGGCCGGATCTGGCCCAACGCGACGGCAGTCGTCCTCTTCATAGGCTTCGCCTTCCCCGTCTACTGGATGTTCAGCACGGCCTTCAAGCCGACCGGCGACATCATCACCGACACCCCGGTGTGGTTCCCCACCGACATCACCTTCGACCACTTCGAGAAGGCCGTCGCGGCGGACCACTTCTGGACCCTGGTCCGCAACTCGTTCACCGTCACCGTGCTCTCCGTGGCTGCCTCGCTGCTGATCGCGCTGCTGGCGTCCTTCGCGATGGCGCGCATGCGCTTCAAGGGCCGGCGCGGCATCCTGCTGACCTTCATGATCGCGCAGATGGCGCCGTGGGAAGTCATGGTCATCGCGATCTACATGCTGGTCCGCGACGCGGACATGCTCAACAGCCTGGTCCCGCTGACGGTCTTCTACATGATGATGGTCCTGCCCTTCACCATCCTGACGCTGCGCGGCTACGTCGCCTCGGTGCCGAGGGAGCTGGAGGAGTCCGCGATGGTCGACGGATGCACCCGCCCGCAGGCCTTCATGAAGGTGATCCTGCCGTTGCTCGGCCCCGGTCTGATGGCGACCTCGCTCTTCGGCTTCATCACCGCGTGGAACGAATTCCCGCTCGTCCTCATCCTCAACAAGGACATCGAGTCGCAGACCCTGCCGCTCTGGCTCTCCCAGTTCCAGACCGCGTTCGGTGACGACTGGGGGGCGACCATGGCCGCCTCCTCGCTCTTCGCCGTACCGATCCTGATCCTCTTCATCTACTTGCAGCGCAAGGCCGTCAGCGGTCTTACCGACGGCGCAGTGAAGGGATAACGCCGCCCCATGACCACCTTCACCTCCACCACGGACACCGTCACGCGCGACGCCCTGGCCGTCCTGCAGCCAGGGTTCAGTGGTACGACCGCCCCCGACTGGCTGCTGCGCCGCGTCGGTGAAGGCCTCTCATCCGTCGGCCTGTTCGGCCGCAACATCGAGACGCCGGAACAGCTCGCCGCGCTCACCGCCCAGCTCAGGGCCGAGCGGGACGACGTGCTCGTCGCGATCGACGAGGAGGGCGGTGACGTCACCCGACTGGAGGTGCGTCATGGCTCGTCCTTCCCGGGCAACCTCGCCCTCGGGGCCGTCGACGACCTGGAGCTGACCCGTGCGGTCGCGCAGGAGCTCGGCCGCCGGCTCGCCGAGTGCGGCGTCAACCTCAACTGGGCGCCGTCCGCCGACGTCAACTCGAATCCGGGCAACCCGGTCATCGGCGTACGGTCGTTCGGAGCCGACCCGCACCTCGTCGCCCGGCACACCGCCGCGTACATCGAGGGCCTTCAGGCCGCCGGGGTCGCCGCCTGCACCAAGCACTTTCCGGGACACGGCGACACCGCCGTCGACTCGCACCACGCGCTGCCCCGCATCGATGTGGACCTCGACACCCTGCACGCCCGTGAGCTGGTGCCTTTCCGGGCGGCGATCGCAGCGGGTTCCAGATCGGTGATGAGCGCGCATATCCTGCTGCCCGCACTCGACCCGGACCGCCCGGCGACGCTGAGCCCGCAGATCCTCACGGGTCTGCTGCGCAACGAGCTGGGCTACGACGGCCTGATCGTCACCGACGGCATGGAGATGCAGGCCATCTCCGCGACGTACGGAATCGAGC
Organism: Streptomyces sp. NBC_00353; assembly: GCF_036108815.1. Taxonomy (NCBI): domain Bacteria; kingdom Bacillati; phylum Actinomycetota; class Actinomycetes; order Kitasatosporales; family Streptomycetaceae; genus Streptomyces; species Streptomyces sp. NBC_00353. The sequence continues at coordinate 4,041,273 of NZ_CP107985.1, read as the reverse complement.
GCGGCTCCGTCCTCGCGATCGCCGCGGGCGCCGACGCGATCTGCGTCGGCGGCGGGCTGGAGGACGAGGCCACCGTGCTGCGGCTGCGCGACGCGCTGGTCGCGGCGGTACGGACCGGCGAACTGCCCGAGGAGCGGCTGGCCGACGCGGCGGCACGGGTACGTGCCCTCGCGTCCTGGACGCAGCGGGCCCGGGGGGCTGTCCCGGAGCCGGGCGCGGCGACGCAGGAGGGGACCGCGCCCGGCACCGGTATCGCGTCCGACATCGGCCTGGTCGCCGCCCGTCGCGCGCTGCAGGTGACCGGCGCCGCCGAACCGCTCACCGAGCCGGCGTACGTGGCCGCGTTCACCCCCGTCGCGAACATAGCGGTCGGTGACGAGACCCCGTGGGGCGTCGCGGCCGAACTGGCCCGGGTCCTGCCCGGCACCGCGACCGACACGTACAGCGGCGAGACCGAGGAGCCGGCGGCCTCGGTGATGCGGGCCGCGGGGGAGCGGCGCATCGTCGCGGTCGTCCGTGACGCCCACCGGCACGCGTGGATGAGCCAGGCACTCACCACGCTGCTGGCGGAGCGTCCCGACACGGTGGTGGTCGAGATGGGCGTACCGCAGGCGGAGCCGAGGGGAGCGCTGTACATAGCGACCCACGGAGCGGCACGAGTCTGCGGAGTCGCAGCAGCGGAAGCCATCACGGGAGCACCCCACCCGACCGCGTCCGGCGACTGAGCCGAACCGTCCGGCGTTCGAGCAACGAAGAAGGGCCGGGACACCGCCAAGGTGCCCCGGCCCTTCCGCATCCGGAAAAAAACTAGATCCCCTGCCACCGCGGCTTCGCCGCATACGTGGCGCGGAAGTAGTCCGCCAGCTTCAGCTTCGACGCCGCCGCCTCGTCCACCACCACCGTCGCATGCGGATGCAGCTGCAGCGCCGACGCTGGTACGAACGCCGCCACCGGCCCCTCCACGGTCTGTGCCACCGCCTCGGCCTTGCCCTCGCCGGTCGCCAGCAGGATCGGATGGCGCGACTCCAGGATCGTGCCGATGCCCTGCGTGATCACGTGGTGCGGCACCTGGGTGATGTCGTCGTCGAAGAAGCGCGCGTTGTCGATCCGGGTCTGCTGGGTCAGCGTCTTGATCCGGGTGCGGGACGCGAGCGAGGAGCACGGCTCGTTGAAACCGATGTGCCCGTCGGTGCCGATGCCGAGCAGCTGCAGGTCCACCCCGCCTGCCGCGGCAAGTGCCTTGTCGTACGCCTCGCAGGCCGCCTGGACGTCCTCGGCGGTGCCGTCGGGGCCCATGAAGGACGCCTCGGACAGGCCGAGCGGTTCGACGACCTCGCGCAGTACCACCGAGCGGTACGACTCGGGGTGGCCGGCCGGCAGGCCGACGTACTCGTCGAGCTGGCAGATGCGGGCGCGCGAAGCGTCCACCTCGCCGGAGCGGACCTTGGCGGCCAGGGCCTGGTAGATGGGCAGCGGGGTCGAGCCGGTGGCAACGCCGAGAAGTGCGTCGGGCTTGCGGCCGAGCAGGGCGCCGATGGCCCCCGCGATGAGCTCGCCGCCTGCCTTGGCGTCCGGGACGATGACAACTTCCACGCGGGGCCTGCCGATCTGAGAAGATGATGACATGTGGTATAGACCAATCGAGATCTAATTTAGCAGAGCCGGGCTGCCGGACGGTGACTTTCGGGTGCCATTCGCGCGGCGTCCGGCCGCGGCCCGCTGGCGGCCCTCGCGCTCCCCGTGGTCGACGTGGCCGGACGGCGCTCAGGACGCACCGAGGCACCCCCAGGGAGGGCAGCGACATGTCCGCCACCTATCGGGCCGGAGAGCGCGAGCAGCCGGGCCGCATCATGTCCGGCGAGATGGCCGAGCAGCCCGAGGTGCTGCGCCGCATCCTCGACCGAGAGGCCCCGGAATCCGCCCGGTGGCCGCCCGGATCGCGGCGAAGAACCCGCGCCTTGTCCTGCTCACCGCGCGCGGCACGTCGGACAACGCCGCGCTCTACGCCAAGTACCTGCTGGAGATCAGGCTCGGCCTGCCCTGCGGCCCAAACATCGATGTCGACCACCACGGCGTGCGGCGCGGCTCACCCGACCTGGTGGCCTCCACCCGGGCGGCCCGTGAGGCCGGCGCGATCACCCTGGCCGTCACCAACAACCCGGAGCCGCCCGCGGGCGGGAACGATCGCCGGAAACACCCGCGGGCCGCGGCGCCAGGACGGGACCCTCAGCCCGTCCGGCACCGCAGCCCGGAGTTACTCGGCCGGCGGTGTGCGGTGCCCCCGGCCGGGGAGAGGTGCCGTCGCAGTCAGGGCAGAGAGCGCGGCCACCTCGATCCACTCTCCTGTGCGGGGAGAGTGGAAGCTCTGTCTTGTGCATTGTGGACTAGACCATTCACCCGTGTCCATCCGTTGGAGCGCGGCAATTTCCGGCCCCTTCCCCCTCGCACGTAAGGGCTGGACGTTCGGTTCGGAACCAGTGCGTATCCACAGGTACGCTCGCACACGTGCCCTCCATGAACGACCTCGTCCGCCAGCACACAGCCCTGAGTGACACCGACCTCGAGTGGCTGCATCTGCTGGTCTCGGAGTGGCAGCTGCTCTCCGACCTGTCCTTCGCCGACCTGGTCCTCTGGGTCCCCACCCGCGACGGGACCCGTTATGTGTCGGTCGCCCAGATGCGGCCCAACACCGGCCCCACCTCCTACCAGGACGACATGGTCGGCCACCTGGTGCCGCGCGGCCGCCGTCCGCTGCTGGACGCGGCGCTGGACGAGGGCCGGATCGTGCGCGAGGGTGACCCGGAGTGGCGCGAGGAGGTGCCGGTACGGGTCGAGTCCATCCCCGTACGCCGTGAGGGCAGGGTCCTCGGGGTCATCGCCCGGAACACCAACCTCCTGACCGTCCGCACCCCGTCCCGGCTGGAGCTCACCTACCTCCAGTCGGCCTCGGACCTGGCCCAGATGATCGCTGCCGGATCCTTCCCGTTCCCCGGCCAGCAGGTCGACATGGATGCGTCGCCGCGTGTCGGCGACGGGCTGATCAGGCTCGACGCCGACGGCGTCGTCCAGTACGCCAGCCCCAACGGTCTCTCCGCATACCACCGCCTCGGTCTCGCCTCCGACCTGGTCGGACACCACCTCGGCGAGACCACCGCCGAACTCGCCCCGTCCCGCGGCCCGGTGGACGAGGCCCTGGTCAAGGTGGCCAGCGGTTACGCGCCCCGCGAGTTCGAGGTCGAGTGCGCGGGCGGCGTGATCCAGCTCCGGGCGATCCCGCTCAAGCCCAAGGGCGTCCGTATCGGCTCCCTGGTCCTGCTCCGCGACGTGACCGAACTGCGCCGCCGCGAGCGTGAGTTGATCACGAAGGACGCCACCATCCGGGAGATCCACCACCGGGTGAAGAACAACCTCCAGACCGTGGCCGCCCTGTTGCGTCTGCAGGCCCGACGGATGGATTCCGAGCAGGGCCGCGAGGCCCTCAACGAGGCGGTACGGCGCGTCGGTTCGATCGCCATCGTCCATGAGACGCTGTCCCAGAATCTGGACGAGCGGGTCGAGTTCGACGAGATCGCCGACCGGGTCATCGCGATGGTGGCCGAGATCTCGCCGGGCAGGGTCACCTGCCGTCGCACGGGCCGTTTCGGCATCCTCGATGCGGAAGTGGCCACTCCGCTGGCCATGGTGCTCACCGAGGTGCTGCAGAACGCGCTGGAGCACGCGTTCACCGTCGCCCAGACCGGCACGGTGGAGGTCTCCGCGGTGCGCGGCGGTTCCCCGGCCGAGGGCCGGTTGCTGATCACCGTCCAGGACGACGGGTGCGGACTGCCGGAGGGGTTCGACCCGCAGCGCGCCGGCAACCTGGGGTTGCAGATCGTAAGGACACTGGTGGAGGGCGAGTTGAGCGGTTCGTTCGGCATGGTCCCGGCTCCCGGGCGCGGCACCCAGGTGGTCCTCGACATCCCGGTCAGCGCGGAGAAGTAGCCGGCGCTGTTCCCCGGGGGGAACAGCAGTGAGCCCGGACCGTTGTTGACGGTCCGGGCTCACTGGTCATGCGTGCGCTTCGGGGGTACTGCGCGCTGCGACTCGGGGGCGGGGTGGTGCGTACGCTCTGTACGCGCCGCCTGACTGAGGCTCGTAGCGGTGGCGTCGGATCAGGCGCTGGCGTTACGCGCCCGGTTGCGAGCGGCGCGGCGCTTCATTGCGCGGCGCTCGTCCTCGCTGAGGCCACCCCAGACGCCGGAGTCCTGGCCGGACTCGAGCGCCCACTGCAGGCACTGCTCCATGACGGGGCAGCGACGGCAGACGGCCTTGGCTTCCTCGATCTGCAGCAGCGCAGGACCGGTGTTGCCGATGGGGAAGAACAGCTCGGGGTCTTCCTCACGACAAACGGCGTTGTGACGCCAGTCCATGGCTGCTACCTCTCCTTGGTATTGCATACTGTTGCTTGTGAATGTGAACGCTTTCACGAATCCCCCCACAGGTGACGGGCCGACGCCCAGATGAACTGGTTGTGGTCCTGTGAAGTGAGGAGGGGTTCTGGCTCTCAGTGGAGGCCGTTGTTGCGGGCCGTCCCGATCGCCATGTAGAGATTCGCAAACCTCGGCGGCGGATACAACCCCTTCCGGAAACTTTTTTTTGATTCCTCGGTGTCGGCTAGGTCACAGCCGTACTTCTATGGGGTGGAGGCCAGTCCAAACGTTCGAGTTAAAGGACTTTGAGTCCTTCCGCTCACACAATCACACGCAGTGCACGGCGTACGCCTGTGAACGCCACACTGGTACGCAGGCCCAGGTGGTCACCATCCATCTGGAACGGCAGCGGAACCTTTGAATGCAAGGTGAAGTCCGTGAGGTCGTGAAGTGAAACAGCGTGCTTGCCGTGAGGACCCTTCTCGGGGCTCGAAGTGAGCAGCTGGGTGCCGTACCGGGCGACCGCGGGGGTGGAGAGGCGCTTCAGTCCGAGGACATCCAGGGCGGTGTCGAACGAAGCCTTCGGGGATGCGTACATCGGACGATTCCCCAGGTAGGTCCAGGGGGCCGTGTTGGAGATTATGGACAGCGCGAGATCGGTGACCGGGTCCGCGCCAGGGGCTTCCAGCGTGATCGTTCCGTGCCGCCGGTGCGGTTCGTCCAGGAACTGCCGGACCACCTGACGTACGTACAGCGCATGCGTCGACCGTTTGCCGCGCTCGCGCTTCTGTTCGACCCGGCCGACCACGCCCGCGTCGAAACCGAGACCGGCACAGAAAGTGAACCAGCGCTTGGGGACCGACTCGTCCTCGGTGCCGGGCGTGCCGGCCGCCAGTCCCAGGCCGACCGTGCGTTCGGTCCGGTTGGCCAGCGCATCCAGGATCGCGCCGGTCGCCTCCACCGCATCGTTGGGCAGGCCCAGAGCGCGCGCGAAGACATTGGTGGAGCCGCCGGGCACCACGGCGAGGCTCGGCAGATTGTCTATGTCGGGACCGTTGTGGAGCAGGCCGTTCACGACTTCGTTGACCGTGCCGTCGCCGCCGAGGGCCACGACGAGATCGATGTCGTCGGAGTCGGCGGCCCGCCGCCCCAGGTCCCGGGCGTGCCCGCGGTACTCCGTGGTCACCGCCTCCAGCTTCATCTCGCTGGCCAGCGCATGGATGAGCACGTCACGGGTCCGCGCACTGGTGGTGGTAGCAGCTGGATTGACCACAAGGAGTGCACGCATGACGGCCAGCCTACCTACCGCGTGGTATCGGCCTGAAGTCCTTACCCATTGTCTTCACGTTCAGTGACGGACCGGGTGCGGTGGGCTGGACCGCGGCGCTCCGATCCGGACCCCGGCTTCGCTTTCGCGGCGCCGGGATGCCAACCTGCAAGGGTGAGTACTCAGCAGAACACGCCGCACTCGTCGCCCATGGCCGAGCCGACGAAGCCGGCCAGGATCGCCCTCGTGGCCGGACTCAACGCCCTCGAAGGGGCGGCGCTCGCACTCGGCGGGGTCTACATGCTGGTCATGGGCCTGCTCGGCCGGCCGGACAGTCCGGAGCAGGCGGAGATGGGCGGCCTCACACTGATCGTGCTCGGCCTGATCCCGCTCCTCGCCGCGCGGGGACTGCTGCTGCGGCGCAGCTGGAGCCGGGGCCCGGCGCTGATCACGCAGCTCATGGCGCTGCCGGTGGCCTGGACGCTGCTGCGCTCCCATGGTGCGCTGATCCCGGCGGGGATCGTCCTCGCCGCGGTGGCGCTGACCGCGCTGGTGCAGTTGTTCAGGCCGGTGACGAGGGAGGCGCTGGGTATCCGGGGTCCGCGCGCGACGCCGGAGGCGTGACGCGCGACGCCCGCTACTCCTCGACGAGCAGTCGTTCGCGCAGCTGCGCCAGCGTGCGGGCCAGCAGGCGCGAGACATGCATCTGGGAGATGCCGACCTCCTGCGCGATCTGCGACTGCGTCATGTTGCCGAAGAACCGGAGCAGCAGGATGCGCTTCTCCCGCGGCGGCAGGTCCTCCAGCAGAGGCTTCAGCGACTCCCGGTACTCGACGCCCTCCAGCGCCTCGTCCTCGGAGCCCAGCGTGTCCGCGACCGCCGGGGACTCGTCGTCCGTGTCCGGGACGTCCAGTGAGAGCGTGCTGTAGGCGTTGGCCGACTCCAGGCCCTCCAGGACCTCTTCCTCGGAGATGCCCAGCCGCTCCGCCAGCTCATGGACCGTGGGCGACCGGCCGTGCTGCTGGGAGAGCTCCGCGGTGGCCGTGGTGAGCGAGAGCCGCAGCTCCTGCAGCCGGCGCGGCACCCGGACCGCCCAGCCCTTGTCGCGGAAGTGCCGCTTGATCTCGCCCACGACGGTCGGTGTCGCGTACGTGGAGAACTCGACGCCGCGGTCCGGGTCGAACCGGTCCACCGATTTGATCAGGCCGATCGTGGCCACCTGCGTCAGATCGTCCAGCGGCTCGCCGCGGTTACGGAACCGGCGGGCCAGGTGCTCCACGAGCGGCAGGTGCATCCGCACCAGCCGGTTGCGCAGTTCGGCCTTCTCCGGCGAGCCGTCGGGGAGTTCCCGAAGCTCGATGAAGAGTGCCCGCGCTCCACTGCGGTCACGTGGATCGTGGTGTCCGTGCTCGCTCATCTGGCCTGCCCGCTCCGCCTGCTCCACCGCGACCGTACGGACCACCGGCCCGTCCGCCCCGTCCTCCGGATGGGGCAGGGCCTGCTGCTCCGGGATGCCTGCTGGTCGCACCACCCCTGGTCGGATCGTCTCGTCCCGCACAGGACCGTCCCCGTTCCCGTTGCTCACGCCGGCCCGGGTCCCGCGCCGCGCTGTTTGTACAGGCTGATACTGACCGTACGGTCGTCGGCGACCGTGGAGTCGACCTTGCCGGCCAGTGCGGAGAGCACCGTCCAGGCGAATGTGTCGCGCTCGGGGGCACGGCCGTCCGTCGTCGGGGCCGCGACCGTCACCTCGAGAGAATCGTCGACGAGTCGGAACACGCAGCTGAGGACGGAGCCGGGCACGGCCTGCTGGAGCAGAATCGCGCAGGCCTCGTCGACCGCGATGCGAAGATCCTCGATCTCGTCGAGCGTGAAGTCCAAGCGCGCTGCGAGACCGGCCGTGGCCGTACGCAGCACCGACAGGTAGGCACCCGCAGCGGGCAGCCGGACTTCCACGAAGTCCTGATTCCCGGGCTCGCCTGCGATCTGGGACACCCTCACCTCCAAGGTGGCACAAACTCTTTCGAGGTTCCGGGAAGGGTGCCCCGGAGCCATGCGGTACGTCTTCGGTTCTTGGTCCGGCGACGCTATCGCGATCCATGATGCCGTGTCGCCGGGACCCCATCCCATGACTGTCACTCATGGTAAGCCCATGAGTACACACAGTGGCTAGAGGTCTGCGGCGGTCAATTACGAACAACAGGCGCCGGTTTGACGTACCCACACGTCAGACGATCGAACCGTCCTCGAAGCACCAACGCCAGCTCTCGCCCGCCTCGTAGCTCCGCATGACCGGATGGCCCGTTGTCTTGAAGTGATCCGTGGCGTGCTGCAGAGGCGACGAATCACAGCAGCCGACATGGCCGCAGACCAGGCAGAGCCGCAGTTGCACGGGGTGGGTGCCCGCGGCAAGACATTCGGGACATGTGGCGCTGAGCGGGGCGGGCTCGGGGCGCGGCAGTTCGAGAACGTGCAGGCACTCACTCATGATTGTCAGGTTACGACGGATGTGAGGACGGTGAGATGGACGCATTGCCGCTGGTGGCACTTGTCGCGGCCAGTGCGGCCATCGCGGGGGCCGCCCGCCGCACCCCGGTGCCGGCCCCGCTGCTGCTGGTCGCCGGGGGGCTGCTCGCCTCCTATCTGCCGGGCGTGCCGTCATACACCCTGGACGCCCACATCGTGCTGCCGCTGCTGTTGCCGCCGTTGCTCTACACGGCCGCGGTCGACAGCTCCTACCTCGATCTGCGCGCCAATGTCCGGCCGATCGCCCTGCTCTCCGTCGGCTACGTCCTCTTCGCCACCTTCGCCGTCGGCTGGCTGGCCTACTGGCTGGTACCCGACCTGCCGCTGACGGCCGCACTGGTGCTGGGCGCCGTCGTCGCGCCGCCGGACGCCGTCACGGCGGCCGCCATCGCCCGCCGGGTCGGGCTGCCGAGCCGGGTCACGACGATCCTGCAGGGCGAGTCCCTGGTGAACGACGCGACGGCGATCACCGCCTACAAGGTGGTGCTGGCCGCCGCCGTCGGCGAAGGCGTCAGCTGGGGCGCCGGGATCGGCGAGTTCCTCCTCGCGGCGGGCGGCGGTGTCGGGGTCGGTCTGCTGCTGATGGTGCCGCTGCACTGGCTCCGTACGCACCTCAAGGAAGCCCTGCTGCAGAACACCCTGTCGCTGCTCATCCCCTTCGTGGCGTACGCGGCGGCGGAACGCGTGCATGCCTCCGGAGTGCTCGCCGTGGTCGTCGTGGCGCTGTATCTGGGGCACCGCTCCTGGCAGGTCGACTTCGCGACCCGGCTCCAGGAAGCGGCCGTGTGGAAGATGGTCGCGTTCATCCTGGAGTCGGCGGTCTTCGCGCTGATCGGACTGCAGCTGCCCTTCGTGCTGAAAGGGCTCGGTACCTATGCCGTCGCGGAGGCCCTCCGGTACGCGGTGGCCGTGTTCCTGGCCGTCGTCGTGGTCCGCTTCATCTGGGTCTACCCGGCCACCTATCTGCCGCGGTGGCTGTCGAAGCGGATCAGGGAGCGCGAGACCGAGACCAACTGGACCTCGCCCCTGATCGTCGGCTGGGCCGGGATGCGCGGCGTCGTCTCGCTCGCCATCGCTTTCTCCATCCCGGTGGCGATGACCAACGGCGAGGACTTCCCGGCCCGCAACCTGGTGCTCTTCCTGACCTTCACGACCGTCATCGGCACCCTGGTCGTCCAAGGGCTCACCCTGCCGCTCCTGGTGCGGGTCCTGAAGCTCCCGGGGCGCGACGCGCAGGCGGAGACCCTCGCCGAGGCGCAGGCCCAGAGCGAGGCGTCCGCGGCTGCCGATGCGCGCCTGGAGGAGTTGCTGACCGATCCGCGCAACTGTCTGCCCGGACCGCTCACCGACCGGCTGCGTACGGTCCTGGAGCGCCGTCGCAATGCCGTGTGGGAGCGGCTCGGCGCGGCCAACCCGGTGACCGGGGAGTCGGCCGACGACACCTACCGGCGGCTGGCCAGGGAAATGATCGACGCCGAGCGCACGGTCTTCGTACGGCTGCGGGACGAGCGGCGGATCGACGACGAGATGATGCGGAACCTGCTGCGACGGCTGGACCTGGAGGAGGCGGCGGCCTACCGCGAGGAGTCCGACGCGCCCCAGGGCTGACCGGTGACCATCGCCACGAGCCTGGTCCCCGGGGCGAACGCGCCCTCTTGGGCCAGCACGGTCAGCCCGTACAGCAGTTTGGCGACATAGAGCCGCTCGACGGGCAGCCCGTGCCGGTCCTCGAAGTCGTCGGCGAAGGCGTGCAGCTCCGGAGTCGTACGGGCGTAGCCGCCGAAGGCGAAACGTTCGTCCAGGGACCACACCCCGGCGGGCCCGCCGAACGCCTCCCGCTGCAGCTCGCGTACCGCGTCCCCCAGGAAGCCGCCGCGCAGCACCGGGACGCCGAGTGCCCGCTGCCCCGGTGCGAGGCCGGCGGCGAGACCGGCGAGGGTGCCGCCCGTGCCGCAGGCCACCGCGACCACATCGGCCAGGCCGTGCAGCTCCCGCCCGAGCGCTGTGCAGCCCTGTGCGGCCAGGGCGTTGCTGCCGCCCTCCGGGACGACGCTGCACGCCCCGTAGGCGCTCAGCAGCCCCTCCAGGACCGCCGGATCGGTCTTCGCGCGGTACGTCGCACGGTCCACGAAGTGCAGACGCATGCCGTCGTTCGCGCACTGCGCCAGCGACGGGTTGAGCGGCCGGCCGGCCAGTTCGTCGCCGCGTACGACGCCGACGGTGGGGAATCCGAGCAGCCGGCCGGCGGCGGCGGTGGCGCGCAGATGATTGGAGTAGGCGCCGCCGAAGGTCAGCACGGTGCGCCCGGCGGCGGCCGTCAGATTGGGGGCGAGTTTGCGCCATTTGTTGCCCGGCAGATCCGGGTGGATCAGGTCGTCGCGTTTGAGCAGCAGCCGTATGCCGTGCCGGTCGAAGCGCTCGTCCTCGACCGGTTGCAGGGGTGACGGGAGCACCGGCTGCAGCCGGGAGAGGTCGAATGGGTCGCGGGGCATGCGCCCATTGTCGCCCGGTCTGCCGGTCGGCCCCCGTCGCCCTGGTGGCGTGGGTGCGGGCGTGCGGCTACTTCAGCCGGTCGTGTATCCGGGTGCGCATGGACTCCATCGTGAAGCCGCGCGGGTCGACCTTCCCGGGCTGCCATTCCTTGTGGCCGATGACCGAGCGGGACGTCCAGCCGTGATGGCGGCAGACTGCGGCGGCGGCCTTCTCGACGGCTTCGAGCTGGGCGTCGGGCCAGGGGTCCTTGCCGTCGCCGAGGTTCTCGCACTCGAAACCGTAGAAGTGCCTGTTGCCGTCGGTGTTGGCCTCGTTGTCCGGCGGGAGGCGCTTCTCGGCGACGACGGCGCGCAGGACGTCGTCGTCGCCGAGGCCGGCGTGGTTCGTACGGCCGTAGCCGACGAGGTGGATCCGGCCGTCCTTGGCGATCACGCCGTGACACAACGGGCCGGGGAGCTCCGGGTAGCCGTCGCGGCAGATCCGGACGGTGGCCGCGGTACCGCTGGTGACCGTGTGGTGGATCATCACGCCGTTCACGGGGCCCCAGGGGCCCTTGTGATTGCGGTTGTGCGTACGCCAGTCGCCAACCTGGACGACGGTGAGTCCTTCGTTCCTGAGGGCTTCGAGGAAGGCGCTCGCGGACATGGGGGTGGACATGGCCGACTCCTTCGGGGCGTGGGGGGAGTGAGTCCGTACACCGCTTGTATCGGAGCGCCGTGCTCCGGGCCATCCCCCGGCGCGTTGTTCGGGCGGTGTGCGAGCAGATCCGGTCAATCCCGCGAGCATCCGGTCAGGTTCAGTCCTGGGCGAGCCACAGATCGGGGCCGAACACCTCGTAGTGGATGTCGGCCGCCGGGACGCCCTTGGCCAGCAACTGGGTGCGGACGGCCCGCATGAAGGGCAGCGGACCGCAGAGGTACGCGTGCGTGCCGGACGGGACCGTGAGGCCGCTCAGATCGACCAGACCGGTGCGGTCGGCCGGGTGGCCGGGCTCCGGGTTCTCGTACCAGAAGTGCGCCGCGGCGTCCGGGAGTTTGTCGGTGAGCCGCTCGTGGTCGGTGCGCAGGGCGTGGTCGGCGGGGGAGCGGTCGCCGTGCACGACGGTGACCGGCGCACGGTGGCCGGTGGCCGCGAGGTGGTCCAGCATCGACAGCATCGGGGTGCAGCCGATACCTGCGGAGGCCAGCAGCAGGGGGGCGTCGACGGCGTCGAGGACGAGGTCGCCGTAGGGGGCGGAGACACGCAGCCGGTCGCCCGCCCGGGTGTGGGCGTGCAGGTGCGCCGAGACCTCGCCGTCGGGCGAGCCGCCGCCGTGCACCCGCTTGACGGTGATGGAACGGACCGGCGAGTCCGGGGCCGAGGAAAGGCTGTACTGGCGTATCTGGCGTGCCCCGTCGGGGAGTTCCACCTGAACGGAGACGTACTGGCCGGGGCGGAAGGCGGGGGCGGGGGCGCCGTCGGCCGGGCGGAGCTGGAAGGTGGCCACATCCGCGGTCTCCTCGGTCCGGGCGGTCACCTCCCACGCGCGCCAGACGTCACCGGCGGCCACCCCCTGCTGTGCGTACAGCCGGTCCTCGATGGCGATCAGGGCGTTGGCCATCAGCCAGTACACCTCGTCCCAGGCGGCCGCGACCTCCGGAGTGACCGCATCGCCGAGCACCTCGGCGATGGCGGCGAAGAGATGGGTGTGCACCACGTCGTACTGCGCGGCGGTCACGCCGAGCGAGGCGTGCTTGTGGGCGATCCGGCCGAGCATCACGTCGGGGCGGGTGTCCGGGTGCTCGACCAGCTGGGTCGCGAAGGCGGCGATGGACCCCGCGAGGGCCTGGCGCTGGGCGCCGGACGCCTGGTTGCCGCGGTTGAAGAGGTCGCGCAGCAGCTCGGGGTGGGCGTCGAACAGCTTCCGGTAGAAGAGATCGGCGATGTCGCCGATGGCCGCGCCGACGGCGGGGAGGGTGGCACGGACGGTGGCGGTCGACGGCTCGGAGAGCATCGGGCTGACTCCTCAGGGTTGAATTGGTATCTGAGATTCGTATTTTTGGGCAGCGGAATTCGCCCGGTGGGGATGTGGTGGTTCAGTCGGCGGCCGGGCGGCCACCGCTGATGCCGATCAGCAGGGGACCGGTGGGGGAGGTGACGAGTTCGGCGACGGTGATCGGATCGAGCGAGGCGTAGAAGGCCTCCTCCGCCCGGCGCAGGGCGCCGCGCAGCCGGCAGGCCGAGCGCAGCGGGCAGGGGGTGCTGCCCTCGCACTCGACGACATCGCCGGGCCCTTCGAGCTCGCGGACGAGTCCGCCGATCGAGGCGGACCGGCCGGCTGCGGTGAGGGTGAGTCCACCGCCGCGGCCCCGCCGCGCCTCGATCAGGCCGAGGTGCTGCAGCCGGGCGACCACCTTGGCGGTGTGGGTGTACGGCACCTGCATGGTCGCCGCCACCTCCCGGGTGGTCGGCGGGTCCTCGTTCTCCACGACGGCGAGGCGCATCAGTACGCGCAGCGCCACGTCGGTGAATCTCGTCAGCCGCATGGTGGTCAGCGTAGATAACTTGCATTGAGGATGCAAATTAAAAACGGGTGTGGACATCGCTCGACGTCGTGCCCAGCCCAAAGACCGATTAGTCACACTCTTTTGTGTAATAGCGTGCTGCGTCCCCACGCTGAAAGGCTCCTTCTCGCAGGTCAGCCGATGATCGAGAGGACGTCAGATGTCCGTTGGTGAAGAGGTTCAGAACACGCAGACACCGCAGCAGAGTCTGGGCACGGCGGCTGCGCGGAACCTCGCGACGACCACCAAGTCCGCTCCGCAGATGCAGGAGATCACCTCGCGGTGGCTGCTGCGCATGCTTCCGTGGGTGCAGGTGCAGGGCGGCACATACCGGGTGAACCGCCGGCTGAGTTACTCGGTCGGAGACGGCCGGGTGACGTTCGTGCAGACCGGTGACCGGGTCACGGTGATCCCCGCGGAGCTCGGTGAACTGCCCGCCCTGCGGGACTTCGGCGACGAGGAGGTGCTCGCCGAGCTGGCCCGGCGGTGCGAGCAGCGCGAGATCGCCGCGGGGCAGGTGATCGCCGCCTCCGGGGAGTCCGCGGACCGGGTCTTCCTGCTGGCGCACGGCAAGGTCGAGAAGGTCGGCACCGGCCCCTACGGCGACGAGGCGGTGCTCGGGGTGCACGCCGACGGGGCGTACTTCGGCGACCACTCCTTGATCGAGGGCGACGCAGTCTGGGAGTACACGGCCCGCGCCGTCACCGCGTGCACGGTGCTCACGCTGCGGCGGGCGGATGTGCTCAACCTCGCCGAGCGGGCGGACTCGCTCCGCGCGCATCTCGCCGGGCTGCTCAACATCCCGCACCAGCGCACCAACAAGTACGGCGAGGCGGAGATCGACCTCTCCGCCGGCCATGTCGGCGAGGCGGTCGTCCCGCACACGTTCGTCGACTACGAATCGGCGCCGCGCGAGTACGAGTTGAGCGTCGCCCAGACCGTGCTGAAGGTCCACAGCAGGGTCGCCGACCTCTACAACCAACCGATGAACCAGACCGAGCAGCAGCTGCGGCTCACGGTCGAGGCGCTCCGCGAGCGCCAGGAGCACGAGCTCATCAACAACCGGGAGTTCGGTCTCCTCAACAACTGCGACTACGACCAGCGCCTCCAGCCGCACGACGGCGTGCCCGGCCCCGACGACATGGACGAACTGCTGTCGCGCCGCCGCGGATCGAAGCTGTTCCTCGCCCACCCGCGGGCCATCGCCGCGTTCGGCCGCGAGTGCAGCAGGCGCGGGCTGGTGCCGGAGAGCGTGGAGATCGGCGGCCACCATGTGCCCGCCTGG